>PSPX01000033.1 GCA_004195715.1 Methanobacteriota archaeon | reverse complement strand
GCGGAATTAGTCGAGTGACTCCGATTGCTTCTCAAGAGCCATTATCTCGGCGCACACCGCCACTGCAATTTCTTCTGGCGAGTCCGCTCCGATATCGAGCCCAATCGGACATCTGACCGAGTCCACCGACTCCTTTGGGACTCCTGCGGCTATGGCAGAATCCCTGAAGGAGTTCCACTTCACAGTTGAGCCTATGGCGCCAATTCTAGGTCGCGAGCCAGACTCGAGTCTGTCCAGTAAACCGAGCAGCATCTCTTGGTCGGTTGCCCAGTCATGCCCCAGCAGCAGGACATCCGAGAATCTGACCATGGAGTCTGAGTCCTCGTTTCCGAGGAACTCAGACACTAAACCGCTGTACAACTCGCTCGCGAATGGGTAACGGTCCGCTTCAGCATACTCAGCGCGTACGTCAAAGACACTGTGCGACCAACCTAGAGTATCGCAGACGATGGCAACTGCGCGGCCTACATGGCCTCCGCCCGCGATGAGTATGTGTGGCATTGGATCCATGACCTCCATCGCGACTGTGACGCGGCCCCCGCACAGGCTGTCAAGCGGGGTCGCCTCTTCTCCCTTCGCATCCTTGTAGAGGACGAATGTCTCGACCTTGCCACCTTTCTCGCGAACCTCCTGACGACCTCCGTTAAGCATCCTCTTCAGCGCGTTCTCGACCTTCAGCTCCAGGCCGGCCCCACCGATAGTCCCGAATCTGGCCCCGCTCAACGTCAGCGCCAGCCTAGATCCTGGCTTCCCGGGCACGCTGCCGCTAGCTTCGATTACCGATGCCATTGCCACGCTCTCGCCACGCTCCAGCCTCTCGAGAACCCAGGTTAGCACGGCGCGGGTCATGTCCCTGAGAGCGGGTCGTCCGCCTTTGTGATTGCGCTAGTCTAGGCGAAGGCGACATCGAGGACCATCATCACGGCGAAACCGACCATCACTCCCATAGTCGCGATATCTCCGTTTCCTCCACGATGGGCCTCAGGGACCAGCTCCTCAACCACGACGAAAATCATTGCACCGGCGGCGAAGGCCAGTGCATAGGGTAGGATTGGTGTAGCTGCAATCACCAGCGCAGCACCCAAAACGGCTGCCACTGGCTCGACTGTAGCCGACAGTTGGCCCCAGAGGAAACTGTCCCTTCGGGACAGGCCCTCTCGTCGAAGAGGTAGTGAGACGGCTGCACCTTCCGGGAAATTCTGAATCCCTATTCCGATAGCCAATGCGATGGCAGCACCCACTGTAGCACCTTCGAATCCCGATGCCGCAGCTCCGAAGGCGACACCAACAGCCAGCCCCTCAGGGATGTTGTGCAGCGTGATGGCCGAGACCAGCAGCATGCTTCTCCGCCAGGTGTTTTCCACTCCTTCGGCTTCTTCAGGAGGGGCACCGGGGTGCAGGTGAGGTAGGAACATGTCAATCAGCCGCATGCACGCACCTCCCAGAAGAAATCCTACTAGGGCAGGGAACCAGACTGGCAGGTCTTTCCCTTCTGACATCTCGAGGGCAGGTGAGAGCAGCGACCAGAAACTGGCAGCTATCATCACCCCAGCGGCGAAACCGAGCATAACATCGAGGACTTTTCTGTCGAGCTCTTTGAAGAAAATCACTAGAGCCGCTCCAGCGGCAGTCATGAACCAGGTGAAAAGTCCCGCTATCAGTGCCTGTTGAACCGGCCCGTATCCTTCCATGAACCCTATGATGTCCATCAGTCCGTTCGAGACTGAGGGTGTTGATAAGGTGTTTCTCACAGCCCTGAGAAGGCATCAGCAAGCCAGCCAAGGTCTTCTTGTCGATCCACATTCAGGTGCAGGTGGGAATCAGCGACTTCGATGCGGCGCGGGTCTATCAGATCGCGCAGCGAGGTGGATGGAGGGGATTGAATGACTCTAGCAACATCCTCTGCGGACAGCAGTATCGGATGGCCCCCTTTGCCTCCCTTGGTAGGGCAACTGGTGTCTGCCGAGGAAATCAGAGCTTCTAGGGTCGAGTCTGAGAATCCCGGGCGGTCCACGGGTACGACTAGGATTCTCTGTCTGATGTCAGATTCTAAGTGACTGATTCCAATCTGTAGAGTCCCTGTCCTGCCTGCTCCTGGTTCGGGATTGATGATTACTCTGCAATCTACTGAATTCGTCACTTCTTCGATTATGTCCTCGTTCGTGACCACCAGCGGCTCGAGGCCCTTAGCCCGCAATCTGCTTACCAGCCACCCGACTAGGTTGCCCTCTCCGACTTTGACTAGAGCCTTAGGCTGACCGAGGCGTTCACTAGACCCGGCTGCGAGAACCACGCAGCCGATGTCGCCGGCCATGTGACCACCTTCAAGAGTCGCTCAGCATCTCTCGGCTGATGATGAGGCGCTGAATCTGACTGGAACCCTCGAAAATCTGGACTACCTTCGCTCCGCGCATCCTTCGAGCTACTGGATATTCCTCTGAGTAGCCGTACCCACCGAAGACCTGCACAGCATCGGTGGTGACTTCCATCGCTATGTCGGCGGAGAAGCGCTTGGCGTGAGCAGCCTCGAGGGTGTTACGCTCTCCTGAGTCTGCCTTCTTCGCCGCCCTCCAGGTCAGTAGTCTCGCAGCCTCGACCTTGGTAGCCATGTCTGCAATCATGAACGAAATCGCTTGATGACGGTAGATTGGCTTGCCGAAGGTACTTCGCTCGTTGGCGTACTGTAGCGCCTCTTCCATGGCACCGCGTGCATTACCAACTGCATGCGCGGATATCGTAGGTCTAGACAGATCAAACGCCTTCATTGCGTTCATCCATCCTCCGTTCTCCTCTCCGCCGATGAGGTTCTCCGCAGGCACCCGGACATCGTTGAAGTCAACCGACCTAGTGTCCGAGCAGCGCTGCCCCATGTTCTCCTCCTTCTTTCCAAGTACTACTCCAGAGCTGTCAGCGTCGACGATGAAGCCACTCATACCCTTGTATCCTGCTTTCTTGTCGGTATATGCCAGCACGAAGAACCAGTCAGCGTGCCCAGCACCTGTAATCCACATCTTACTGCCGTTGATGACATAGTCATCACCATCGCGAATCGCTTGGGTGGAGATTGACTGGACATCGCTTCCCGCGTCCGGCTCAGTGACACAATATGATGCGATGCAGCCGTCCGCTACTTTGGACAGGTAGCGCTGCTTCTGATCCTCGGTACCGCCAGTGATCAAGGGGTACGAGGCCAACATCGTGCTACCCGATGCGGTGGCAAAACCCGGGTCGCCCCAGCCAAGCTCCTCGCAGATGAGAACTTCTTCGAACGAACCCATCCCGTAGCCGCCGTACTCCTCAGGTATCTTGACCGTGAGCAGACCAAGTTCGTGCGCCTTTCTGATGGCTTCGCGTGGGAAGTTACTGTCACGATCCCACTTCGCTGCGTTCGGCTGCACCTCTGCTGCAGCAAACTCGTGCGCCATCTCCTGAAGCATAGCCTGCTCCTCTGACAGGCTGAAGTCTACCATGGCCCTAGGACCGGGGTCCCGGCCTTAGCGGTTCGCACCTCAATACGCCATACAGTCTAGAGGTATAGCATAGCCATGTAAGCCAGATAGCCACCTACCATAGCCGCCCCGACTCGCTTTCCAATATGGCGTTCGTCTAGTAACATGGCCACGATGAAGCCAGAGGTCAGAACGACCACCCAGATGTCTCTCGCGGCGAATTCGGGGGCGATTATGAGGCCTCCAGAGTAGGTTGCGGCGACACCTAGTATGCCCATGATGTTGATGACGTTGGATCCGAGTACGTTGCCCACAGCGACACCACCCTGGCCGCGGAGGCCAGCTACAATGGTAACAGCGAGCTCCGGGAGAGATGTCCCTAGGGCTACGACAGAGAGCCCGATGACGGACTCGGAGATGCCGTAATCGCCCGCTAGTCCAGTGGCGCCTTCTACCAGCATCTCTGCCCCTGTCCATATCATGTACCCACCTACCGCCGTCACTGGAATGGCGAGCAGGATGTAGTCGGGGAGCCACGTGTCACTGTCCTCGATATCAGTCCCCTCTGCCTTAGAAGCACGGTAGGAATAGGAGTAGTAGGCAGCGAGGCCTAGCAGCATTAGGATGCCGAACTGCCATGCGATTCCACCAATTAGAACTGCAGCAAGCAGTATTGCCGTAGCCGCTGCCACCGCTACAGCATCACGGCGTACCCCCTGTCCCGGATCCGACGCGGCTCCAAGCAGGGACGCTGTGCCTAAAACCAGCATCACATTGGCAACGTTTGAGCCCAGCACACCCCCAACGGCGATTTCATGAGTCCCCTCGTTAACCGCTTCGAGGACTACAGCCAGTTCGGGTAACGAGGTCCCGATGGCGACGATGGTGAAACCTACCAAGAGGGGCGGCACCCGCAGTCTGCCAGCAACCGTAATGGCTCCTTGGACCACAAGCTCCCCTCCGAGCATCAGTAGCACGAAACCCAGCAATACTAGGGGACCATCGGCCATACTCAGAGTAGTCATTTGACTCGCCGGGCGTTACTTCGCTCATGACCATTTGGTAGGGCAGCAGAGGGGACTCACAAGCACATCCTGTCGATGTGCCTAGAGACAAGTTCGGCTGTCGGAACCGTGTGATCCTCCAGAGGGGGTGAGAACGGCACCGGAGTGTCGAGAGCGCCGATTACCACCGGGGGGCTCTCAAGGCACCAGAACGCCTCTTCCATAATGCGACTGCTGACGGTGTTTCCCAACCCCCCTGTCCATTGGGCTTCTTGTAGGACCAGCAGTCGACCAGTTCTCCTGACTGATTCCACGCAGGTCTGTGCATCGAAAGGAGAGATGGTTCTCAGATCTACTACCTCAACCTCCACGCCGCGCCTAGAGGCCTCCGAGGCGGCCCTCATGGCAACGTGCACCATCGCGCCCCATGTGACAATGGTAAGGTCCCTGCCTCCTCTTACTACACGCGCCTTCCCAAGTGAACTCTCTCCTGCAGCGAGACGGTCGTGAACAGCATCTTTGTCCACCAATTGGCTGATTGATTCTCCCCAACCAGTCAGGCCTCCTCTGAGCCCGTAGAGCCCTATGTGCTCAAGGAAAATCACTGGGTCATTCAGTTCATGCGATTCGATTAGGAGGTCGTAGGCGTCTTGAGGGGTGCTCGGGAATACAATTACCAGCCCTGGGTCGTTGATGAACCATGATTCAATCATATTAGCATGAAACGGTCCACTGCGAGTCTTCCCTCCTAGTGGGATACGCACTGTGACCGGAACTTCCGCGCCCCAGCGCCAACGCAGTTGGGCAGCGTTGTTGACCAGTGCGTTCATCGCCAGCGCCGCGAAGCCACCGAATTGAATTTCAGCCACCGGTCGCAACCCTCCGAGAGCGGCACCAATTGCTGAGTGGACTATCACCGACTCGGACAGGGGCATGTCGAGAAGCTTGTCCGAGTGCCCCCTAGCTTTCAGGGGTAGATTCAGTCCGAAGGCGCCGGCGACCTCCATGTCCTCTCCCATGAAGACGACCCGGTCACCGTGCTTGTCGGCTATTGAGGCCATGGCATCCTGAATGGCTCTGCTGTAGGTTCTGGCGTTGGACGCGTCAGAGAACTCCAAAGCCCCCTCTCCTAGTTCCAGAGGGCACTCGGTGAGTTCGACCTCATGCTCAAACCTCTCGTACTGCTCAGTGTGGCTGGCGGCGTCATGCAGACTCGTAATCCCCTTTGTCACTGTGTAACCTTCGGGCCAGGGCATTCCCTCCATCTCCTCACGAGCCTCATCCACCTTGGCCTGCTCCTCGGACTCCATGGCATCCAGTGTCTGCTCGTCGCAGCCCGTTTGGACCAGCAACTCCCTGTGGTTTGGAACTGGGTCCTTCTCAGCCCAGTATGTCAGCAACCCTCTGTCGACGTATCCGGGCGGGTTGCCCGAAGCAGCCCCGAGGTACAGGTCGTCATGGTGGTGAGCATGGCCGCACCCACGCATCGTCTCAACGTGAATCAGGGTGGATCCACAACCGTCCAGAGCGAATTCCCTCGCTACTGCGGTCGATGCGTAGAACAGCCCGGGATCAGAGCCATCAATGGTCCATGCAGGTATCCCCATGGCATGGCCCTTGTCACCAAATGTCTCGACCCCTGACTGGCCGGTGACGAAAGTGTCGAGTGCTATCTGGTTGTTCTGAATCATGAATGATATCGGTAGACCCCTTACTCCGGCGAGGTTCATGGCCTCCCAGAACTCACCACTGCTACTGCATCCCTCACCTACTGGGGCGAGATGAAAACGGTCTATTGAGAGTCTGGATGCGGCCAGAGCCACTCCTGTTGTTGTGGCACTGGCGATTGGCAGTGGAGCGGCTGGAGGAAGAATCCCCTTGTCCCAGTTGCCGATGTGAAGATCTCTTCCCCCCGCGCCCTCGTGTCCGCCGTTCATGTATGATCCAGACTTGCCCATTTGGGAGGAGAAGACCTCTAACGCAGTCTGCCCCATGGCAATAGCCAGGCCAACATCGCGAATCATTGGGGCAATCACGTCAGCACGATGCCGCTCGTCAGTGGAGATGTCGACGGCCCTGCGCATTGCACTGGCACAGGCGACTATCCCCTCCTGCCACGTCGAGCGGAAGCCCTTGCCTCCAAAACTTCCTCCATCGGGAGTCTCGATACCATTTGCAAACAAGTCCTTTAGATGCTCGTCAACGGCCCTCGTCCGAGTCATCATCTTCTGCCAATCCATGCGCTGTTCAAGGGTGATGGAGGAGTAGTGAGCAATCCTTCTGAGGCACAGTGCGGTGTCGGCCAATAGTCTAGCAGTGCGGCGTTTTAGATGGATATCTGCAGTTCTCCTCGGAATCACCTCTGTAGAGTGTACGGAACTTAGCTCAGGCGAGAGCAGACGATCTAGGAGAGATTCTCCAAAAGCCCCAACAAACTCCTTAGAGAACCGGTGAAAAGATTCCCCTTCGAACGAGTCCGGGGCGCCCATTCCGTCCCAACAGGTGGCGACTGCGACCAGATGTCCATCGTGTCTCTCTGCGAAGAACCTGAGCAGTTCCGCTCTGGCTGCCTCGGATTGCAGGGGCTTGGAGAACTCGAGGGCGTGGGCTGGCTCCCATCCTGCTCCCCAGATTACCGAAAGATCACTTTGGGAAACTTCCTCTGAGGGGGACGAACTGACGGAGCCAATACCCTCTTCCAACTTATTGATTACACCGTCTCTGCGTTCGGCCTCAATCGCTAGTTCCCTAGGATCGAGCGAAGCTTCTCTCTCCCAGATTTGCACATTGCGGTGCCTCCCTTGGCCGCTGGAAGATCTATTCAGGGTGGCCCTGACTCTGTTGCCGCAGTGTTGACACCTCCTATCCAAGCGCGCTGTCTCCCCTCGCGTCCTCCATACCTGATGTCGCTCGCATGACGGGCATTTCCATACCCCTTGGCGAATGATTGCCATAATGCTCCGAGAGGGAACTAATACAACAAATCTTCGCTGTGCTGAACGGTTGAAAACCACAAATGAGTTAATTTTATGAAATTCGACGAATATCAGTAGTATATTTATACTTAATACCACAAAAAAATGTTAGTTTCAACTAGTACTTACCACAATTAATATTTTATTATACTGGAGTCAACCGTGTTAGGTTGTACACATATCCCTCATGGCTTCTCGAAGCTATTAGGAAGTGCGCCACAGCAGCCGACCTGCTTCCAATTCTGCAGTAGATTACCACGTCACGGTCGTGAGGGACCTCTTCGACTCGTTGCGGGACTAAGTTGTGCTGGATGCGCAACGAGGTACCCTCTAGCGAGACAATTCTCTCCTCATCCATCCTCCTGACGTCTAGTAGGAACGGCGACCATCCCTGGCCAACTCTCTCGACGTAATCGACCGGATTGATTTCGAGCATCTCGCGCTGCGACTCTTCGATGGCGTCTGCTGGGTTTGAGCACTCTATTGCATAATCGGAGAGGTCGGTCACCGTCGCTCGGGACGGGTCGTGCGAGTACGAGAGTGAACGCATCCCCATACCGAGGGTATCTATGACCAGCAGTCTGCCGCTGAGCGGCTCACCAACTCCTAGAATAATCTTGATCGCCTCAGTGGCCTGTATCGAGCCGACGATTCCCGGCAGGACTCCTAGTACGCCCGCCTCAGCGCAGTTTGGTGCTAGCTCCGTTGGGGGGGTCTTGGGAAACAGGTCGCGGTAGTTAGGCCCCCCGTCGAGATTGAAGGTGGTGACTTGACCCTCGAATCTGTGGATGCTGCCGAACACCCAGGGCTTGCCCAGTATTTCGCAGGCGTCACTAATGAGGTACCTCGTTGAGAAGTTGTCAGAGCCGTCGATGACGAGATCAAAGTCACCAATCAAATCGAGGGCGTTGTCGACTCCAAGCCTCGCCTCATACGCTTCGATTGTGACTTCAGGATTTAGATCACTTAGGCGACGCTCAGCAGAAACCACCTTCGCCTCACCGACCGCGGATGTACCGTGCAGAACCTGCCGCTGCAGGTTTGAGAGGTCGACCGAGTCGTCGTCAATGATTCCTATCCTACCTATTCCAGCGGCTGCTAGGTACAGCAGAGCCGGAGAGCCCAGTCCTCCGGCTCCTACTACTAGGATTGAGGCCTCATTCAGGAGCCTCTGCCCTTCTGGGCCGACCTCCGGGAGGGTCAAATGCCTCGCGTAGCGCACACTCTGCTCATCAGACACGGCTCTACGAGGAGGCCGTCCCAACATGGCCTCTTCGGCTGCAAACACCTGCTACCATCGGAACACATTCAGAAAGGCGGACCCAAGTCAGCGCCTCAATGCTGCTCTTCTAGCCACTTCTCGACATCCATTGCCGCTTGACACCCCATGCCCGCGGCGGTGATGGCCTGCCGGTAGCGCTTGTCCACCACGTCTCCAGCTGCGAACACACCTGGGGTACTCGTCATCGTGTGTTCAGAGTGCAGTATGTAGCCCGATTCATCCATCTCAACTTCGCCATCTAGGAAACCAGTCATTGGCTTGTGTCCGATGGCGATGAACGCCCCGGTGCAAGCGATTTCTTGCTCACTTCCATCCCGAGGGTCCTCGAGGATTGCCCCGCTGAGGCCGTTCTCGTCAGAGAGCCACCTCTTGATATGTCTATGAGTCATAATGTCGATCTTCGGATGACTCACAGCCCGCTCGTACATCACCTTCGAGGCCCTGAATCCTTCGCGCCGGTGGATTATGGTGACCTTACTAGCGAATCTGGTCAGGAAAGTCGCTTCCTCCATCGCGGAGTCACCTCCTCCCACTACAATGACCTCTTGGTCTCGGAAGAAGGCGCCGTCGCAAGTCGCGCATGTCGAGATGCCCCTGCCCTTCTGCGCCTCCTCTCCTTCCACGCCGAGCCAAATGGCCTCCGCGCCGGTGCAGATGATTACGGACTCGGTACGATACTCCTCACCCTCTACCCATATGCCGAAGGGCCGCTCCGAGAAGTCAACTCTCTCGACATTCTTGTCCTGTATCTCGAGTCCGAAGCGCTCAGCCTGCTCGCGCATGTGAACCATCATATCGGGTCCGCCAATTCCAGAGGGGTATCCAGGAAAGTTCTCGACATCCGAGGTTAACATCAGCTGCCCTCCGGACATGTAGCCGGCGAACATCAGCGGGTCCAGCATAGCGCGCGCAGCGTACAGACCAGCCGTGTAACCAGCCGGACCTGAACCGATGATTATCACATTGTGTACTCCGTCGTCCACGGGCTCGCCAATGGCGGGACCTCCTTCAACCCTGCTCCGGGTTTTCCATTAGATTTTCATGCTCCACCACACTGAGGCGAACGACGCCGTAGACACTAGGTGTTGAATCACGCACAAGGAATCAAGATCGAGGAATGACTGATTCCAGTCCGACCGATAGAATTTCACCGAACTCTCTCGACGAGAGCGCATGACTTGGAGGCCGGCACCCCCTCCTACTGACGACGAGGAAGGCATCCGGGACAATCTCAAATCGTGGGATGCTATTGCCCATATGCACGCTCAAGGGAGCGGCGCGGAGTTCTATCGAATCGAGCAGTGGCTGGCCGGTGAGTCGAAACTTGCCCCTTGGGAAATCGAAGAGATGGGCCCAGTCGGGGGCAAGACGTTGCTCCACATGCAGTGCCACATCGGCACCGACACGCTGTCGTGGGCACACGAGGGTGCGCGGGTAACCGGTCTCGATTTTTCACCGAACGCGATAGCAGAGGCCGCGCGATTCGCGGACATCCTCGGATTCGACGATGCTAGATTTGTGGTGAGCAGGGTCTCCGAAGCTGTCGAAACTCTCGAGGGCGAGCAGTTTGACATCATCTACACCGGTAGGGGCGCACTCTGCTGGTTGCCAGATCTAGAGGAGTGGGCACGGGTGTGCGCATCCCTGCTCAAGCAGGGCGGTACTCTGTATCTCGAAGAGAGCACTCCGATGGTAAACATCCTAGACTCAGAGGATGGGCCGAACGGCCCACGCTTAGTTCCGAAATACGATTTATTCAACGAAGGCCCAATATCAGAGATCGGCGAGGGCAGTTATGCAGATCCCGAATGGCCAGGCAGAGGAGTTACACACTGCTGGGAGTACCGCTACGACACCATCATCAACGCGCTGATAGAAGGAGGCTTCCAGATAGAGTTCCTGAACGAGCGCGATGAACTCTTCTTCACCCCGTGGCCAGAGTTCTTTGATTCTTCCCGGCCCAACTACTGGCGACTCAAGGAAGGCAATGTTCCGATGCCTCTGTCATTCACTCTGAAAGCGACGCGGCGGTGACTAACCGACCATCGCTGCGACCGCTCCGACAGCGGCGCGGGCATGCGGTTCCAACCGAGGTTCGATGTGTTCGGGTTCAGCTCCCGGGCCGATTATCCCGAGACCAATCGGCTTGTTGTGTGATATCTGCAACTCAATGATTGCCTTGGTCACGGATTGCCCCATGACCAGTCCGTGATCAGTCTGCCCTCGCTCAATTATGCCGAGCACCACAGCGCCGTGCACATCTTCATTCTGAAGCATCCTATCAAGCGCCAGTGGCGCTTCCATCGAGCCGGGTACCCAAGCCACCTCGGCGACATCCCAGTTCTTCACCCCGGCTTCGTCACAGGCGTATTCCAACATCTTCTCGACATACTCGCGATGGAAAGCGCCGCACACTATTCCGAGATTCACGCGTTATCCTCCAGATTCCTCATCACTGTCTCAACGACCGCCTGCGTGCGAGAATCAATCTCGATGTTTACGCTGTTCCCGACTCTCTTATCTCCGATGGTTGTAATCCTCAGAGTCTCTGGGATGATGTGGAGGGCGAAACTCTCGTCAGACACTTCGCCGATGGTCAGAGACATGCCATCGACGGCAATGAAGCCCTTTTCGAGAATATACGGACGAGCCTCTTCCGGATTCTCGATAATCAGGTCAATGCCTTCTCCGCGTTCGGTTTTCCCAAGAATCTGCGCGGTTGTCATCACGTGGCCCGATAGGACGTGGCCACCGAGTTCGTCACCCATTTTCAGCGAGCGCTCGACATTTACCCAATCACCTTCTTCCAGACTGCCAAAAGTCGTGCGTTTGAGAGTCTCTGGAATAGCATCGAAGCGAATCTGCGAATCATCGATCGCGACCACTGTCATGCAGACGCCTTCAAGCGCGACACTAGCACCGATCTCCAGACCATCTTCGTGCCCAGTGAGTTCGACGACAAAGCTGCGTATCTCTTCGCCGTCCTCAATTGCGAGTACTTGGCACATCCCGGAGACGATTCCGGTGTACATCCTTAGTCCTCCTCGTATGGACCGCCTTGCGTACCAGGCCATAGGTCGAGAATGCGAGAGATGATTTTTCGAGTCCCGTCTAAGTCGTCGGAAAGACCCTCGACCCTGACGACCTCGATATGCCCGTGACCCCGACTCTCCATTCCTTCTCGGATGGCATCGATCGAGTGCTTCTGGTCGTACCCAAGAGCGACCACATCTGGTTTCACGACTTCTAAGATGTTGAATATCGGGACTGACGGCGGGTTGCCGACTATCGCCTCATCAACCGGTTTCAGTCCAGCCACCATTCGCCTGCGCAACTCGTGCGTTGTGATTGGCTCGTGCTTCTGTTTGCGAACCGTGTCATCATGCGCCACGACGACGACGAGTTCGTCTCCGAATGATCTAGCCTGTTCTACGTAGTGCAGATGCCCTGCATGCAGGAGATCAAACACTCCAACTGCCATCACCCGGACCATACTCTCAATCCTCCGACGCGCGTATCTGCCTCAATGCTTCGCTCATTCGTCAATCCCTAGTGCCTTGAGTATATCATCGCCTGTAACCATCGGTATTCCGCGCTTATTGGCATATTCCCGGGCATCATCGACCGAAAGAGCACCGTCTCCGTCAGGCTGCAGCATCTCGGCGCCTATGGTGCAAGGCGAGTGCCCGGAGAGCCGGGCTATCGACACGGCCAATTCGGTGTGGCCCTGCCGAGATTCGAGACCCTGCGGCGACTCTCTGCAAACGGGGATGTGTCCTGGGGTGCGAAACTCCTCTCCGAGAGCGATGCGAGCGGTCTCGCCGTCAGCGTCGCTTGCGAGCAACTCCCCTGCCAGTTCACCGAATCTCCGCGTAGTCAGGGCTCGGTCCCTGTCGGTTATTCCCGTGTAGGTGTCTCTGTGGTTTAGTGAGATGGTGAACGCTGAGCGAGTATCGTACTGCAGGTCGTCGGTAATGAGTTGCCCGAGTACGGGATTTTCCTCGATGAGAGCGGGGTGAGTGTGTATGTCCTGCAGCCACGGCAGGCCGAACAGTTCGCCGACCTCGTTGCCGATGGCGAGGAAGAGCAGCCCGCCGCAGTCCTTGCGAAGTGTTCGCATCACTTTGGGGGTGGCGGCATCAGCAGGCCACAGAAGATCGGTCTCACATTCCCTGAAGGCGGAGTCGAAAACCATCACAGGATCGCCCGCAGTGAACGCCGCGATGGCTTGCTCGACGCCCGAGGCCATGAGTAGCGGAGGGGCCTTACCTACCCGTTATTTTCGGTCACAGACCGAATCCTTCTCATGGGTCGGATATCTGCATTGGTCATGGTGGAACGAATCGAAGTGTCAGTACCTGTCAGAGTCGACCTTGCAGGGGGCTGGACTGATGTGCAACCATACACGGGAGATTTTGGCGGAGAGGTAGTAAATTTCGCCATCAACCAGTACATTCACAGCGTGATGGAGAAGGACTCCAACGGCCGCATCAGGGTTGAGTACAGAAGCGACATTCCTACTGGCTCAGGCCTCGGCACTAGCGGTGCGATGAATGTCGGACTAATCGCCACTATCGCTGGAGGTGGTAAGAGTCCGGAGGACATTGCAGAGATGGCCTTCCAGTTCGAGGCGCTGCTTGAGAACCGAGGTGGCAGGCAAGACCAGTGGGCCGCAGCGCACGGCGGGTTCAACCATTTGCTGTTCCTCGGCGACGAGGTCGAGGAGATGCCGTTCGAGCCGTTGAAGTCAGCTAAGAACTGGTTGCGCAAGCACTTCGTTATCGCCTACACCGGGATAGAGCACAAGTCCGGTGACATCCATTCGGGAGTCTGGGAGCGCTATGACCAGGGCGACCAGTCCGTGCGCTCTGGGCTGCACCTGATCAGGGGGGCTGCTAGGCTGATGGCAAATGGACTGCAGGGAGACCGCCGAGAACTCGTTGTGAAGGCTCTGAAGGACGTCTGCGAGGGTGTAGATATGCTCGATCCTGCCATTCATGGCCCGTTCCGGGACGTAATATCCCCGCTTCAGGAGGCAGGTTCTGTCATTGCTTGGAAAGCTCTCGGTGCAGGGGGCGGTGGCTCAGTCGGACTGCTCTGCTCTCCAATGGGCGTCAGTGCAACGGTTTCTGCAATAGAACGGGCTGGTTGGGAAGTTATCGAATGGGACTATGACAATCAGGGTATGCAAGTCAATTGACGACTGACGACTACCTAAGTCTCAAACACCACCCCACTTTCGTCCTACCAATGGTAGGACGCTCTGGAGCGCTGGCCTCGGCGATAGTTCTGCTCTTCCTCCTTCCTCTGGTCTCATCGACCATCGTGGCGACCCAGGAAGCAGGAGGATTCGACGCCGAGGGCGACTGGAGCGCCTCGGTCGAGCATGACGTCCACCCTTACTGGTGGCTGCACTGGAGCCGTGACAAGGATGCGAACGAGCTGGATGACAGGCTGGAGTGGCTACTTGAACAGCCCGCAGAATTGCAGCAGGACTGGTGGAGGAGGGCCTCTCCAGGAAGCGCTAGGGTGTTCGTCGACTACGACCACCACCCCACCGACGCAGACGTATCCGCTCTCAAGGACCTCGGAGTTAAGGTGACTTTCCGTTTCACCTACCTAGACACTGTCTCTGCCACCGCTCCGTTCGAAGCAGTTCTAGATTCAGAGGGAATACGCTCGCTGCCCGGCGTGGTCATGGTCGAGGACCTCGGCCTCGCTGAACTGAACATGCACGAGGCCGTCCCGAATATGGGTGTGGATGATGTCTGGAACGAACTCGGCCTAGACGGAACTGGCTCTGTTATTGCAATACTCGACACTGGGGTCCGGGGGGACCACGAGGGCCTCAACGACATGGACGACGACCCTTTCACCTGCATTGACGACCCGCCAGACCCACTCGACCCCAATCCAGACCCCATTCCAGCTGACTGCGACCCAAAAATCGTAGCATTCTTCGACGCTGTGTTCACCGATGAGGAACACGATCCATCTGAATCCTATGACTCGGGGACACATGGCAGTCATGTTGCTGGTATCGCGGCTGGTAGCGGCGGAGGACAGACAGACCCAAGCACCGGACTGCGCTATGTCGGCGCAGCCCCGGGTGCTTGGCTAGTTACCATCCTAGCCTGTTGCGATGGCGATATTGAGGATGTAATGCAGGGGGCCCAGTGGGCTATCGATAACAAGGACCGCCACGGAATCGACATTCTAACCTCCTCACTCGGAGAACAGCAGTTTGAGATTCACTTCGACAATGATGGCAACTCAGCCTGGAGTCGCCAGATGGACATGGTCGTAGAGGCTGGCATCATCACTACACTCTCTGCAGGTAACGAGTTCGGCGGCGCTACATTCGCCGGCTGCAACACAATAGACAGTCCAGGGGATGCCAGACTGCCCGTTACGGTCGCAGCACTCGACAAGAACATGGGATTAGCTATCTACAGCAGCCGCGGATACACCTCAGATTTGAGAGTCAAGCCTGACGTTGCCGCCATTGGTTCCAGCATAATGGCACCTGATGCTCTAACCAAGGACGGCTACACAGGCAAATCCGGCACTAGCATGGCTACTCCTCTGATGGCTGGTATCGCCGCACTGATGGTACAAGCCAATCCCGATATCACTCCAACTGAGTTCAAGGACATCATAGGGGCCTACTCGATAGAGCGCGAGATTGCGCTGCTGGACGACCCTGGGTTCAATGACTGCAGCTTACTGGAAACCCGCCCTGACAACGAGTTCGGATACGGACAGGCAGACCCCGTCGCGTTCGTGGAGGCGGCGGGAAGCATCGACCGCTCACTAAATGTCTCCATGGACATCGTCACCCTGCAGGAGATCGGCAATGAGAGCTACATCGCCGGGACCTCATCTGGCGGCGCGCCGGGCATGGGTGTAGTAGAGGTCAAGGTAGGAGGCGGAGAATGGAAGGGTGCAGCAGACCTTTCGAAGAACGGCGACTGGGCGAACTGGAGAGTCAAGCTCGACCCCCACTTAGAATCGGGCAATTCTACAGTCTATGCAAGACTGAAAGTCTCGGATGACAGCATCTCGCCTATTGACGCCCGCAGGGTTATTCTCATCGACGGTCAATCGGCCGCAGGAGAGGCAGGAGATCTGACCTCTTTTGGTTCGCACGTCTTCTTCATCCCCTTTGTATTGGTGATGGCCCTACTCGGTTTCATCATGACCACTGAGCGATGGGACAGGAAGTTCTTGTCAGCGTTGACGAGAGAGTCCTCTGAGAGAGTAGGCGATGAATCCATTGACAATGTCCCATGGTCAGAGAAGATAGGAGCAGCTATAGTTTCCTTCTTTCTCTCATTCAGAGAATTCTACAGGGGCCTCAGGAATGGCGAGGCGATGTCTGAGAACAAATCATCGCGAACCATTACTCTGTGTATTCTCTATGTGGCACAAGGACTGCCATCCGGATTCGCGAATGTTGCCTTCGTTGCCTTCCTAGTAATCAATGGAATCACCCCAACACAGGTCGCCCTATTGTTCGCAACAGTGTACTTACCTTGGACATTCAAGTTCATCTGGGGACCAGTCATTGACATGGTAAGATTTCCTCGTTACGGAGTAAGGCGCCCTTGGATTCTGTTCGCAGAGACAGGTATGATACTCTCTCTAGCTACACTGTTATTCATACCGGATCTCGTTGCGTCGATACAACTGGTAACAATAATACTGTTCGTCCATAACCTGTTCGCTTCATTTCAGGATGTAAGCGTGGATGCGCTCGCAGTCGACATACTACAGCCGGATGAGGTGGCCACCGTTAACGGTCTGATGTTCGCCGCCAAGCGAGGCGGGATCATCTTTGGAGGCGCAGTCTTGGGGTTGATGGTAGTCCCATTCGGAATCAAATCAGCAATCATGATTCAGATCCCACTTCTGATTCTGATAATGATGGTGCCTCTTTTCCTGCGAGAG
>PSPX01000032.1 GCA_004195715.1 Methanobacteriota archaeon | reverse complement strand
TCGCAGGATAAACTGAATCAGATGCACGTCTCCTTCGAGCAGGAAGGAGCCGAGGTCAAACTCAACTGCCCTCTGTGTGAATCGCACATGCGCGTGCGCGAAATCGTGTTCATGCGACCCGACGGCACTGAGATGGAACCAATGGAACTCGACGGATGCCCTAACTGTAGCTCGTTTTGGTTCGACGCGGGAGAACTGCAGAGGATATCTCCGCCTGAGAACGGCGAAGATGCTCACAGGGAGGCCAATGCCCTTTCCATCGTGTTGGAGATGCTATTCCATCTGCCTTTCGTGATTCGCTGATCACAGGACTCCGTTATAGATCAGTGCGGCAAACACGAACATCAGAACTCCCATTGTCGCATCTATCCTACGCGCTTGGGCGCGTAGTTTCGTGACCCCGTCTCCTCTCGTCAGAACTGTTGCCACAGTAACATACCATGTGCCGTCAATGGACATGCCCAGCAGCCCCATTCCAAACAGGGTATCGATACTGATATCGGCTTCTATGAACGGCGTGTATAGGGCCATCATCCAAGCGAGTATCTTAGGATTGAGCAGAGCTATTGCGAAGCCTTGGGCAAACCCCGCACGGCCCGTAGAGCCGTGTTCATCATCTCCTGGCGATTCATACGGGTCTCCCTTAGATGCCTTCAGGAAATTGACACCGAGCCATAACAGCAGAGCGATTCCACCCCACTTCAGTATCGTCTCGGTGGACTCGTGCAGAGTGAGCGCCGTGGCGATTCCGGCAGCAGCGAGGAAGGCGTAGATTCCGAAGCCGATGCCGTGCCCGATACCAGTCATCACCCCTTGGCGCCGACCTCCTACCATGGTGTTTCTGAGCACCACCGCAAGGCTGGGGCCGGGACTCATCGCACCGAGTATGAATACGGTGGCCAGAGCGGCCCATGCCTCTGGTGTCAAGTAATCACCCGCTGTGGAGTTTAGGCGTACATGGCTTCAATCTCAGCCGACCAGTTCTCGCGAATCTGCTTCCTACGAATCTTCAGGGTTGGCGTGAGCTCACCCTGGTCCACATTGAGATCGCGAGGAAGCACTGTGAACTTCTTGACCTGCTCGGGACTGCTGAACTTCTGATTCAGTTCGCCCACCGCCTCCTCGAGCTGTCTGTATGTGTCACTCCCTACGGCAGTGTACTCGGATAGATCGTGACCCAACTCAGCTAACTTGGCCAGTTGTTCATCAGGGTCCTTGGGGACCTCGGTAGCTCCGTCTAGGCCATGCACGTCACGCAGTATCGCCCCGACGTCCAGTGTGAACAGGGCGCTGCAGAACTTGCGGTTATCGCCGATGAGCATGCACTGTGAAACCATCGGGATACTCTTCATCGTCTCCTCGATAACGAGGGGTGCGATGTTCTTGCCAGCCGAGGAGACGTAGATTTCCTTGATTCGGCCAGTGATGTACACGTAGCCGTCGGAGTCAATGCGCCCTAAGTCGCCAGACTTGAGCCAACCATCCTCGGTCATTGTCTCAGCGGTAGCTTCGGAGTTCCGGTAGTACCCAGCCATGACGTGTCGTCCGTTGAACTGAATCTCTCCATCCCCCTTTTCATTGGGGTCGGCAATCCTCAGTCCAGACCCTTCCAAGGGCTTCCCAACGCTACCAATCCTGTTGTTGCCCCCGTAGTTCAGCGTGGCACCCGCAGTGGTCTCAGTCATCCCGTAGCCCTCATAGAGCGGAATTCCCAGCTTGTGGAATAGGGTCAGGATGTCGGGATTGATTGGAGCTGCCCCGGTGATAGCGTACGTCACATTGGAGAAACCAATTCCCGCCTTTGCCTTATTTCTAACAATGTTGCCAAGAATGGGCAGATTCAGCCAACCCACTTTGCTCCCAAGGGCTGCGATAAGGTTGCTGTACACCTTCTCATAGATCCTAGGCACTCCAATGAACAGGTGCGGTTGAACCTCCTTACAGTAGTCAATTGAGTGCAGTGGGTTATCCACCACTCTCATGTGCATGGCGTCACGAATCCAGATGAGGTTGTCAGCTAGCTGACCGAACACATGGGCGCAGGGCAGCCATGACACGTACCCGTCACCTTGGTTAAAGCGAGTGATCTTGTGGACCTCATCGATTTCGAAATCGAAGTTGTCGTGAGTCAGAACGACTCCCTTCGGATTCCCAGTGGTGCCAGATGTGTAAATCAGCGCGGCGGTATCGGACGGCTTGATGCTCGCGATGCGGTCCATAACCGCCGAATCAGGAGTTTCCGCCCCTCTGACCATGAAGTCAGACCAAGACATCGCGTTGGGGTGGTTGATTGCATCCATCCCGGCCATTGACACCACTGCCTCGACCTTTTCTAGCGAATCCATGGTGGCTTGCAGCCTGTGAGTACACATCTTGCTTGGGTCTCCTCCATCCATGGGATTCGTCCCCACGAAGACCACCTTGGAGTCTGAGTTTCCGACCACCCATTCGACCTCTTCGGGAGAGCATGTGTGATAGACGCCGACCGCGGCTCCGTTGCACATGTTGGCAGCAGCGTAGGCAGCATACCACTCCATGCGGTTGTAGGAGTAAATACTCAGTTTGTCTCCGGCCTCGAATCCCATCGCAATCAGGGACTTGGCAATTCCCATCGTGGTGTCGTAGAATTCTGACCAGGTCATGCTAATCCAGTTCCCGGAACCGTCCTTCCAGGATATCGCGTTCTCGTTGGCGTATTTCTCGACATTCGAAATCAGGTATTCGGGTGTGGTCATCGCAGACATACCTCAGGACAGAACATCTGTTGACTTAATATTTTACTAACCACAAGGGGGCTATCTTTCAGACACTCAGGGCAGCACTGCTCTAACATTGGCGCGCCAGTCTGCGCCTCCGTTGCGATTGGCCAGCGGCGAAGCAGGAGAAGGGTGCCAACAGCCTAGAACCTCGACAGAGTAGTTCGCCAGCGCAGCCCCCGCTCGCGATTCGGCGAACTTGCCGACACCGATTACCCGCTCCGCTTCCATGGCCTCCACTACCTCGCGCAGGTGCTGGTCACAACGCTTCAACAGAGTTTGGGCAGTTGACCCGCCCACTTTGTCTGGAGTGATGTTGGCAGCACGAGGGCCAGAGAACAACATCAGCGGGCAGTGGTTGACTAGGAAGACGTTGCTGGAAATGGCTTCAATGTCACCATAGTGCTCAGCCAAGAGGCCCCACAAACGAGTGCCCGAGACCTCCTCACGAGGGTACTCGAGGCCGACGACGGGACGCCTCGGGTCGGCTGCCTCGGGCTGATTCACCGGAATGCCGGTGATGCCCAGCAGGTCGCGGACCACCGAAGTCGCTGCGAAGGGAATCCCCATTTGGCCCATGCCATGTGGGCCGGGATTCATCCCTAGGATGACCGTCCGTGCACCACTGTCGCCCATTCGCCTGAGGTACGCCTCGTGCGCATCCCATGCGTACGCCAAAGGGTTGTAACAGACATCGACGCTACCTTCGGAGACAAGAGATCTTGATATCGGAATTACATCATCACGCAGGCTCGCAGCAGCACGGATAAGCTGCTCCACGACCATTCTATCACTGCTTTACGTCTGCCACTGTCGCGCCTGACAGGGAAAGTAGATCCTTGGGTTCGATTGGGAAAACCGTCTGAGCAGTTCCTCCGGCGCCCCACACTATGTCGTACTGCATCAGATCCTCGTCCATCAACACAGTACACGGCTTAATGTGGCCAAATGGTGGAACGCCGCCCGGAGAGTAACCAGTGTTCTTGATGATGTACTCAGCATCAGTCATGCTCGGCTTGTATCCTAGCAGCCGCTTGAGTTTGCGCTTGCGCTCGACGCGATTGACTCCTGAAGTGATTACGACCACCGCCCCGTCTTCGCCGGCGAATACGATCGACTTGGCGATATGAGCGACATCGCATCCGAGCTGGTCGGCCGCGTCTTGTGAGGTACGAGTTCCCTCGGCGTAATACTTGGCTTTGGGCGAGTAACCCATCTTCTCGCATTTCGACAGCCACTGTTCGTGCCCGTCCATGCCTCATCATGAGGGCCATACGACTTCATCGTTAGGGAGTCCATTGAAGCGAACGACCTCATCGCGGTGGTATGCAGTGGTTGCTTCAGGCTGATACGGTCCGCAAGACCGTACGGGCCGGTGTAGCGGTCCAATTGGCAACGCTCGCGGTGTGCTACGCACTATGGGTCTCGGAAGGCTGCGACCACTTCATGCCCTTCATCTCCGACACTGACACTCACCCGGTATCAGGAGCGCCGTTCACCTTCGGCTTCACCGTCTCAGGTCTGCTGCTGACGCTGCTAGCCTGGCAGATGTTCCGTCTCAGGTCCGACTGGATATCGGCCAATCCCACTGGAGCTCGACTGAGGTCGCTCAACACCTTCTCCACCATCTTTGGGATTTTCTCCGGTCTGTTCATCGTCTGGATTGCCTACACACCTTGGGACGAGCAGCTCGCACTGCATCTGCTACAGGCGCGAGTGATTTTCGGCGGCTCCATCATCTGGGCAATCCTCACCACTATTATGACCAGTGAAATGGCAACCTTCGACGCTCGCTTCCACGAAGTGTACATATCGCGCAGGAACAGGACCGCATTCACCTGTCTGTGCTTAGGTCTGATGGCGCTGAGCGTAGTGCAGTACACAGGAATCTCAGTTGGTTTGCCTGTATTCGAGACTTATGTCGACATGGTTCAGATATGCACTGACCTGTCAATCACTGAGATGTCGGTGGCGGCGCTGTTCGAGTGGGCGATGGTGCTGGGGCTAATTGGCGTCGCCGAGACCGCTACCCGCGAGGTCTCGTTGCTGACCTCACACGAATCCGAGGAGTAATCGCGCGCGGGCGCCTGTGCAACGTTCATCAGGACCGCACATCGCGGAGGGGCTCATGTGGTGGCCAATCGGTCCCTATGGCACGATGATGGCGGTTATACTGCTCTCGACCATCCCACTGCGCAACCTCCTGACCCGTGACGAGCCTGACAAGCGCCTAGCGTTATCCGAACTTCCAGCTGAGATTAGGGCCAAGGGATACCACTGGCATATCTCTCTCTACGTGGTGATGTACCTCTACAAATTCCTAATCGACCAGCACAATGAGTCGATGAAGGCAAGGGTTGGAGGTTACACTCATTGGGTGCACGGGCTTGAGGGCGATTTCACGCTGTGGGCTCAGGAGGCCTTCCGAAGCGACCTATTGACCGATGTCCTGTCGTTCCACTACCTGTTCGTGTATCTGTTCATCATCTGGTTCTCGCCGATGTATTTCATCCTAGTACGAGATCACGTCATGGCCGACAAAGCAGCCCTCAATTATCTGGTAATCTACCTGCTCGCAGTACCTCTCTACCTGTTCTTCAATGTCGAGGTGACATCCTCTTACATTCCTGGAATGGATGCACTTCTATACCACGATAACTGGTTCATCGAGTTCGCCACAAATAACGATCCAATGGACAACGGAGTTCCTAGTTTGCACTTCGGACTGCCCGTTGGACTTCTAATTCTAAACCGACTCCATGTGAGGGATTTGGGAATCAGCATCAAGGAATGGCGGCACCGGGAATTTGACCTCTTCATCCAACTAAATCTGGTAATCTACTTCTTCTCAATCCAGTACCTAGGCATTCACTGGATTCTGGACATCATTCCCGGTGTCTTACTCGCAGCAATCTGTGCGATGTTCGTCCACGCATGGCAGCCGCGGATTCGCGCTCGGCCTGAGAACGGCTGGAAGTCGCTGATTCCTGCAAAGCGCTCGCTGACCACAGCCGTGGTGTTCGCGCTGCTGTGCATCGCGGCCCTCGCCACAGTTGCAGTCGACGGCCCGGGTACTGACGAGGACATCCCGAACATGCGGCTAGGTCCCGGTGATGTGAACATCGACACCATTGAGGTACACAGTCTGTGGGACCCGGTAAGAGTGGAGGTTAGCAACGTCGGTGAGCACCATGTTCATGCAATCATCTTGCATCGTAGCCTAGTCGTCGAACATGTAGACAGAGGCACTGTTGACTGGGAATCTATTGTCAGTTCGCTTTCCCCGAATGAATTCCAAGATTTGATTATAGATCCAGGGCAGAGTTGGGAAACAGAGGTTTCAACTCCCTCTATATTCGACACCCACTTAGTCCTAGTCAAATCTGCGTATGACGGAGATTTTTCTGAGATTAGGATTACGATGCACTATGTCGACGACGAACTCATTTGGAGCGCACTGCTTCTGTCCGTGCCGGCATTCCTCATCACTGGTCTTGTCATTGAACAGGCAACGCGCCGTTCAGAGGATGAAGTGGGCGAACAGTCCGCCGATGAAGAGTCCTGATACCGCTCCTAGGCCAATCCAAGTGCCGACCCGGAATGCTGGGAAGTTGTGCTTCCAAGCGTACATCGACTGAAAGATCCAGAACAATATGACGGGGACAAACCATACGTAGAAGACAAGCTGAGGTAGGAATGCCAGCAGCATCCCTACGTTTGCCCCTACAATCAATTCGGTACTTCCTCCAGCTGGCTCCGGAGCAAAGTGCAGGAGCACGCTCGCGACGACCAGTCCCACAAACGGAGTGCCCAGATCCCAGTCGAACAGTCTAGGCACGCCTTCGACGATGTGAGGTATGCATGCGAAGGCGAAACCGACTAGGCTCGGAACGGCAACGGGCCACAGTGGCGCCTCCTCCCACTTCATGTCGATGCGGCTATTGCACACCCCCATGAAGGCTGCGAGTTCTTCCGGAAGGTTTTCTTTAGATTTTTCACCTCAGGTTAACATGGCAAAGGGAGAAATCGTGCTTGGATGCCTTGCACCTCACCCCCCACATGTCGTCTACGCGGAGAATCCCGAGCAGAACGAACCGTTCTCCGAGGGCGGCTGGGAGGCTCTGCGTTGGGGCTATCACAGCCTAGCTCGCAAGCTGAAGGGAATCGACTACGACTGCATCGTCGTCCTGACTCCGCACTGGCAGACCTACGTGGGCACCCACTTCCTCGGACTCGAGCGCTTTCAGAACATCAGCGTAGACCCAATCTTCCCCAACCTGTTCAGATTCAACCACGACATCACAGTCGACGTCGAGATGGCCGAGGCCATGCACGACGCTGCTGCCGAGGCTGGAATCATAACCAAAATGATGCGAAACCCAGACTTCAGGGTCGACTACGGCACCATCGTCAGTTGCCATATGCTCAATTCTAGTTGGAATAAACCCATAGTTACCATCAGTAGTAATAGATCGACTTCGTACTATTCGAACGAGGTGATGAACGCTCAGGCAGCCGCACTGGGCGAGGCCGTGATGAAAGCAATCGAGGCCAGCGGCAAGAAGGTCGTCTTGGTGGCAAGCCACTCGCTCTCCCATCGTCACTTCGTGACTGAGGCGCCTCTTCCCGAGGACATGAGCAGAGAGCACATCTACAATCACAGCCAGTACGTCTGGGACATGAAACTCGTGCAGATGATGCGTGAGGGCAAGATGAGGGAAGTCATCGACATCCTTCCTGAGATGATTGAGCAGACCATGGCCGAGGCCGAGGGCGGCGGACTCAGCTGGATGATGGCCGCTATGGGCTACCCCGACTACCCTGCAGAGATCTACGGCTACCAGTCGGTCATCGGAACCGGCAACGCGATCGCGGCTTGGGATCCCAATGAAGCCACGCGCCAGTTAGTCCTTTGAGGTGATTGAATGAGTGAGGAACCTGAAATCGTACTTGGGCTGTACGTCCCACCGCACCCGCACCCACTACTCGCGCCGGAGCAGAATGAGGGATGGGGTAGACTCAGAGATGCCTTCGATACTTGCCGCCAGCGCATCGAGGAGAGCGATGCGGACCTGATGCTAATCTACTCGACCACTTGGCCCAGCATCGTTGGGCACCAGATTCAGGCCCACCCTAAGCCAGTATTCACCCATGTCGACGACGACTTCCACTTCCTCGGCTCGATGCCATACGAGTTCCACATGGACGCAGAGTACGCAGAGTGCTACAGGGAGGCTTGCGAGGCTCGTGGCCTGCATGCACGCACGGTGGCCTACGACGGCTTCCCCATCGACACGGGTTCGGTGGTCGCTCTCAAACTGCTAAACCCCGACAACCGGATTCCAGCCTGCATCGTTTCAAGCAATGTGTATTCCAATCGCGCCGAGCAGATAGTGCTTGGAAAGGCGGCGCGCGACGCCATGTTAAAGCTCGGCAAGAAGGTCGTAGTTGTGGTGGTGGCAAGCCTTTCCAACAGGATGTTCACCGAGCACATCGACCCCTCCGACGACAGAATACACTCGGCCAAGGATGATGAGTGGAACCGCAAGATACTGGAGTTCTTCGACAACGGCCGACTTGAGGACATCAGCCAGTTGAGTCGCGACATCCAGGGTCAAATCAGAGTCAGCAAGGTCGTAGCTTACAAACCGGCATGGTGGATGGCCGCGACTATGGGGCAACACAACAACTACGATGGCGAGGTGCTGGCCTACGAGGCCCTGCACGGAGCCGGTGGGGCAGTGATTCAACTCACCCCGGCCAAGGGCGGAGTTGGCGACAAGGAGTTTGACGAGGACGATGTGGAGTACTACCATGGTGACCGCAGTGTGCTTGACAAGGGGATGATATGATGTCGCACGATGATCACCCAGAAGAGGAAGAAGAAGATTCCAGTATCCTCGAGGAAATCGTCGATATCGGTGAAGGCGCACTGAGCAAGGGTGCCGAAATCATTGGCACTGCAGCAGGACTAGCTGTAGGTGGGCCTGTGGGTGCAGTCGTTGGAGGGGTTGCCGGTAAGGCGGCGGTTAGCAAGCTGATGGGCGATAACGGTCCGTTCATCACCGATGAAGGTCCCTCGGCAGTTGGCGCCTACCCTCACCTGTACAAGGCCGGAGACCTGCTGTTCGTCAGTGGCATGGGCCCCCGCACTCCTGACACCAACGAGATTCCCGGAGGCCCTGTTAAGGATGCAGACGGTAACACACTGGACTACGACATACGCGCGCAGACTCATTCAGTCATCAATAACGTGCGAGTGATTCTCGAGGCGCATGGCTCTAGCCTCGACAACGTGGTCGACATCTTGGTGTTCCTCATCGACATGGAGCGCGATTTCCCAGACTACAATGAGGTCTATTCGCACTACTTTGAGGAAATCTTACCTGCTCGCACCACTGTGGCAGTAGAGGCCCTGCCAACCTCCATAGCAATCGAACTAAAGGTCATCGCCAAGGCCTGATGCCGGGAAAAGGTTAGTCACCTCTGGTCACTACTCCGACCCGTGGAGACAATCAATTGCAAGCACGTCGAGCCAAACGGCAAGGCTTGCAGGAGAGTCGCATTCAGGAACTTGTTCTACTGCTACGCCCACAGGCATTTGTACTCAGATGCGGAAACTAGGACGGAATACGAGAAGAGACGGAAGACACTGTCGGAGGAAGACCCCGACTACGAACCTCAGATAATGAAGACGATACCTGAGGATCCCGAGCCTCGCACCGACCCAGCCCCAGAACAGGAACCTCGTCCCTTGCCACCGGACTGGGACGAGTTACAGGAGGAAGGAGGATGGTGGGATACAGCGTTGGTCGACGCGACCCCCGAGGAGAGGAAGAAGGAGGCCCTTGCGAACGCGGAGGCAGCCAAACGCTCACTGAAGGCCGAGGAGATCTACACGGTCGCAT
>PSPX01000031.1 GCA_004195715.1 Methanobacteriota archaeon | reverse complement strand
GCAGACGAGATAATCGGACGCTTCGAGGGCATTGGCCTGCGGATGCTAGACAGGCGCGACGTGACTCCTTCGCTTGAGATTGCAGAGACGCACTACGCCGTCCACAAGGAGCGCCCTTTCTACCCAGATCTCATCGAATTCATCACCTCTGGTCCAGTAGTGGCCATGGCATGGCGTGGAGAGGATGCAATCGCAGCCTCGCGCAAGCTGATTGGGGCCACAAACTGGGAGGATGCTGAGCCCGGCACAATCCGTGCAGATTTCGCACGCAGCATCGACAAGAACATCATCCACGGCTCGGATGGCGAAGATACAGCGGCTTTCGAATTGGGGCTTTGGTTCCCCGATGGTCTTGAGGACTGAAAAGAGTGGGTTGCATGAGGTGGGTCAGATGTCAGGACGCAGACAACCCATCGTCGCTGTGCTAGGTCACGTCGATCACGGCAAAACCAGCCTCCTAGACCACATCCGCAGCCTCGGTACAGATGCGCGGGCCTCGGTGATGGATAGAGAAGCTGGGGGCATCACCCAGCACATCGGGGCCACCGAGGTTCCAGCTGACATTCTCAACACACTTTGCGCAGATCTCTTGGGCGGCAAGACATTTGATTCACCAGGATTGCTGTTCATCGACACACCCGGCCATCATTCGTTCTCCACACTACGCTCACGCGGAGGCTCACTAGCAGACATCGCCATCCTGATTGTTGATGTGATGGAGGGAACGAGGCCTCAGACCATCGAGTCTCTGCGCGTCCTCAAGGAGGCCAAGACGCCTTTCGTAATCGCAGCCAACAAAGTCGACCGAATCCATGGCTGGAACTCCGAGCACGGCCGCTCTATGGCCGAGTCCATGAAAGACCAGTCGAAGGAGGCAATTGGGTTGTTCGAGCAGCGCTACTGGGACTTAGTCGGCCAGTTCGCCGAACACGGCTTCAACATCGATCGCTATGACCGCGTCACCGACTTCACACAAGACATTGCACTCGTTCCCGTGTCCGCACGCGAGGGTGAAGGGATCCAAGACTTGTTGGCAGTCGTCATCGGGCTGGCCGAGCGCTACCTCGAGGATCAACTCACGGATATCGAAGGCTCTGGCGAAGGTACCGTGCTCGAAATGAAGGAGGAGCGTGGCCTAGGGAAAACGCTCGATGTCATCCTTCACCGTGGCTCCATCAAGAAGGGTGATGAGATTGTCCTCGTCACCAACGATGGAGGACGCGCAACCCGCGTCAAGGGACTGTTCAGTCCGCGCGGCATGAGTGAAATGCGTGACGCAGGCAACCGATGGGATGCTTCCGAGGAGGCTCACGCAGCCAGCGGACTCAAGATTTCAGCTCCAGATTTGGATGGAGTGCTAGCAGGTACGACTCTGCGCGTAGTCCACAGCGACTCCGAACGCGCCGAGGCGCTTGCTGCCGCACAAGCAGAGTCCGAACTCTCAATCGCACTCGAGGAAGAGGGTGTGTGCATCAAGGCGGATACCGTAGGAGGGCTTGAGGCGCTGGCCAAGGAACTCAATGCAATTGACATTCCAATCAGGATGGCGAGCATCGGCAAGGTCAGCCGCAGAGACATTCGCAACACCGAGGCGGCTAGCAACCCGCTGCACCGCGTCATAATGGCATTCAGCACCGATATCCTATCCGATGCAATCACCGAAGTGGAGAGTTCCAAGGCCGGTGCCAAGCACATAGGCTCGGACATCATCTATCGCATCCTCGAAGAGCATGAGGAGTGGGTCGAGCAGCGCACGCGAGAGCTTGAGGAGGCTAGCCGCGAGCAGGTGGTCTATCCGGGCCGTATCCTGCTGCTGCCCGACCACACCTTCCGCGTCTCAAAGCCTGCCGTCGTTGGTGTCAGAGTAGTGGCCGGGCGCATCCACGTCGGCCAGTACCTGCTCAAGGAAGATCGTCGAATTGGGCGCATCAAGTCCATCCGCTCAGGCGAGATTTCGATGAAGGAGGCAATGCAAGGAGACGAGGTAGCAGTAGCCATCAATGGAGTCACCGTTGGACGCCAGATTGAGGAGGGAGACAGTCTGCTCGTGGACATCCCAGAATCGCATGCGAAGAAGCTCAGGAAGATGGAACTGACTGGAGCAGAGCAGGATGTTTTCGACGAACTGCTAGCCATTCATCGAAAAGATGAGCACTTCTGGGGTCGATGAGTGTTTTGATGCGTTTAGCGTTCATGTATACCGAATGCTCAAGTAGTGAATGACTGGGCCTTAGAAGCGTTATAGGACAGGATTTGGCATGGCGAAGACTGCAGACCCAAAGGCCCGCGAATTGATTGCAACGGTGTCGCAGATTTCCAACGGCCTGATGAATGAGGTAGCCAAGGTAATCATCGGCAAGCAGGAGAATCTTCGAAGAATCACCATCGGAATCCTATCGAATGGAAACACCCTCATCGAGGACTTCCCGGGTCTAGCCAAGACACTGATGGCGAACACCTTCGCATCAGCTCTCGGATGCAAGTTCAAGCGTGTCCAGTTCACCCCTGACCTACTGCCCGCCGACATCATGGGGACATACATGTTCGACCAGCAAGCAGGCGAGTTCAAACTCAGGCCCGGACCGCTATTCACAAACGTCCTGTTGGCTGACGAGATCAACCGCGCTCCACCCAAGACTCAGGCAGCACTGCTGGAGGCCATGGAAGAAAAGCAAGTTACGATTGAGGGGATCACCCACAAGTTGCCGGCACCTTTCATCACAATGGCCACGCAGAACCCAATCGAGCAGGAGGGCACCTATCCGCTACCCGAGGCGCAGATGGACCGTTTCCTGATGAAGATGTCAATGGGATATCCCGACCGCCAGGAGGAAAAGGCCATCCTGCAACGCAGGAAGCTGCGTGGCAAGGACGAATACGACATCGAGAAGATCACCAGTCCGAAGAAGGTCGTCGCCATGCAAAAGGCGCTCGAGACAGTCCACGTCGACCCTGCAATAATGTCCTACATCGTTGAGTTGGTCCAGCGCACCCGCGAGGACCACCGCGTCATCACTGGCGCCTCACCGCGCGCCAGTCAATCGCTATTCAAGACCAGTCGAGCATCGGCTGCAATCGACGGACGCGACTACGTCATTCCTGATGATATCAAGAACGTCGCACTCGAAGTCGTAAGCCACAGGATTCTTCTCAAGCCCGAATCAAAGATTCGTGGTGTCACCGGACGGCACATCACCCGCAAGATACTGTCCGAAGTACCCGTCCCAGTCATCCAGTGATTAGCAAGATTCACGGTAGTCCCGTGGTTTTCCCTAACTGAGCGGGATGTCGGGACCAGTAGTAATTGCTGTGGTGAACCACAAAGGCGGATGTGCCAAGACCACAACTGCGGTCAATCTGGCAGCAGCGCTGGCCGTGGGCAACGAGGAGTTAGGCATCGATGCACGTAGGGTGCTTCTGGTCGACCTTGACCCAAAGGGGAACGTCGCAACTACATTCGGAATAGACAAGAAATCGCTGGGCCCGACCATGAACGAGCTGTTCAAGGGAGGTGTGGATGGGGCTCCGGTCACCCTGAACGAGTGCCTAATCGGTCCTGACATACTGACTGAGGCGATGCGTGAGTCCTGGAAGCTGCACAACCCCAAACGCAAGCGCGGACCGCCGAAAGGAATCTCGATCGAGAACCTCTGGCTGCTTCCTGCCGACCTCGATCTCTCAGGAGTCGAGATTGATCTAGCGACACGCATCGGTCGTGAGAACCGCCTCAAGCTGGCACTGCAGGACTCGCTCGGCCACTTCGACGTGGTCATAGTGGACACCCCAGCTTCGCTCGGCCTACTCACGATTAACGCGCTAGCCGCAGCTAACTGGGTACTGATTCCGATTCAGGCGGAATTCTATGCCCTAGAGGGCATGGGCCAGCTGATGAACGCCATTCGTGATGTCCAGAAGGCGATTAATCCGAACCTCAGGCTGTTTGGCATCGTGCTGACGATGGTACAAACCAACAGCAACCTCGGAGAGACGGTCGCCGAGCGCGCTCGCAAGCACTTCGGTGACCGGGTGTTCGACACCGCTATACAGCGCTCGGTGGCGATTGCAGAAGCTCCGCTGGAAGGAGCACCGATAGTTATCGCTAAGAAACCAAACAAGTCCAATCCGGGAAGCAAGGCTTACTGGGAGTTGGCCAAGGAGGCTGACGCTAGGATCGTAAGAATCAGAGGTGGCTAGCAGCCCTACTCGGCTTTGCTAACATCGGTGGCGCAGGCGCGACCGTCGGGGGATTCACCGAGTGTGTACTCGACTGTGTCGCCCTCGTCGATGGTTCCCTCCACATCTGACTTGTGAACGAACAAGTCGTTCCCTTCTTCTCTCTCTATGAAGCCGAAGCCCTTCACGCGGTTGAACCATTTCACTGTACCCTGAGGCATAATTCCCCATCGCCCCGCTCATACTACTTCAACGGAACCCTCTGAGGGGCTGAAATTACGGTTGACAGCGTCTATTCCTCTCCGACTCTCTCCAGAGCAGACTGTTTCACATCGAGCAATGCGGCTTCCCACTTCGACTTGAGTTCAGCAGCGAGTGATTTCAGGATCTCCTTGACTTCCTTCTTGGAAAGGTCTGCACGCTTAGCAAACTGCTCCTCGAGCTTGGACATCATCTCAGTCTCGCGTTTGTTGGCGAACTCGGCAACCCTCTGCTCCATCTCGACCTCTTGCTCGAGTGCCATCTCCTGGCGACGCAGGGCAAGTGCGGCCTCCATGGTCTTTCGCTCGGCTCGGAAGCGGCGGTCGAGTTCGGCGAGAGCACCACGCTCTGACTCCTCCTCAAGTGACTTGATTCTAACTTCAACATCCGCCTTCATCTCTTTCTCAAGCGATTCACGCTCGTCCTTGAGTTGCTCCTCAAGTTCGGCCTCGCGCGCCCGACGGGCCTCAAAGAGGCGTTCGCGCATCTGCATCTCCTGCTCGAGACGATGTCCCTCGACCTTCCTGTGAACACCGGACTCCAAGGCCTCTCGAAGGTCCATCTCGACACGGCGCTGCATGCGCTCCACATCTTGCGCCGCTTCAAGCTCCAAGCGCTCTTCGAGGAATGCTCTGCGGCGCTCGTACTCAGTCTCCATCTCTTCCTTTAGCCTACTTCGAAGTTTAGTGGAGTGGGCCTCTATGCGACGGTCTCTCTCGAGGTCGAGTTGTTCGCGCAGGCGGTTCTCCTCGCGGCGCAGACGGTGTAGCATCTCCTCACGTAGCAAGCGTTCTTCGCGCTCCAACGCATCGGTCTCGAGGCGTTCCATCTCGTCCTCAAGTTCGGCCCTCAAATCGGACTCGATCTGCTGCAGGCGCTCCTCGAACAGTATCTCGTTGGCCTTGCGCATCGCACCGTGCATACCAGAGACCCTTTCGGTCATCTCAGCGATGCGCATTCGGCGCTCACGTCGGATGCCAGAGCGCAACCTTGACTCCTCGTCCAAGCGCTCTCTAGCACGGGTCACCGACTTCATACTGGAAGAGGCGGCGAGAGCGTGCTGTGCACGCAACGCAGCCAGTTCATCGATACCTCCGGTATCGTCGTTATCTGGTGACTTGCTCTCACTCACGGGTTCCCATCCCCAAGTTGTCGCTCGTTTCAGAGTATTTGAGAGCGAAGGGTCGGAATCGGCCGATAAAAGCAGTTTGAGGAGACTATCGGAGTCACCAGACTAGAAGGTGACGTTGAACCCTGATTCGCAGGCAGGACACTTGAGTTCGCGAGTTCCGGGCCTAGGTCTGATTCTCAACGTCCTCTCACATCCTGGACAATCAATCTCGACCTTGATGATCTTAGGAGTCAGGGTGAACGAGTTCATGCAGGCCCCACAGGTCATCTCCACAGGCCTCTCGTCAGTGCCAGCGACCACGACGGTGTTGCAATGAGGGCAGGGCAGGGCCTCGTCGGTCAAGGAGTCCACCGTGGGCTGATGGCCGACACGGCATACAGCACCACATACCTTGCACTCCTTCTCACCTAAGCCCTGGGGGAGCATGTGTTCACAGTGAGCGCATTCTGCGAGCGGTGGTGCGTACTGTGACTCAATCTCGACCGAATCCGCCATGGCACTCGATTCCGGGCCGGGTTAATCAAGCGGTCGCAGACGAGTCTTTGTCTGAGGCGCCTATCGCGACCCTCAGTGCCTCCACCAAGTCGTTGCGCAAATCTCGAGCCAAGTCCACTATCGTGGTCATCCTCTGGGGTCCAGTTCCAGTGACCCACATGCCGTTGAGTATGACGATAAGTGCGCTGGCTTCGTGCAGAGCCACCCCTGCCCACAACTTGATCTCCCAGCCAAGCAGCACGACGCAGACCAGCAGTAGCGTAATGCCCACTGAGATTGCGATGTTTGTGGAGACCGCTCTACGAGTCCGCTTTGAGAGTTCAATGAATCGGGCCAGCGCCCTTGGGTCCTCACCCGGTATCAGCACGTCGGCTGCGTCTAGGTTGACCTGCTCACCGCTGCCTACCGCCACACCCACATCCGCTGCGGCAAGCGCTCCAGCGTCGTTAAAGCCGTCTCCGGCCATCATAGTGCGACGGGCCTTAGAGCGCTCGGAGACCCACTGGGCCTTGCCCTCGGGGTCGACACCTCCCCTGCACGCGGATGGTGGTATTCCGAGGGGTTTTGCGAACGCCTCAACGCTGGCCTGCTCGTCTCCACTCAGAATCTCGACCGTGACATTGTTCGCCCTGAGTGCGGCTATCAGCTCCTCGACGCCCTCGCGGGCGTCGTCGTGCGCAAATCCGAATGCGGCCACAGCGCGCCCGTCGATGGCAAGCACGCTGGAGCCATGGCCGGCCTTCCTCGAGCCAGCCAGTGCAGAATCCACGTCGAGGGGGATCTCGACACCGTGTTCCAACAACCAGTCTGCGCGACCCAACATCACTTCTTGGCCACGCAACTTGCCGCTGACTCCTGCGTCGCCGTCAGTCAAATCGATGACGTTGCTGGCCTTCAGCGAGCGCTCCTCTGCAAGTGCTAGGATGCTCCTCGCGTAAGGGTGATTGGAACGCTGCTCTAGGCCGGCGGCGATCTGTAGGGCCCTGTACTCGTTCTCCTCCTCGGAGACGAACATGCCTGTCATCCGTGGTTTCCCGCTAGTCAGTGTGCCCGTCTTGTCGAGCAGCGCCAACTCGACTCCAGCTGCCGCCTCTAACACGTCACCACCGCGTGCGACGAGTCCTGAGGCGGAAGCAGCCGAAAGCGCTGCAGCATGAGGCACTGGAGCTGCTAGTAGAAGTGAGCAGGGGCATGAGACCACCCACAGAAGTAGAGTGACCAATATGGCCTTCGAGGTTGCACCGGCTACTAGGAATCCCATGGCAGGAGCGCCGATTATGACCAGCGGTACCCAAATGGCAGTGAAACTTTCGATAGCGCTCTGGGTCCTAGTCGGCTGGTCCCGGTATTGCCTGACTAGATCAATTAGGCTGGAGAGTCTAGTGTCGTCCCCCCCTGCCTGAGTGCGGATAACGAGGGGGCCTCGGACCAACACCAGACCAGCCTCGACCAAATCTCCAGGTTTGACCGATACCGGCATCGGCTCCCCGGTCAGAGGGGCTCTGTCAATCGATCCAGAGCCCTCGATGATGGTACCATCGACTGGGACGACCTCACCGGAGCGGACCTCGACCATGTCGCCGGGTTCGATGGCCTCGACGGGAGTCAGTTCATCATCGTAGCAGTGTGCCATTGTCAGAGATCGGGAGGAGGATTGCACCACATTCAATGTGCGTCCCTCGCTCTCCTCGGGTTTGCTCTCTAGCAACCGCGCCCTGCGCGGAAGCCTATCCAAACCGCCCTGCATGGACTCGCGGGCCCTGAATAGGGCCCTTTCTTCGAGATGGGCAGCGAAGCCAACTAGGCCGACCACCATCAGGGCCTCTGCCCATTCCTGTAGGTATACCGCGCCGAAGACGGCGAGAGAGGTAAGTATCTGGAAACCGAGTACCCTGTTCTGGATGCTGGCGAGGGCCTCCTGAAACATCTGGTAGCCTGCGAACAACACGCCGAAAACTCCTATCAGCATAGCCACCCAATCAGGAATGGCGTGAATCTGCTCTATGGCAATGACTCCGAGTATCAACGGGACTGTCATCGCTGCTCCAAGTAGGCGTATCTGATCAGGCCTGAGCTTGGAAGACTTCGAGGGGACGAGGCTGTAATCCGAACCGAGGACCTTGTCGAATCGCTGTTCGGACAGCGCTCTGAGACTCATGTCACTCAACCACAGTCGCTGCAGCTCGATCTTACCGTCATCGAGATGGACGTTGAGAACACCTGGGATGTCCATCAGAGAGGACCTTAGTGCCCGGCGTTCGATTCCCAGTCTGGCGGCGACCTCTCCGGGAGTCAAGCCTACGACGCTAACCCAGTCCGCCTCTGGGCTGTGTCCAAGGTTCTCAAGCACCGATGAGGCTCGAGACACCTGCCCCTTGCCAACGTCGAGCGAGAGTCTGACGGAGCCTTCAGTAGCTGAGACCCTGCACTGCTCGATGCCAGGTAGCCTGCTGACCGCCCTCGTCGCCTTCATCGCGAACTCGTGGACGCCGTCAGCAGCAAGATCTGCATCGAGCACGCCGACTGCCGATTCAGCTACTGCTTCTATCGCCGACTCGGGCTTAGGCTCGGGCTTCTTGTTGGCCTTGGAACGGAGGAAGCTCGGCAACTTCAGAAATGGCAGTTTGAACATAGAGGGCGGGGCGGGTGCCTCTTCCGGTTTCTTAGAAACCGAGGCCTCCTCTTCATCATCGTCCAGAATGAGGAACTCCTCTCGTTCCTCGTCCATGAACAAGCCATCTAGCGGTCCTGCTTGAACATGATGATTCATTCTCAGGCGGTGGAGTCATCAGTCTCTTACTGCCCCGCAGCCTCATGGTCGAACTGCCCAAAGACCGCAAATGGGACATGCTTGTGTTCGACGTCGACGGCACCCTGATGGACGCAAACGGCTACCATCCAGAACTCATCCCGCTGATTCGCGAGGTCGAGTCCAGGGGGTTGACGGTGTCTCTGGCCTCGGGACGCACGCTACCTAATGTGACACCAATCAAGCAATCTCTGGGAGTTTCCGGGTTCATCGTCGCCGAGAACGGTGGCATGGTGTGGGATAGTGGCGAGGGGAGTGAGATAGTGGCACTAGCGGACGGTTCGAGAGCGAGGGACGCTGCGGAGTGGCTGGGGACTCAGATTGAAGGTTTCGATGTTGTTGGAATCGAATCGAATCGCTGGCGCGAGACCGAGTGGTGTCTGTACGAAAAAGAGGACGAGGAACTGATGCGTCAACTTCTCGCATACACCGAGTGGTCCGACCTCATCGTCGTCTCGACGGGGTTCGCCATCCACATCACAGCCCCCGGAGTTGACAAGGCCTCAGGGCTACGAGTGGCCTTTGAACAGCGCGGCATCGACCCTCAGAATGTGCTAGCCTGCGGTGATGCGCCCAACGACGTATCGATGTTCGAGATGTGCGGTTCCTCGGTCGCTGTCAACGATGCCTACGAGGGGGTCGCTGAGGCTGCTGACCTACTGACCGACGCTCGTGGGACCGAGGGTTCGGTTGAGCTTCTCAAGGCCCTGATAGACATGGTGCAGGTGGCAGGATTTGAACCTGCGAAGCACTACGCATCGGATCTTGAGCCCGACCCCTTTGACCACTCGGGTACACCTGCGGCGCTGCTAGGGAAGTTTGGCTCTTGATACCCGCGCCTCAGGGGCTGTTGCGGGGGTGAGCGAGGAATTGTTCAATAATCCCCTGCGTCCCACTCGTGACGGGTTGCTCTGATGGATGAGGAAGGTGCTGCATCTAGACTCAACAAGTATCAGTTGCTCTCGATTGAGAAGTCGCTTTTCGAGCTCGCTCGCAAACAGAAGTCACAAGCCGTCCCGGTCAATCTCCCAGTCCCGGCGTTCTGGTCTTCCGTCGGTCAACTCTTGCAACACTTGGAGGCCGATCTAGCCGAGACCATCAGAGACAGGGGCATGACTGCAGAGGCCCAGCTCAAGTCGCGCAGACTCGGCACTATACGGACCTGTGTCAGTGACCTGACTCGCCTGCGTCTCAACGCCTTCACTCAGCACGCCGTGCTCTCGAATCTGCTGAAGTCACCACAGGGCGATGCGCTGAGCATGTCAGCGAGTTTTCAGAGCCTTGACTGGGAGAGACATGATCCCTCCGAGAGAGCCTACCACTCTGGAATAGGTCATCTCGTGGAGAAGTACAAGCACGAAGTCTCCTGGAACGCCCTACTACATGGCTCCAGCATAGAGATTCCAAGTCCTCCCAAGGTCGGTGGACACGAACCTCTGACTGAGTTTGTCGAGCAGGAAGAAACGGTGTCTCAGCAGACACCCGCTACGGAAAACGCACCGGACAGTAGCGACTGGCAGGATCCTGAATTCGACGAGGAGGATAGGATTCGTCAAATCGATGCTTTTCCTGACCGCGCCACCGGCGCGGCCTCTCCTGCTCCGCCACCGGAGCCAGATCCAGAGGAGAGTGGGTTGCGCCGGATCCTCATCCTTCAGGATCTCGCCGAGCCTATCATCACCGAGAATGGTTCGGAGATTACCCTGACCGCTGGTGATGTGGAATCATGCCCAGCCCCGATTGCCGACAATCTCATCGCCGCTGGTCTGGCCGAACCAGCTCCACTGTGAGGCCAATGACTTAGTGTCGTCGAATCTTAAAGTGGCTCACCAAAGGTGAGCCAATGGGCAAGACAATCACAAGGAAACAAGTAGCAGAACTCAGAAAGGGATTCGATGCTGAATCATCGAACAAAGTCGCTCAGAACGCGGTCACTAACGTCCAGCTACCGGACCTGACGCTGAATAGAGACCTTGTCCAGGACATCGACGACTCGTTCAGCACCAAGTTGGACGACTGGAAGGTGACGGCTCAAATGAGGAGTGGTCGTTGCTGGCTTTTCGCCACTCTGAACCTGCTCAGAGTCGGGGCGATGAAGAAGATGAAACTCAAGAATTTCGAGTTCAGCCAGGCCCACATTCACTTCTGGGACAAGTTTGAGCGGGCCAACCACCTGCTCGAGGCAATTATCGAGACCTCCGACCGTCCAGTCGACGACCGTACCATCCACTTCCTGCTCTCTGATCCGATAGGTGATGGCGGCCAGTGGAACATGGCAATGAACTTGATTCGCAAGCACGGGCTGGTACCGAAGTCGGCCTATCCTGAGTCGGACTCCAGCAGCGCGACGCGCTGGATGAATGCCGAGCTGAAGAACATACTACGGAGCTCGGCATGCGAAATCAGAGCAATTGTCGATGGTGGTGGCAGCGTCGAGGAGGCTCGCGAACACAAGGAGAAGCGTATAGCGGATATCTGGAATATGCTGTGCATCCATCTCGGAACTCCTCCGAAGACCTTCAACTGGCAGTGGCGCGACAAGGATGACGAGTTCCATCGAAATGGTAGGATGACGCCGCAGCAGTTCGCCGCCGAATTCGTCGACATCGACTGGGAGGACTACGTTTGTATCGTCAACGATCCACGCAATGAGTACTACCAGACCTACACCATAGACTTCCTACAGAATGTCGCCGGCGGGCCCCCGGTAGTCTACCTCAACGTGCCGAACAAGGAGATGAAGGCAATCACCCAGAAGCTGCTTGAGGATGGCATGCCAGTATGGATGGGGTGCGACGTCGGTAAGGAGATGGATCGCAAGAGGGGATTGTGGGATGCTGATTTGTTCGATGTCGAAGGACTCTACGGGGTCGAATACGGTATGGACAAGGCCGACAGGTTACGCCACAACCAGACCATGATGACGCACGCGATGTTGTTCACCGGAGTCGATGTGGTCAACGGTAGGCCCCGACGCTGGCGCGTCGAGAACTCGTGGGGCGACAAGACCGGCCAGAAGGGCTACTACACCATGAACGACAGCTGGTACGACCAGTACATGTTCGAGATTGCCGCTCCGACCTCATACCTAAACGAGAAGATGCTGGCAGGATTGGAGGCTGAGCCAGTAGTGCTGCCGGCCTGGGACCCGATGGGTAGTCTAGCCTAGGTTGCGCAGGTTAATCTCAATAGTGACCGAATCGGGAATAGGAATCCTGAGGACCTTTCTCAGCGCCTTCTCGTCCTTAGCGGTGTTTGTGACCAGCTCGATTAAGCGCTTGTGGACTCTCATCTCCCAGTGGTCCCAAGTCTCGGCGCCCTCTCCGTCTGGGCTCTTGCGGCAGGGGACGACTAGTCTGCGCGTAGGTAGCGGTATTGGCCCACGCAGGTTGACACCGGTCTCCTCTGATATCGCCTGAATCTGTCCGCAGACGCCGTCAACGTCAGAGTGATTCTCTCCAGTCAGCTTGATGGTGGTGACGACTGGCATCAACTCACCACTAACCGAATCACTTCTTCTCGACCTTCATGCAGACGCCAGCAGCCACAGTCTTGCCCATGTCGCGTATAGCGAAGCGGGAGAGCTGTGGGAACGCATCCATCTGCTCGATCGCCATTGGCTTGGTCGGTCCGAAGCGTACGAGGCACGCATCTCCGGTCTTCAGGAAAGCCGGGTTGGCCTCCTTCACACCCTTCGTAGTCTTCTCCAGCAGTTCGACGAAGCGGACTGCTACCTGAGAGGTGTGGGCGTGGAACACTGGAGTGTAGTTGACGCCGATAGCCTTCGGGATGTCCATGAGCTGAATCTGCCCGATGAAGGTCTCGTCGTGGCGCACGAACATTGGAGGGGTGTCAGTATACCCTGCTACGTCGCCTCGGCGGATGTCATCGGCCGATAGGCCGCGCACGTTGAAGCCGACGTTGTCGCCTGGCTCAGCCTTTTCGACCATAGTGTGATGCATCTCAATGCTCTTGACCTCAGCCGACTGCTGGCTTGGGTTGAACACGACTGTCTTACCAGCGTTCAGAACACCAGTCTCGATCTTGCCAACCGGAACAGTTCCGATTCCGCTAATCTTGTAGACGTCCTGAATCGGTAGTCGCAGAGGCATGTCGGTAGGCTTTGGGGGCATATTGATTGCATCAATGGCCTCAAAGAGAGTCGGTCCGCTGTACCAAGGCGACTTGTCGCTCTTGTTGTAGATGTTGTCGCCATCGAATGCGCTGCACGGGATAAAGGGGATTTCATCGGTCTTGAATCCGGCCATCTTCAGGAGGTTTGTGACCTCAGTAACGACGCTGTTGTACTTGTCCTGCGACCAGTCTACACCGCTGATGTCCATCTTGTTGACGTTGACAATCAGTTGCTGTACACCGAGAACGCGGGCCAAGAAGGCGTGCTCCTTGGTCTGAGCATTGACGCCGTCGTTGGCAGCAACGTTCAGCACAGCGGCATCAGCCTGGCTGGTGCCGGTAATCATGTTCTTCACGAAGTCGCGGTGACCTGGTGCGTCGATGACGGTGAAGTAATAATTCGGAGTGTAGAACTCCTTGTGTGCGACGTCGATGGTGATTCCACGCTCGCGCTCCTCCTTCAGTCCGTCCATCACATAGGCGAAACCGAATCCGGCCTTTCCTCGCTCCTTTGCTTCCTCTTCGAACTTGTCAACCACGTGCTGCTCGATATGACCAGTGTCGAGCAGTAGTCTGCCAACGGTCGTCGACTTACCGTGGTCCACGTGACCAACGAATACTATATTCAAATGCGGCTTCTTCTTATCTTCCCACTGTGAACCCATAATGTACACCTTCTGAGTGTGCCGCCGACCGATGGTCCGTATATGAATCTCACCCCCCTGTAAAAGGGGGACACTTTCGGGCAGCATAGCGTAAAGCGCGCGGACACTAGCGATATTGCATCTCGACCACCATGCGATTAACCTGAGTGGTGTGAGTCTCCTCGTTCACAATATCAGTGGTCCAGTCACCCGGCTCGTAACCCCTGACCGTCGAACCACCGATGACCATCCACACGCAGCGGTCTTCGGAAGAGCAGTCCCCGGCGTCCCTGCTCTCATCGTCAATCGACGAGGTGTTGGCGATCTCGTCTTCGGTGCTGTTGTACATGTACAGATCCAGCTTGTTTGCTGTGGTCTGCCCAATCCCACCGCCAATCTGATCGTCATCCTCGGCAGGATATGTTAGCTTGATTCTGACATATCGGATTCTGTCCTTGGTTTCTTCGTCATACGTGACAGGGTACTGCCATGTCATGACTATTGGATCTTGTAAGCGACGGTCCATTTCGAAGTCCTTCCAGACCCCCCGGTAGTTGACGTACAATGTGGAGTCGTGGTGATCGACGTATCCGTTGTCGTCCTTGACTGTGAGGCGGATGTCCCAGGCACCTGCAGGGAGGTCTTCCCAATCGTAGGTCTCGCCAGTTGCATCGACATCGTTCTCAGGGTTGCCATCTCCATCCGAGTCGGTGTTGGTGTCGAGGTCCCAGTTGTACTCGACGAGGTACTCCTCGGCGTAGCAGTTAGAGTCGTCGGGGTCGCAGCCGGCCCATGACCCGGAGCCATCCAGCGTCACCGTGGTCGAGACGCTGATCTCCCTGTCGTTGATGTCCTTGTCATCCTCGCAGACCCAGACCAGCACGAAGTCACCGCCAGGGGGCTCCTCGCCATCGCAGTCGTCGTCCTTTGCGGCGGTAATCTTGGCGTGCGGCTCGCGGGCCGAGGCGTCAAGCACCGTGATGGTCATGCTGGCCGTGGCCTCGTGAGAGCCGTCACCGACGTTCAGACGGATGGTGTAGTCGCCGGGCTGGGCGTAGGAATGGCTGGTGGTCAGACCAGTGCCGGTGTTGCCGTCCCCAAAGGTCCAGGTGAAGGTCATCGAATCGCCGTCTGGGTCGGACGAGCCGACGGCGCTGAAGGTCACCGATTCTCCACTCTTGATGTTCTCAGAGGGGTCGATGGACATCATAGCGGTGGGTGGATCGTTGCCGGTCAGGGCGTCGAGGCAGCCCGCCATTGAGGAGCAGAGGAGGACTGCGGCGAGCATCGGGGCCAACTTGCGCAGGCTAGTCATCGGTCTAGTCTGGAAGACCGGCTGAAATCAACCCTGCGCTACTCGGAGTTCGGCACTTGACCATTGAATAGGCCTCCAATGCCTCGATTAGAAGTCAAAAATGGACTGTTGGCGGGAACCTGACATCAGTTCTGCCTCGCTCCAGCCGAAGGCTTCAGTGATTCTGCCCAGTGACTTGGCCAATCGTCTCGCGTAGTAGTCGGGGTCGTACTTCGGTGGGTCCTCACCGATCTCGTCAACCAGCCAGGGTTCTACGGTCATCGGACTCGACTTAGCATTGATGACGATGTATCCTACTTTCATCCCTGGTGTGAATGGCAGACCACGTCTGATTCTTTCCTTCGCCGCGCGCACGTAAGGCAGGCCATCGGGGTTGTCGTATATCTTGGAGAAATCTACCGTTCCATTGCGTCTCAGTGTGCCCTTGCAGGAGCGACTGATGACGAGATCAGCGGCATCGACTTTGCGCCCCTTCACATCGTCAATGACTGCCTTGGTCATCTCCACAGCGGCCCACTCCTCGCCGCTCAGTATCATCTCGAACATCTCAGTCATGGTACTAGTCAGCAAAGCGAAAGAGTCGGTCCTGCGAACCTCGTAGCCGCGGATTAGCATCTCCTCTCGCGGCCACACGACGCGTCCGACGTAGCGTTTCTTAGCGCCGTGGCTGAAAAACGCCGACAGGGCCGTCTCGAACTCGAGTTCGGCACCCTCACGGGTGAAGCGCTCGGCCAGCCGCTCGCCAAACTGCAGGGTTTCTCTCTTCGCCCCCTCCCAATCAACGAAGCTCTCCTCGCCCTCATCGGGGCGGTTGATTGGGGCTTGCTTGTTTACGGGCGCACGCACGAAAATTGAGTCGGTGTCGGAATAGACCACCTTATGGCCATCGCTCTCCACTTGGGCTATGATATCGCGGATGTTGTGGCGGGCCCATTCAGTGATACTGGCACCGATGTCAGGATGAGTGAAGCGATAGAAACTCGAGGCGAAGACCCCGTAGAACGAGTTCATCAGGATCTTGACTGCGTACTGCATCTGGTCTTGCAAAAAGGCCTCGGCCTCGTCACCCGCATCTCTAGCTGCAGTTAGGGCGGCCTTGTGCTTGTCACGGCTCTGCATCAGCTGCTCAAGCAAGTGCGGGACTAAGCCGATCCGTTCGTCCTTGGACCTGTAACTGGTATGAGTGGTGGGCGAGACATTGTAGGAGTCGTCAGTGGAATCGTCCCTAACAAGCGTGGTCGGGCAGATGTTGTTGGCTATCATGATTGAGGGATACATCGACTTGAAGTCGAGTACGACGACCCATGGGCTGATTCCAGCGTCCACCTCGTGTACGTAGCCACCGGCTATCTGATCTCTTCTGCGTGGACCTGAGTTGGTTGTCGGCACCGCTACGTTGCTGCGATCGGCTAGGCGAATCACCAGCGAGTCAATCCACTGGCTGGTGGTGCCTGCCGAGGCAGTCTCGACAGTAGTCATCGATACTGAGGCCAGTGCCTCCTTGCGGGCCACCGACTGAAGGCGTCCGAGTATGTCGAGGGGGAGCACGGTGTCGCGCACGCAATACTCGAGGACCTCATCGGGGCGCTCAGCCCATTCTCGGTCCATCTGACTGGCGTCGATGTCGAGTTTGTGCTTGTCCTCATCTTCTGGCCACAGTAGCTTGGAGACGTAGCTTAGCGTCTCGCGCTGCGGCCTCAGGGTCGAAGTATGCACTTGCCACCAAGCGTCCAGCGGTATCCTGCCGGGAATCCTCCAGACTCGGTTCTGCTGGCGAGTAGGGAATAGTCTCTTGTTCTCACTCTGCAGCATCGGAACCCTGCCCCAGCCGTACAACGCTGCGGCCTCCATCTTCGAGCGTCCTGCCAGCACATCTGTCCTCTCCTCCATCCGGGGCAGGTCGAAGTTATCGATGTTATATCCGGTGATAATATCGGGGTCCTCCAAGCGCACAAGACTGGTTAGACCCTCCATGATGTCGCCCTCTTCGCCCCGGAAGGTGTGCTCACTGCGCTCGCCGCCTCTGTCAATGACGGCTGCGGCACATAGAATTCTGTTTGACTGGATGCTGGTCTCGAGGTCAAAGGAGAAGGTGACGAAGGGTGTGCGGAAGGGTTCTGTCTTAGCGAGATTATCCAGAGTGCACGAGACAACCATGTCGGTTGGATAGATTCCAACTCCGCCGACATCGGCTATTCTTCCGGCTGCTATGGCACGGTCGGATGTTTGCTCGTCCCGTGCCTCTAGGGGGGCGCGCTCACCCGCCCAAAGCACCTCACCACGTGCCAATATATGCGGGCCGAGGTCGCAGTCTAGAAGCAGCCTTTGGACGAACAGGATATCAGCGCTGGTGACCACCCAAGCGTCCTGTATCCTCTTGCGTAACCTACGGATTTCGTAGGGCTGCCTAACTTCGATCTTCCAGTGGGGCTTCTCACCTAGGCGCGTCCACTTGTCACCGACCGAGGTAATCTCAACGACCTCGTCCATGTCCCTCAGGTAATCCAGCCCAGCTGCTGACTCGGAAGCAGGTCGTGGACTGCCGGGCTCTGCGACCACTAGGTAGGGCCTGAGGCCGTCCACGAGAAGTGTGACTGAGTGCCCGGAACGAGTTCGGCACCAGAGCTCAACCACTGTCTTGGGAGGCTTGCCATCAACAGCCCGGTTATTACCAGAGACAATGCACATCTCCTCCTCCCACTGCATGGTCGTCCCTCGGGCTCAGGCTGTGCTCAGACGCCTTCAATCTATGTTATCGCGAGGGCCCAAAACGATAGTGGAATGGGCGAGAGCGGAACCGTTGAAAGCCGACCCCCTCACCTGCGGCATAATAGGGGTGCATTGGTGTTGGATAATGACGGCCCAGCCATCGACTGGGACAGCATGATATTCAGTTACCAGAAGACCGATCGGATGTACATCGCCCACTGCGAACAGGGTGAGGAGTGGGATCCCGGAGTGATGCAGGACTTCCAGAATCTCAACATATCACCGGCCGCCGGGGTGCTCAACTACGGTCAGGGCCTTTTCGAAGGTCTGAAGGCGCAGCGAGCTACTGATGGAAGCATCGTGCTGTTCCGGCCCGAGCGCAATGCGAAGCGGATGCAGAGCGGCGCGAGGCGTCTCGGCATTCCGGTCGTACCTGAGGAGATGTTTCTCAACGCGGTCCGCCAGACCGTTATCGAGAACACTCGCTGGATTCCCCCGATGGGCAAGGGCGCTCTCTACATCCGCCCTCTGTTGATGGGCAGCGGTGCGATTCTCGGAGTTTCCCCTGCTCCCGAGTACACATTCCTAGTCTATGTCTCCCCGGTAGGGCCCTACTTCAAGGGCGTCCTCAAGCCAATTTCATTGAAAGTCTCTGACGAGTTTCACCGCGCCGCCCCGGGCGGCTCGGGCGGTGTCAAGGCGATTGGTAACTACGCTCCCGGGATGGTGCCTTCAAGAGATGCCAAGGCAGAGGGATTCGCCGAGATTATTTACCTCGACGCCGTTCACCACAGGTACGTCGAGGAAGTCGGGGCAGCCAACTTCTTCTGTGTCAATGACGGCGTCATATCGACACCCGAATTGACTGGAACCATACTGCCAGGAGTCACCCGAGCATCGGTCATCGAGATTGCGAAAGATATGGGCTACGATGTCCGTGAGGAGAAGGTCGATGTCGACTACGTGCTGAACGCTGACGAGTGTTTCTGTGCCGGTACGGCAGCGGTGATATCCTCTATCGGCTCGATTCAGCACGGTGAAAGGGTAGCCAACTTCGGTGATGGCGAAGCCGGCCCAATCACCCGTATCTTGTACGACGAGCTCACTGGCATCCAGCAGAGGAAGATTCCTGACGAGCGCGGATGGACCGTGTCCGTCGAGTAATCAATCTCTAACCATGGCTTGGAAGTAGCCAGCAAAACCGAATGGCTGATTCATTGGCCCTCCAGTTGCGGCCCATCCTTCGGCCATCGCTGCGTTGACATCTTCCTCTAGGCCCTCAAGGGTCTTCGATCTGAAGATACGATACTCCATGAGACGCCATAGGGGAGGATGGACAAGGTAATTGCGGTCAGCGACCGAACTTCTTGCGGCGCTGTCCGCCCTTCTGCTTGAACGACTTGCGCTGGGCGCGCCTCTGGCGGTCGCCCTTCGAAGGGCCTTTGGCCTGCTCCTTGCCTTCCTGTTCCTTGGCTTCCTTGGCCTGACTACGCAAGCGTAATCCGATGGTTTGCATGACGCCTTCCTTGCTCTCAGCATTGGTTGCGCTCAGAGCGTCCTGGGTCGACAGCACGAGCCTGCCCTCACTCAGGTGCGGGCGCGAAGGGTGACTGGCATCCGTCTCGCGCTTCATCTTCGAGATCCCGACTGCCTTGGCCGCCCACGCGACGGTCTCGAGAGTAGGGTTGGGGGCGCTTGCTTCCTTGGGAACCCTGCGTCCAGCGGAGCGGCTTAGTCTGGAGTCGAAGTAGCCGGTCCAGATACTCATCTTGCTCGGGTCGTGGGGCATACTATCGTTACCTCCCCGTATGAAGGGTGACTTGAGGGCTTCGCGAGCCTCAGTCCTCTAGGAGCACACCGGAGACGACTCCGTGCATGCCTGGCCTGCTGGTGACGCGTACCCGGCCGATGTCTGTATCGACGATTGCGCCCTTGGTGACGATATTGCGTCGGATGTAGTTGGGATCTGCATCGTTCTCGATAACGTTGTTGATAGTTGCACGGACGGTCTTGCCCTCCTTGGAATTACTGACATTAATCTCGTGAGCGGAAAGGAGTCTTACTGTCTGGGAACCGGCCGTCTTGCGGTAGTTCTTGCGTTGGTCTTGTTCGCCGACGTAGGCGAACTGGTTCTCGCTAGAGATCTCGGTCTTGCGCTTGCCTCGGTAGCGGTTTGGACGCTTCAAGCGGCCGCCGGAGGGTTTGCGACGCGAAATGCCATGCCACTTTGCCATGCGTCCCGCCGACCGACCGCCCTTATTTCAATGGATTGGCGAGCTACTCGCCGATATCGGAAGCAGCGGCCTCGATTGCGGCGAGCAGTCCTGCGTAATCGGTTGTCACCAGGAACTGTGGGAACTCGTCTATGACATTGCTTGGAGGGTTGATCAAGATGCCCGCATTGGCTATCGCCAGCATCGAGGTGTCGTTGTACGAGTCACCGGCAGCGATGACGTTGAAGTTCATCCCGCGT
>PSPX01000004.1 GCA_004195715.1 Methanobacteriota archaeon | reverse complement strand
CCCTCCACCCCCTCCAAAGGCCAAGAAAGCACCTCCACCTCCCAAGCCAAAAAAGGCAGCCCCACCCTCTCCACCCCCTCCAAAGGCCGAGAAACCACCACCTCCAGCGAAGAAGCGCCCACCATCTTCCAAACCCACCAAAAGACGTCGGAAAGGTACCAAGAAAAGGCCGCCCCTAGGTCGTGGGAAGAAACCCACTTCCACCCCAAAGAAGAAAGGTCGTAGAATCAGAATCAAACTCGGCCTCAAGCAAAATCGGCTAACAGAGGAGGAGGACACCTATCACGACCAAGTAGGGTGGACAGTTTCCCAGGAAATCTTGGAGCCACTGGATGCCGTTGAGGAAAAACATAAGCCAGAAGTAGTCAATCACCAATGTTCGATGTGTGGTTCCATCATGCAGATTCCACAACCCAAGCGCGAGCGCTACAAGGTCATATGCGCCTACTCTGAGTGCGGCCACGAGGACATGATCGGGATTTGATTGCGCCTAAATCCCCATCACACTGAGCAATCTACGTGCTGCAGCGGCGCATAGCACTAGGACGAGCAAGCCCCGGATACCATTCTGTGAGGAAATCTTTGAACCATATCTCGAACCAAGCACCCCTCCCAACATGACAACAACTCCGAATGACCCAAGCAAATCAAGGTCCAGACCGACTTGACCCGATAGACCAGACCCAATTAATCCGGCTAGGGAATTCAACCAGATGAAAAGCGCTGCAGTTGCGGCAGTTTGCTTTGCTGTCGCCCAGTTGTTTAACATCATCACCGGGGAGAGAAAGATGCCACCCCCTATGCCTACCACCCCACTAGCAAGACCAATACCCCCACCCACCGCGACAGCTTTCGACTTCTCGGGCAACTCAACCCCCCCCGATTCCCATTTCCCCACGAACAACCTCCATGCGGCCACCACTAAAGCGGCAGAGAGTAGGAGGTCGTAGACATCTCCCCCCACACTCATGTATCCACCCAAAGCAGCTAAAGGAACACTTGCTACTATGAATGGTAAAGATCGACTCCAATCATGGTGCCCTGCTTTGTAATAATGCCAGAAGGCCAACCCAGCAACAATTAGATTCAGCGACCACGCGTATTGCTTCAACCAAACAGCCTCGGCTGAACCATAACTGGTGAGTGAGAGGATTGCAAGGTAGCCCGAACCCCCTCCATGACCGACTGAGGAGTACAGCGCTGCCACGATGAATAGGCCGGCCAGAATCAGCCACATCTCACTCGAAAGCACAGACCAGCGACATAGGAAGAACACTTCAACTCAACCGCCACTCAACAGTCATGGAGACCAGCGTCACCCTGCAGCGGGCCATCGACCTCGCTTGCCTCTCACCTATCGAGAGGAGAACTGAGAGGGTTTCTTTGAGCGACGCTGCTGGCCGCGTTCTGGCCAAAACACTCGCCTCTAAGGTCGACGATCCACGATTCGATAACTCGGCAATGGATGGTTGGGCGGTGCGGGCCGTTGATTGCGATATTCAAAAACCAATACTCTCAATCACAGGCACCAGTAAAGCGGGAGGAGAGACACCTCCGGTGGTAGCCCAAGGTGAGGCCTGCCGAATCATGACAGGAGCACCAGTTCCAGAGGGCGCTGACGCTATCGTGATGGTCGAGGACTCAGAGGAGTTCGACAACACAGTACGAATCCTCGGACCCGCCCGACCTGGATACATACGGAAGACAGCTGAGAACCTAAGGGTCGGACAGGAGGCTCTGCAGAAGGGCACTCATCTCGGCCCGGCGGAGATATCCCTAGCTGCGACCATGGGTCATGGTGAGGTCGAGGTCGTGGTCCGCCCCAAAGTGGCAGTCATCAGCACCGGAGATGAACTCGTACCACCAGGTGTCGAACTCACTGCTGGGCAGATATACGAATCCAACTCCTACGGCATTGCCGTGTTAATCGAGAGGATGGGAGGTCAGGCGGTCCGCTACGATGTCGTTCACGACACTATCGACAGACTACGAGCAACCCTCGACAGCGCCGCCCGTGAATGCGATGCAATCCTCACCAGTGGGGGAGTCAGTATGGGGAAGTGGGATCTTGTCCGTCGGTTGATGGAAGAAGAGGGAAATCTTTCATTCTGGAGAGTGAAAATCAGGCCCGGAGGCCCCCCTCTCTTTGGAACCTGGAAGGGAACGCCCCTCTTCGGTCTACCAGGAAATCCAGTCAGCAGCCACGTGGTGTTCATCTCTCTCGTCGCCCCTTGGCTCTCTCATTGCATGGAGGCGCACTCAGAGAACGGCCCCACCATCGGTGACAGGGTCAAAGTCAAGCTCGTAGAGGGAATCAAAGGCGCACCCGGAAAACTCTGCATGAGGAGAATCAGGATAGAGGTAGGTGAGGACGGCCTCACAGCCAGCACACGTACCCATCAGGGCAGCGGCAACATCCACAGCATGGTGGCCCATAACGGCCTGACCTTACTCCCCCCCGACACCGACGCGGAGGCTGGCGACACAATAGATGCACTCTGGATCCGATGAAAGGAGCCCAGTTAGAAGAGTCACCGTCCAATACATGAATTCAAGGACATCCTCGCGCACGCATGCTTCCTCAAGGAAGTTGAGACATGGCTAAGCGATTGAAGAACGGCGCAGCCAAGGACGGATGGATAGAGGTTCGGGGAGCCCGCACCCACAATCTCCAGAATATCGACGTCAAGATTCCAAGAGGCAAGTTCGTCGTCCTTTCTGGGGTGTCCGGCTCGGGAAAGTCAAGCCTAGCCTTCGACACATTGTACGCCGAGGGGCAGCGCCGCTACATCGAGAGTTTGAGCTCCTATGCGAGGCAATTCCTCGGACAAATGAAGAAGCCTGATTGTGACAGCATCGAAGGCCTCTCCCCTGCCATCAGCATTGATCAGAAGCAAGGCAGTCACAACCCCCGCTCAACCGTGGCGACAGTAACCGAGATCATGGATTACATGCGCCTGCTCTGGGCCAGAGTCGGGCTCCCTCATTGCCCTGATTGTGGTAAGGAGGTCGCAAGGCGAACCGTACAGGAGATAGTCGACGACGTGCTATGGCGATTCGAGGCCCATGCGGTGGCTGTCTGGAGTCCAGCGGTGCGCGATCGCAAGGGGACCCACGCCGACCTATTCCGAGCGCTTGTTGAGCAGGGATACCTTGGGGGTAAGGTGAACGGGCGCGATGCCAATTTCGAGAACCCCCCAGAGCTTGAGAAGAACCTGCGTCACGACATAGATGTCAGAATAGATCGAATCCGACTCGAGAGAGTGACCCGGCAGCGACTCACTGAAGCAGTGGAAGCCGGACTCAGACTAGGCGCTGGTGCTGTGGCAATCGAGAGCCTCAAGGCACCCAAACTGAAGAAGTCCGACGACCCAGACGAGCAGAGGTTCCAGACAGGGCAGGGAGAGTCAATAGCATACTCCGAGGAGTTCGCCTGCCCTGAGCACGGCGCTTTCCTCCCTGAGATGAGTCCACGAGTTTTCTCATTCAACAATCCTCTAGGCGCATGCCCATCATGCCAGGGTCTCGGTGTTCAGAGGAACTTCTCCCCTGATCTCGTCATAGATCGCCTCGCTACGGTTGGAGAAGGCTGCATCACACCGTTTCGCCGCTCAATGATGTCTGGGTGGTACAGGACACAGATGACACAGACTTGTGAGCACTATGGGATCCCACATGATGTCCCGTTCGGTCAGTTGGACGATGAGGCCCAAGATATCATGCTGAACGGCTCGGGTGACACGATTATCACCTTCAATTTTGTATCACAGAAAGGCTCCTCATACCAGATGGTCCGTCCTTGGGAGGGCGTCTTCGCGCGCCTACGGAGAACTTACACGGACACCAGTTCGAATCGGACTAGGTCGCGACTCACTTCGTACATGACCGACGAGCCGTGCCCCGACTGCCGGGGCCAGAAGCTAAACAACGCGGTGAGTATGGTCACGGTGGGTGGTGTCTCCCTACCTGAGATATCGTTCTGCAGCGTCCTAGAAGCCCTCGCAGTTGTACAGAACTGGCGCATCGGAGGCTTGGACGATACCTGGTCAAGACTCGAGAGAGAGGAACCTCATACCCCCACGGTCTCTAAGACCGAACACCTCGATGAGAGATCACTGTTCATCGCACACGATATCATCAAGGAGATTGAATCCCGACTCCGTTTCCTTGCTCTTGTAGGACTCGACTACCTCACTCTCGATCGCCGCGCCAATACCCTCTCGGGTGGCGAGTCCCAAAGAATCCGTCTGGCTACTCAGATAGGGACACGCCTGACAGGTGTGATGTACGTCCTTGACGAACCCAGCATAGGCCTTCATCCGAGAGACAACGGCAGACTGTTGGAGACCCTCAGAGAGCTGACCTCTCTTGGCAACACCCTACTTGTGGTAGAGCACGATGAGGCGACTCTGCGACAGGCCGATTGGCTCGTAGATCTAGGCCCAGGTGCGGGCAAGGAGGGTGGCAGAGTGGTGTCCAATGGCAGTCTTGAACAACTCCTCAACACCAAAGAAAGTGTGACCGGAGCTTATCTCTCGGGCAGGAAGAGTATACCCCTCCCTGAAGACCGAGCCACACCGGATGATGATCGATGGCTCGTAGTAACCGGCGCCCGTCAGAATAACCTGCAGGACATAGACGTTAGAATCCCCCTTGGGTGCATTGTTGCTGTGTCTGGTGTTTCGGGCTCAGGGAAATCTTCTCTCGTGACTTCCACCATAGCCCCTTCTCTCCAACGAAAACTCCACGGGGCCGACACCACTCCTGGTAGTCACGACAAAATCGAGGGCTACGAACTCATTGACAAGACCATCGTCATCAACCAATCTCCAATTGGGCGCACCCCTCGTTCCAATCCGGCCACATACACCGGAGCATTCTCTCCGATACGCGATTTGTTCACCCAGACCAACCTCGCCAAGGAGCGTGGCTACCAACCCGGACAGTTCTCTTTCAACGTGCGAGGCGGCAGGTGTGAGGCCTGCAAAGGCGGTGGTTCGAGCAAATTGGAGATGAACTTCCTGCCTGATGTTTGGGTGGTCTGCGACATCTGCAAGGGCAAGCGCTACACCCGCGAAACCCTAGAGGTCAAGTGGCGTGGCAAGAACATCCATGATGTCCTCGAGATGAATGTCACCGAGGCCTGCGATTTCTTCGCCAACCAGCGTTCGATTTACCGCATCCTGTCAACAATCCGGGATGTCGGTCTGGGCTACATCCGTCTGGGCCAGCCCGCTACAACCCTCTCTGGAGGCGAGGCCCAGAGGGTCAAACTTGCCACGCAGTTACACCGCCCGGCTACCAAGCACACCGTGTACATCCTTGACGAACCGACCACGGGCCTCGCCTTAGCTGACGTCCACCAACTCATCGAAGTGCTCCTTCGTCTACGCCGTAACGGCCACACAGTCATCATCATCGAACATCATCTCGATGTAATCAAATGCGCTGATTGGGTCATAGATCTCGGGCCTGAGGGTGGTGAACGGGGTGGCTTGGTGGTTGCCGAGGGTACACCCGAGGAAATCACACAGAATCCTGACAGTTACACCGGGAAGCACCTGTTGAGCTTCGTATGAGCATGCGTTGGGCTAACCCTTGAGAAGGGGGACCACATCAGTTCCTCTGATGTACCGCTCAGGGAACCCCGCGCTTTCCGATGCCACGTTCGATAAGAGCTCCTATGAGGACGCCAACTGGTGGGACGAAGAATCCAACCTAATGTCCATCGAAGGAGTTGCTGAGAAGACAGGAATACTCCTCTTAATCACAGCGACCACCGCCATAATGACGGCTTTTTCAATGCCACAAGCAGTGCCTCTGATTTTAATTGGAGCAGTGGGAGGTTTTGTCGTTGCTTTGATAGTGATTTTTTCCGGATCAATGAATCCAATGTTGATTTGCTCTTACGCAGCTTTGGAAGGACTGGTTCTCGGAGGAATAACATGGCTTTTCGAGGTTGGTTTAGATATGCCAGGTATCGGTATTTCCGCAGCACTACTCACCTTCCTCATTCTTGGGGGAATGATAGCCATCTACAGAGCCGGACTAATCGCATGGGACCGTAACACACAGATTGCGGTTTCTTCAGCACTAGTTGCAATCATGCTCATCTACGGAATTTCAATCATAGGATCAATCTCTGGTTGGTACGCAATTCCGTATATTCACGGCGCTGGCCCAATCGGCATTCTATTTTCCCTCTTCGTTGTAGGAATTGCGTCCCTCTGTTTGGTTGCGGACTTCGACTTCATCGAGAAGGGAGTGGAGAGAGGTGCTCCCAAGCAATTAGAGTGGAGAGCGGCCTTCGGTTTGATGGTCACATTGATTTGGCTCTATCTTGAGATACTCAAACTCCTAGCTAAGATAGCCGCCTCGAGGTAGTGTATGGAAACAGACCTTATCGCCAGCCTAGCGGCGGCGGGAATAGCCCTCGGGATTATCGAAGGCATCAAGCCAGGCCCGCTATTGACCATGGTAATCAGAGAGTCCCTTTCTAAGGGACTGAAGGCCGGTATGTGGACTGCTGCAGCCCCTATCTTCACCGATGGTCCGATGATAATCGCTAGTCTCTTCCTAGCTGGTTGGATGGCTACACAACCCACCGTACTGTTTTCAATCTCGCTTCTTGGGGCGTTATTTCTGACTAAGATGGGCTTAGAATGCTTCTCTCTAGAAGCACCGGATCCTGAGAATACAGAAACCGACGCCTCCGGATCTTTCAAACGCGGTGTAGTCACTAATCTTCTGAACCCCAACGTGTACATGTTCTGGTTCCTCATCGGTGGTCCGCTGATGGCTTCGGCGGCTGAACAGGAACCTCTTGCACCTATCTTGTACGCTGTCTGCTTTCTAATCACCATTATCTTGGTAAAGGCATCGATAGCATGGCTGTTTGTAGGTGGAGGCACATGGCTCTCCTCGCGTAAATACAGAATCGCAATGGTCTTCTGCGGCTTCGCAATGCTTGGCTTCGCTGGAAGCTTCGCCTACCAGGCATACGGCTTGTACCCAGATATATTCTAGAGGGTGCTTGGTCCGCCTGATGGCAATTCTTCGAGGGTCCCGTTACCTCGTAGAGACGGCCCAAGCGTCATAGTACCAAAAATCCCCAGTTCTCCACCGACGTTGTGTGCGAGCCCGAACCAGGGTCTTCCGTGCTGGTCGATTATGATGTCATTGAAGTCCCCGAATCCTCCACACCGATTGAAGCCACAGTCAGCTGTGGTGTCTAACGGATCACCCCACCCATTGACCTGTACTGTTGTCATCAAAGGCATCAGGCTGAATGCGTCGGTGATGACGGTGAGGTAACCGTTCCAGGTATTTCCCCCCGAATCCCCAATGTAGCCAAAGGCTACCTGTCCAGGACCACCGGCAGTCAGTACTGGGAATCCAGTGCCGTTTAGGCCGATAGGCGGGGCGATCATCAACGGAACACTCCAACTCTCAGCCTCGTCGGTTGAGTATGAGTAATATGGCATGTTGTCAGAACCCATCCACATTGCGTGGACGTTGTTTTCAGAGTCGGGATAGACCTGTGCTTCCTCGAAGTTCCAAGTCTCCGCAGTCCCCGTATTCTCAGTTGGTAGTGGGTGTTCGGTCCAAGTAATTCCTCCATTCGTGCTCCGGTATACAGAGTAACCCTCGCCCCCGTTACATCCCCTGTTGCCGCGATAGAAGTTACCGTTCTCAGAACCCATCATGTGACCAGTCAACCCTCCACTGTCACAACCATTCGGAGCTCCCGGCAGCTCAGGCCCCCATGTCAGCCCCCCGTCGTTGCTGGCTGAGCAGACTGGATATGGGTAGTTGCCGTTGACGCAGAACACCCATGTGGTGGGATGAAGGAGTGCTGAGTAAGGAGAGGAGGCTATGGTCTGGTGATCCTGGACCGACCAACCAGTTGCGACAGACGGACCAGTCCAACTTCCTCCCTCATTGTCGGACCACTCAACAGTCATCCCAAGCAAGGCATGCATGTCGAACTTCATCACGCGGTCAGTCCAAGGGTCAACGTAGAGATACGGATCGTTGCTGTTAGCCACGGGCAGGAATACACTGTAGACATCCTCGCAGACGTAGTCACTCACATTGGTCATTCCAATCAAACCCGAGCAGCGCACTATCGCTGTCGACCCCGAAGCGCCATTACCCCAACTCGTCATGTACAGGTTATCCGCTGAGGTGACTCCAATGGTCGGCTCGAAGGTCGTCATACCGATGCCGTAGTAGCTACCCATAGCACAGGACGGAGCGTTGTTTCCTACAAGCACTGAGGTGCCGTTGAATACATCTGAGACAGTAGTGGCGTCGGTGGCGTTGGAATAGTGGTACCAGGTGCTGTTAGAGATGCCATCGGGGCAAAGCGAGTCAAACACGTTTTCCTCCTTGATTACGACCTCTTCTTTACCGAAGCAGCCCCCAAGGGGGGCTGATATCATCAGTAGCACCAGCATCATCGCCGTCGCGCGCACGATTCGCGGTCAAGATTCGCATACATCAGATGAACGGCGATTTGTTACCCCATCATCAGGGTTGTATTACCACCAGCCGGTAGCACCGGAAGGTACGCTAGATCACCATACAAAACAGGTCCTTCGGTCAATGTCCCGATAATCGCTTCCTCGAACCCAGCCGCGTTGTGTGCAAGCGCGATCCAAGGACGCCCCTCATCATCAATCTCAACATCGATGAAATCTCCAAATCCTCCGCAGCGCACATTACCACAGTCGGATGTGATGTCCAGTGGATCGTTTGGCTGGTTGACAACCACCGTGGTGATTAGGGGATGCTCAGCGAAAGCATCGGTCATGATGGCCATGTAGCCCCCCCATCCGACTCCACCAGAAGTCGTGTTATTCGCACTCACATCATTGATCTCTCCGATGTAGCCTACCACTACACGCCCCTCTGCACCCGCAAAGATTGTTGGAAAACCAGTTTCTATGACACCCGGGGATGCGACCATCATCGGCTCACTCCAGGTGTTGCCTTGATCTCGCGAGTATGCATACCACGGCAACTGATCGTTGCTAATCCAAGTGGCGTGTACATTACCCCCATCATCTACTGCCGTCGCGACTTCGTGTGAGTGCCAGCCCTGCTGCATGTCGACTTCTGTGGTTATGGTGTGCTCAGTCCAGGTGTAGCCTCCATCTAGAGAACGGTAGACTGCTGGGCCCTCACACGAGGGATTACCTCTGTAAATAGCCCCGTCAATTCCCCCGGCCACGTGGCCATGTAACCCTGAGCACTGCGGGAAGCTGCTGCTAGGAAAACCGATTCTCTGCACGTCCCACGATAGACCACCATTGAGTGAGCGCGAACACTGTGCTCCCGCCGCAGGTGAGCCCGTGTTGATGCAGTAGACGTAGATTACATCGTGTAATGCTGTTACACCAGGTGGTGGTGGCATTGAGGCTATGCTCTGGTGATCCTGAGTTACATAGTAACCCTCTACGGGAAAGGGGGTGCTCCATGAGTCACCATCATTGTCAGAGTATTCGACGAACATTGCAGCAAGGGCATGCATGTCGAACTTAACCAGTCTGTCAGTGAACTTGTCGACGTAGATGTAAGGGTCGTTGGAGTTAGGGGTCTGCCCCGAATCATCATCCACAGACCCGAACGGCCCCACATCCTCCCATGTCTGACCCTGGTCCCGCGAGCGGATGATGTGTGTACCGTCACCGAGTCCGTTGTAGTTAGTGAAGAAGATAGCCCCCGATGAAGTGACCCCAATGGTCGGCTCAAAGGTGTCGAACCCGGTCCCGTAGTATGTCGCGTTGGCAAAGTAAGGGGTACTGTTCCCACTCAGGTTTGCTGTGATGTTAGCCGCGGATACCGCAGCAGCATCAGTGGCATCTACAGCCCACGGCTCCGACACCGTTCCAGGATAGTGATACCAAGTGGTGTTCGGCAACTCCTGTTCGAAATTGAACGGACCCGTTTCCGGTTCGTCAACCTCATCCTCTCCCCACCAAAGGCAACCGCTGATTGTAGAACTCAGCATCAGCAGCACAAGTAGGTGAGCCACTCTGGACACAGCCCTCCGTTAGGAGGCTCGTTGAAAACCAATCCTATACCCAGTCGTTCTCTAGAATGACTGGCATGGAGTCCAGAAGAGCCTCCTGAGGAGCCCTCCATGTCATTCCAAGATCCCTCTCTGCTGGTGTCGCGTCCCAGTATATCCGGCGCCTGAGATGTTGGCGAGCCCAAGCTAAGTTCAGTCTGCGATGGAAAATTGAGACCACCAATGCCGCCGGGTACGGCAGGGTGAATGTGGGCGTCTTTAGTTCAGGGTGGGCCTGCCTGAGTGCAAGTGAGATATCCTTGAACTGCATGTCTCCACTCACTGTCAGATATCGACCAGCATCCTCGCCTTGTGTCAGAGCCCTGACATGGGCCTCGGCAACGTCTCTCACGTCAACTATGTTGATCTGCATTGGTAGCACCACCGGAATCTCTCTTCGAACGAGCGCCATCACGAAAGATAGAGAGCCCCGCAGGTGAATCTTACTCATCGGCGGTCCGAATACCACACTCGGGTGTATTGTCACCATCCGCGGGCGTGTTTTGACGTCAGAAGCGGCATGCCAGTTCCTAACCACCTTCTCTGCCTCGACCTTTGCCAGTCCGTATGGATTGCCATCGAGCGTAGCATCATCAGCCCATGTCTCGGTCGTCAATGTCTCTCCGTCTCTCCACTTCATCGGCCTGATGGCTGCCGTGGAAGAAGTGTGCACAAACCGCTCGACTGTGCCCGCAGCATCGATTGCCGAAACTACATTCTGGGTTCCTATCACACTTGGGTCAACGATTTGTTTCTGAGGGTCCTTGGCACTGATCCTAACCGCTGCTGCGGTGTGTATGAGATCGGTGCACCCGGCGATTGCGGCATTCACCGAAGCCACATCGAACAGATCCATCTCGACTATCTCAAGAGCCCCCCCTTCGATCATTGGTAGAGCCTTCAGATGGTCGACCCTAGTTGTATCAGAAGAATCTCGCACAGTCGCTCTTACAACTCTGCCACGAGCGAGCAGGTTCGCGACGACATGGCTGCCGATGAAACCACTCGCGCCAGTGACAGTAACTAAGCCCTCACTCACGATTTCGGCAGGGGTTGTCATGATTGAGGGTTTCTCCCTCTACTTGGCTAATTCATCAACGGAGCCAACCACGAGCGAAGGGTTCTGTGGAGCAGCCCCTAAGTCTTCCATTGTGGCTTCCCCACTGAGAACCAGTATGCCATGGACCCCAGCTCTCTTCGCCATTTCCATGTCGGTATAGAGTCGATCACCAATCATTGCGCACTGCTCCGGGAGCAGCCCCAACGACTCGACCTTATGCAGTATCATCCCCGCGTTCGGCTTACCACACACATGCTCTGGACGTACCCCTGTGGTGGCTTCGAACAGATCCATGTAGGCCCCAGTGTCGGGCAGACCCCCATCGGGTGAGGGACAGACCGTGTCTGGATGGCTGGCCACCATCGGAATCCCTCTGTGGAGATGTACTGAAGCCGTGCTGAGTTTCTCATAGGTTATTTCCGTGTCGTAACCAAGAACGACGTATTGCGGCTCTGTTGAATCAGTAGAGACGCCCGCATCTTCGAGCATTTGGCGCATCCCCGAAGTACCGACGAGATAAGTTTCTGATATCCCGTTAACGCTTAGCCACGCGAGTAGGTCATGGGTCGAAAGCAGAATGTCTTCTGAAGTGGCAGGTACTCCCATACCCTGCAGCTTCTCGACGTACTGTGTGACAGACCGACTCGAGTTGTTAGAGAGGAAGAACCTCTGAATCCCCTTCTCTTCCAATCTCGAGAGGAAATTCAAGGCCCCTTCTATCACATTGTTGCCTAGATACAGTGTCCCATCGAGATCGAGGAACACCGCTTCGATTCCCTCTAGAGTACGTGGAATTTCCCTCATCACCTCACCTCATGGCAGTATCAGTGTCTTGAACATGAACCAAGGGCTCCAAAGTGACTCTTGACTCTCCTTGCTAGCGATCATCTCCGACATCATATTTCCTATCTCCTTCTTCTTCGATGCTTTCTTGACAAACCAGTTGGTGAGACGTTTTCTCTTCATCAATCTCTGCAGTTTCGTAGAATTTGTCAGTTCCTTACCCAACTCTCCCCACAAATCCTCCATGTACGCCACCGCTGCACTCTCGGGAAAACCGTCTGCATGCCCCTCTTTGTCGAAATGCCTACTCGTCATCTTGGCAGACAGCAAAGCGTTACCGATACCTTCTCCACTGAATGGATCAACCAAACTGGCCGCGTCTCCCACAGCCATCGCCCCGGCCATTGCCGCGCGCCTCGGTTGGAAGGAAGGCGCCTTCTTCCTCGGCGAGCCGAATGGGAGTTGCCACCCCTTCTGTGATTTAGGTACGAGAGTAGCGTTGGCAAATCGTTGTTTGAATCGGGGGTGCTCCTCAATGACCCACTTCTGTATCTTCTTGAGGGACTTTTTCTTTCCCTTCTGCTTCCTCTGTTCTGATATCAGCATGCCAACGCCGACATTTACCACTCCCTTCTGAACCGGGAATAGCCAGAAGTATCCGGGTAGAACCTCATCGATGAAGTGAATTTCAATCGGCCCCTCTGAGTCCCCGAGGCCACCAACATTCTCCCAGTACTCACGGTAGCCCCCACAGAAGTGCTCATCATCTCGGAATGGTTCTTCGTAGACCTCGGTGATAGTGCGTGATACTGGGCAGTTGTAGCCACCCGCTCCAATCGTCAAGGGAGCACTGAAGGCAAGCTCAGGCTCCTCGGACCGAGCGCCTCCTATCTTCCCTTTTACTCCCAATATCTTCGCTCCTTCACCCGCACCAACAACAGGTACATCGTTGACAGAGAAGCCTTGGATTACCGCACCACCCGCTTCGATTACTACCTCGGTAGCGCGCTTGAACAGCATGTAGTCGAATTGAATTCTAGGCAGGGCATAGCCTGACATCAACCCCTTTTCCTCATAGGTTTCCTTGGGCAGCATCACCCTGACCTCTGAACCGTTGGTGCTGCCGAAGAGAATGGAATCGACAACGTAGTGAGGAGTGGCTTCGATCATAGGGAGCACGCCGAGCTCCTCGACATGAGACAGTGATTTTCCCCCCACGGCATCTCCGCACGGCTTGTCACGAGGCCAGACTCCTTTCTCGAGCAATAACACCCGGCAGCCATTCATCGCATGGTAGGAGGCCGCGGCCGCGCCCCCAGGACCTCCCCCTACTACAATCACATCGAAGTGGGAACCGTCCTCCGGAGCTTCCCCGGTGTCAATAGGCTGTTCCCACTCCTTCACAGGCTCACCGTATCGAGGCTAAGAGACACTTTGCATTCAAACTATGCATCGGGTTGATTCGTAATCACCTCTTCGATGTGCTGTGAGCCATATTGTGCGAGTGATGGAGATGCGAAACACAGTCCTTCCCGTCATATCGATTCTCATTCTCTCGATCCTATCAGGCTGCCTCGGTTTCGACGATGCAGATTCCGACGGTATCGCCGATGTCGATGATAATTGTCTCAACATCCCCAACTCAGACCAGAGCGACCTCGATTCCGACGGTGATGGCGATGCTTGCGATGAAGATGCTGACGGTGATGGCGTGAGCGGCTCCAACGATGCGTTCCCACTCGATTCCAGCGAGATTAGCGACAGCGATGGTGATGGGATCGGAGACATTACCGATGCTGATCGAGATGGCGATGGTGTTGCCAACAACGAGGATGCGTTCCCCGACGACCCAACCGAAACCACCGACACCGACGGTGACAGAGTCGGCGACAATGCCGACACCGATGATGATGGCGATGGATTCATTGACCCAGACGATCCATTCCCGTTGACGATTGCAACTTCACTACTCGAGTCCGGACCATATTCAGTCGGTACAAATGACTACAAATTCACTGGATCGACCGGTCTAGAACTCACTGTCCAAGTTTGGTATCCGGCATCTGGTGAGTCTGGTGAGGTGGTTATTTACGACTCTCTTTATCTGGGTGAATCGTGGGACTCCCCCTCGATCGACTGCTCCGAAATCCATCCCGTTCTGGTGTTTTCACACGGCAACACTGGAATGCGCTGGAACACCGAATTCCTCATGCAACGACTCGTCTCACACGGCTTCATAGTCGCCGCGCCCGATCACAAGTTCAACACATTCTTTGACAACACCGAGGAAAAATACCCTGAATTGATTTTGCGGAGACCCACTGATATAATGGATACGTTCAATTGGCTGGTTGACGAATCTGCAGCAGAAGGACTCTTCGAGAATTGTTTGGATGCTGATGCAGGATATGCAGTGGCCGGCCATTCGTTCGGAGGCTATACGACATTGTCTTTGGCGGGAGCGACGATTGACACAGACGACCTGACTGAGGCATGCGATCGAGGAATCGAAGAGGGCTGCGAAATCCGCGATGCTTGGTGGAACGAACGCCCAAACGAGGACACGGTCACACTTCGAGATGACAGAATCTGGGCTTCAATCGCCCTGGCTCCTTGGAATGGAGGAGTGCTAAAAACCGGTCTTTCTGACATTGCCATTCCGACGCTTATTCTCACAGGAGATTCCGATGAAACGACAGATCTGGAACATGTTTCACAAATCGTCAAAGACATTGGCGATGGCGTTGATTTGACTTTTGGAGTCATCAACAATACCGGTCATTACCAATTTTCACCGATAGGCTGTGACGCTTATCCCGAATACTGCGACGGTCAATTGAGCATTCAGCAGGTCGCGAATATCACCAATCGTGCGGCGCTGGTTTTCCTCTCGCGACTGCTTGGCTGGCCCGACGCCGTTTCGCTGGAAATATCTGATTCAGAATTCATCGAATGGCAATGAATGTGATCGAAAAAGTGCCGACACCAAGAACCAACTCATTGAGCTAATAATCTCCAATCACTCGTATGGGAATCCGCGGATAGTACTAGGAAAAGGCATCCAGAACACCCGGATTCTCCGATTGGGTTCAAGACTGAAAGCCCATCGTGGCCTATGGGCGTGCTTTCATTACTGCGTCCTGCCAAACAGGTCCCTACTACCTGGTGGAGCGCGACTGACCCCATGACCACTAGGCCACCCGCTAGGACCCTGTTGATTCTGATAGCCGGACTCTGGATATTCGGCACCGGCGACGCCATACTGATTGCAGCGGGAATCGGCAACACACCCTGGACTGTATTGGCAGAGGGAATAGCACTGAACATCGATTGGTCTGTAGGTCAAGCCACTTTCCTTGTCAGCATCCTCGTACTTCTCCTTTGGATCCCCTTGAAGGAGAAGCCCGGCGTCGGTACAATCCTCAATGCGGTCTTCATCTCTCTGGCGATTGAGGTGATGGTACCACTTTTACCAGCCCCTGATTCACAGGCATTGGCTGTGGCACAGGTCCTAGTTGGCGTACTCTTGATTGGAATCGGCAGCGGCATCTACCTCACAGCCAATTTGGGACCGGGCCCGCGGGACGGATGGATGACCGGGTTGCAGAAGGCCTCCGGGTTTCCTTTAGCAAGGGTCCGAGGCGGCATCGAAGTTTCTGTTCTAGTATTCGGGGTGTTGCTGGGAGGGACGTTTAGGGAGGGCACTATCCTTTTCGCTATCCTGATAGGACCTGTAGTTGCTATTTGCCTCAACCTAGCAGGGCGCTTTGGTAGCACGGGTGAGGTTCATGGCTGAAACCCATCTGGTCTGACCATGACGGGCCACGGCGTGATTCGACGCTATCGCGAATTCCTACCGGTGTCTGAGGGAACCCGCTCGATCACGTTGAACGAAGGCGGCACTCCTCTCATCGAGGCCCCAGGCATCGTCAGTGATATCGGAGGAGACTTCCGCCTCTTTGTCAAGTACGAGGGACTCAACCCGACGGCTTCGTTCAAGGACAGGGGAATGACACTGGCCGTCACCAAGGCAGCTGAGCGCGGGGCCAGCATTGTGGTGTGTGCCAGCACAGGCAATACCAGTGCCTCCGCTGCGGCCTATGCTGCTGTTGCCGGAATGACTTGCTTAGTCCTGATACCAGAGGGCAAGATTGCCTATGGAAAGATGGCTCAGGCGCTAATCCATGGAGCCCGTACCCTCGAGGTCCGGGGCAACTTCGACGATGCCCTCGAAATCGTCAGGAGGTTGGGTGAGAGGGATGAGATTGAAGTGGTGAATAGCATCAACCCATTCCGCATACAGGGTCAGAAGACAGCGGCGTTTGAGGTCTGTGACGCTCTTGGAGATGCCCCCGACATGCACTTTCTCCCAGTGGGCAATGCCGGCAACATCACCGCCTATTGGTTGGGCTACAAAGAGTACCGCGAAGCGGGGAGAAGCAAGGGACTGCCTCAGATGATGGGGTGGCAGGCAGAGGGGGCCGCTCCGATTGTGCGCGGAGCCCCTGTAGAGAACCCCGAGACTATCGCCACCGCGATACGCATTGGCAACCCAGCAAGTTGGGAACACGCGATCAAAGCAGCCACCGAGTCATCAGGAGCAATCGACATGGTGAGTGACGATGAGATACTGGATGCTCAAAGGATACTGGCTCGCACTGCTGGGATATTTGTGGAGCCTGCCTCAGCTGCCGGCATCGCAGGTTTACTGAAGTGCCACGCTGCCGGTAACATTCCTAAAGGCAGCACAGTAGTTGTCACCGTGACCGGCCACGGTTTGAAGGACCCCGAGGTAGCGGTCAAGAACTCTCTCGCCGAATCGACAGTGGTTGACGCCAATTTGGATTCAGTGCTGGCAGCTATCGGGCTGGATTAACTAAGGGCTTTTGCCTCTCCATCAAAGTTGTAGAACGAGACCAGAGTTTGAGTGTGACCCACTCCCTGTATTGCTGAGAGCCCATCGAGAATTGAGTCACCGAGATCCTCCATGTTCTTTGCTAGAACTTCGATGATGAAGTCCCACTGTCCGGTGACTATGTGGCATCCGACGACGAATGGCATGCTACAGATCTCCTGAGCCACATCCCGCCTGTCGGTCTCCCCCCTCTCTCCGGCCCAGTTGGCGAGGATGAAGGCGTGCAGACTCCATCCAAGTTCCTCCTTTCCAAGTTCCACCGTGAAGCGCCGCACAATCCCCCTCTCTTGTAACCTCCTTATCCTATCATGAACGGTGACCCTAGGCATTGCTAAAGCATCGGCTATAGCCTGTGTACTGGCTCTCGAGTCTTCTTTCAACATTCGAATTATGTTTGCATCCTTGATGTCCAATTCAGAGGTAGGCATGAGTTTGGGAAGTGACGGTAAGAAATAAAATATTCCGACATTTAGTCGGATAATCTGTGTATTTATGTTTTTTATTCGACATATTATAAATATAACCGGCGTATAGTTGATGAAACAATCACTTCTCGGAGTTCCATGAGCGACAAGTACTCCGACAAGAGATTCGCGACACGGGCGATATGGTCAGGCACCCAGAATATCGAGGGAGCCGCCTCCACCCCTATCTTCCTGACCTCGACCTACCGCCTGACCGATGAGCGCTATCAGGGCTGGGCCGATGGGGCCCAGCACACAGCACTGTACAGCCGCCTCTCAAGCATCAACTCCGAGGGGGTGGCACAGAAGGTTGCCGCCCTTGAGGGTGCAGAGGATGGGGAAACATTCGCGAGTGGGATGTCGGCAATCACAACGACACTGCTCGCATTACTCTCGAAGGGTGACCACATAGTGGCGAGCCCCGACTGCTATGGCGGGACATACGGATTCATGACCGAGGATCTACCGAGATTCGGCATCGAGGTATCGATGGCTGATATCAGGGACCCTTCGTCCTATGAGGCCGCTATCCAGGAGAACACCAAGATTCTGTACGTAGAGACTCTGACTAACCCCGTTCTCAAGGTGTGCGACCTGGAGGCAATGGCTGCGGTTGCTAAGAAACACGGTCTCATCGCCATTGTTGACAACACCTTCGCAACCCCTTGGTCATGCAATCCCATATCAATGGGCTTCGACCTAGTCATTCACTCAGGGACCAAGTACCTCGGAGGACACTCGGATTTGATAGCCGGAATCGTAGTCGGAAGTAAGGAACTAGTGGCCGAGATATTCCCCAAGAAGGTGCATCTGGGTGGCGCCGCCGACCCACATATGTGTTACCTGCTTGAAAGGGGGATGAGGACACTCCACGCTCGCATGCCAATCCACGCTGCCAACTCTGCTGAACTAGCGAGCAGATTGGAGGCACACCCGATGATAGAGAGCGTCAACCACACTTCCCTCCTGAGTTACACCGACCACGAAGTCGCCCAGAGAATTATGCCTAGAGGAAGTGGCATGCTGTCTTACGTCATCAAGGGAGGCGATGAGGCTGCACTGCGTTACATGAGAGCACTGGAGCTGATTTTCGAGGCCACCAGCCTCGGAGGCATAGAGAGCCTTGTAGAGTGCCCGTTCAATTCCAGCCACATGTTCGTTCCCGAGGAGGTGAGGGCCGAGGCAGGCGTCATTCCCGGCTTCGTACGAATGAGCGTCGGGATAGAGGACGTCGAGGACCTGTGGGCTGATATGCATCAAGCACTGACTACTGCAAACGCCTTCCTAGAAACCAGAGCTTGAGGTGTCCGCATGGACACTGATTTACTGATTGCCACTCTTGTTTTCATCATCCCGATGTGTTTTTCTCCGGGTCCGAATAATGTACTATGCGCTGCTCATGGATCCCAACATGGTCTACGAGCAACCCTCCCTCTGATTGCAGGTATGGCAATCGGCTGGTCGACACTTGGTTTGTTTGTCGGTGGCGCTACAGTGTTTATCGAGGAGAACAAGTCATTCTTCAACTTGCTAAGATATCTTGGTGCGGCCTACATTGCTTATCTCGCATTCAAGGTAGCCACGGCCTCTCCAATATCGGAAGAAGTTCAGGAGAGCGAACGCCTTGGTACCATTACAGGTATTGTCCTGCAAGTTGTTAATGGGAAGGCTTGGATTCACTTCCTCGTGCTAATGACAGCCTTCGGGTCCCTGTTTGGAACCGGGCTTGAGGCCAAGGCCCTGCTTGTTTTCCTGAACCTTATCTTTGGCTTGCCCGCAGTGATATCTTGGGCCGCCTTCGGCACTCTTCTGAAGAGCGCCTTCAGTAGTCCCGAATCTGCGAAAAACCTCAATCGGGTGATGGGAGTATCGCTGTTCGCTGTTGCAATTTGGATAACTCTCTCGCACTGATTAGGGCAGCACGCCCGAACCGCTAGTCTCAGAAAGCCACTTCATCGCCGCTTCGTAGTCTTGTACCGCATCCTTGTTGTCGTTGAGTAACAGGTCCTCAGCAGCATCCCACAATGCTTGTAGAGCCGGGACCCAATCGCCCCCTTTGTCCCGGCTGGCTTCGTCGAAGCGCCAGGCGTCCGACTCGGTTCTATCGTGCACATTGAGCCAAGCCCAACCCATCGCCATCTCCAACCCCTTCCCTTTCCGTGCCTTGGAGACAGTGGAAGCAACCCCCCTGTCGACCGCCTGCCTAATCAGATCGTCAACGAAGTCCAGTGGACTAGGTAGAGAGCCGGCTTCCCATGGCAGTCTCTCCAGTCGCATGGCCGTGGACCTGCTCTCACCGAGTTCGCGGAGGAATGCCCCAAAGCCCTGCTTACGCTTCTCTTGCTTGCTTAGAACAGCCCCAGCATCTTCTCCCGTCATCTCATAGATTTCTTCGAGTATGGTGAGACCGTGCTCCGGCCAGAGTGCGACAAGATTGGGGTGGCAGGCGTAGTCCTCGAAGCGGATCACATCATCCTCGATTTCAAGGACCAATCCATCGGTCCTGACGTGAATCCCCGTCTCCAGTGAGTCTAGGATGCAGGCCAACGCAGCTCTCTCCTCTGCAGCCCCCGACATGTGCTCTAGGAAATCCCCCCTTGCTTCCTCTGAAAACCAGTGGGTCCCGACCACATAACCATCGCCGATGGAGTTCAGTATACTAGTTCTGCAGGATCTCGCTAGAAGGGAATCATCGAGTGCCAGCCCAAGCCAAGCCTCGAGAACCTCCTCGAGCCGCTCGACCCCCTCCTCAGGCAAATCTCTGTCCTCTGGCCATCCCTCTGGCCTCCACATCCACTCAACGCTGGACACGTCCCTAAGGCGGGGCGGCATCATCCCCATCGCCACGCTTTGGGCGAACTGCTCCTCGGACTTTGCCAGAGCAGCCTGAGAAAGGCCTACTACAGCCCCATCACCGAACTCCATACGCAGCCAACCGGCCTCGGTTAACTCACCATCAGCAACTGTATGCTCATCGAGTCCCCTACTCCATTTGACCTGGTCGCCACTCAACTCGATCGAAGCGTTATCAAGGCTCCAATCCACCCATTCAGCCGGAGGAGAGGGGGTATTCCCAGTGAATACGAAACCACCGTCCCATGAGAAGAACCACTGTCCTGACTTGGCGTGTTCGTCCCAGACTAGCAGACGTAACTTTGGATGAGTGTGATTCTGAATTCCTGCGAGATGGCTCTGTTTGCCATTGCCTCTGCGGATGTAACTGGCGACCCCGAACAGGGGATTCTTGAACACCGCGACAGTGGACCGATCTTCTTCCGTTGCGGCAAGCAGACTACCAGCCAACGCACAGCATACGGGGTCACCCCCTTTCTTCGTCATCCGCTTGCGCAGCCATCTGGGGTCGTTACGTTTCGAGGCCACTTGAGAGAGTTCTTTGAGCGTCTTCGCCATCTTGTCTTTCGAGAAAAACGACCCGTCCAGTTCCCCCCTTATTTCCGGCACGAAGATCTCAGGGTCGTCCATGAGTTCCTCGAGGTTCCTGTCAAGCCGGTGCTGAATCTCCTTCGAGGCCTGTTTTATCCCTCGCATACGAATCTTCTTGCGACGATTTTTGTCGCCAGGGAAACTGACTTCTGCAGGGGGTTTCGCCATCTCTCTCGCCCCCTCCAAGCAAAGCCCCTGTTTGAGTCCGTCGTCTAATTGGGGAGCCTGCGGCGCTCGAAGGCAGATTCCTCCATACCGCTGAACTCGGCTGGGAGTATGAACGCGTGCACATATCCTATGCCTATTTCCGAAAGTTCCCCAAGAGTGCCCGATACAACCTGTTCTTCCTCGGTGCCAAGGTCGCTCAACAACATCCCAACCCAATTTCTGATGGGTTGGTCGAGCGACGACGAGATACTCTCAGTTCGCTCACCCATCCTCTCGAGCAAGGCCACAGCCTCGCCGGGCACCATTGGGCGCGGTGTTTCCAAACCCATTCCTGTTGGATCGAGGTCGAGCAATACCAGAGTATGAAGCCCAGACTCCTTGTTTTTGCATATCATTTCCAGTGGGGATGTCGGCAGGTAGTCACCGGCCGAGAATGGGATGGTGACCTGCCGGCCGAATCGGTATGACTGCAATCCAGAAAGCGAGACTGCAAGGGCAGTGGCGGTCAGACCGGGTATCACGTGGAAATTAATCCCCTCCTCAGCACATCGCTCCTCCAGATCTATGTGTGTGGTCGCCTGCATGGGGTCGCCGACAATCAGAAGGGCCACTGGCCGCTTGCTAGCTAACTTGAGCAGTTTGTTGGGCTTCTCGACCCCATTACGCATCAGTTTCTCCCAACTACCTACAACCGATTCCAAACGCTCCTCCTCACTAGGTGGTAGGACCGCAGTGTAACCCTCTAGGAATCTCTTGGAGCACTCTCTAGCAACACTCCTAGCCCGCTCGGTCATGTGGTCGAGGTCCCCCGGTCCGATGCCAATCAGCCAAAGTCCGGGCCCTCCCACTCCATCCGTCATGGTGAAGCGGGCTGCCCCGCTGCACATCATGAACGTGATGCGCCATATCTCAGTGCCTAATCGCCAGGTGGAGCAGGCCTTAGGCCTGATTCGCGAGCACGACCTGCTCGCTCCCGCCATGCATGTGTTCCCGGCCGAGGACGGTGATTCTAGGCTTATACCACTAGATTTTGGCGCCCCTCTATCTCTGCCAGAAGGTCTAGCAAAATTCGAGGTTGTGGAGCACGAGGGCAAGCCCGATGAGAGAGCTGACAGTGACTGGTGGGAGTATCTGAGGGTGTTGATTGGTGAGGAGACAGTCGAGCGACACGGCGAGGCATGGCCATCTTCGCACGAGTTCTTCGGCGACATGATGATCGTGAGATTGGATGATGAGGTCGCTGATTACTCCCAGCAGATTGCCACCGCCAAGCTTCAATCACATCCCCACATCAGGTTAGTCCTGTCTGATCGAGGGGTGCTGGGTGAACTCAGAATCCGGGACCTGTCCATCATAGGTGCGCGTCGCGACGACGTAATCTTCTCGGAGAACATCCCTGATGACATTACTAGCACCAGAGTAATGGTTAGAGAGTCTGGAAGAAGCATTCTATGCGACCCCACCCGGGCATACTTCTCCACCAAACTACAGTCGGAAAGACTCGAGACCTTGGTTCTCGCCAAGAAACTTCACTCCTTGCTCGGTCGCCCATTGCGGGTATGCGACCCGTTTTGCGGCGTCGGTCCGGCACTCGCCACACTTCTCGGCGAGCCAGATTTGGTGGGCGAAGCACTCGCATCAGATCTCAACCCCGACGCCGTCGAGATGTTGTTCGACAACCTGCGTCGCTGGGACGGCAGGGACTACCCTAGTGACCCCATTCCCCTCTCCCAAATTCACCCTGACAGACTCGTTGGGGTGGCCGATGCCACTTCCCTGCCATCGGATCCACAAATTTCTGGTAACTGGGACTTACTACTGGTCAACTTACCACATCGAACCATCGAACTCCTCCCATCTCTTGTTCCACTGTTGGACACTCGATCCCCGAGCTTAATCAGAGGCAGAGTGATAGTAGCAGAATCAGAGATTGACACTGCTAACGCCGCTATCCGCTCCGCACTCCCAAATCGTCTAGAGGGCATGCCTGATCCCGTGTTAAGAATCAAGCGTGACTACAGCTCCACATTGCGACTTTGCTCCTTCGAGGCATGGATAGCCACAACTTCTGAGGGTGAATAGTATGGCAACTCGATTGGGGTGCTCCTTCCTAACTCTCATCTTGCTCACTTCTACTCTAACGGGTTGTTTTGGCTTCGAGGACGAATTACAAGGAGAGCCAGAGTACGAGCACTGGCTCCCAGACGTCGAGGATCGATCCAACAAGTTCTATCAGGACGACGATGTGTTTAGTCGAGTCTCATGGAACGGCTCTTTTGGTGTCGACACCGTTCGCTCAATCTATGTCCCTGTGCCAGCCATTACTGCGAGTGATGGCGGTGCCGGAGTCACCGGTGGCGCAGAAGTCCACATGGGTTTGTGGCTTCCTGTTATCGAAGGATGCGACATGGACGCCGCAGAGTTACCCGAGGAGTGCCGAGTCCCCGTAATTGCCGAGATCGGACCGTACTACGACGACGGTGATGTTGACGCCCTGACTCCAGCAGATAGACTCGGTCGTTTCCTAATAGAGAACTTCGTGCCGCATGGCTTCGGAGTCGCTCAGGTGTCTGTGTTTGGTACTGGAGAGTCAAACCACTGTATGGATCTCATGGGTCTCGATGAGCAAGAGGGGATACATGCTGCTGTGGAATATCTCGGAGACGCACCCTTCTCGAACGGGAATGTCGGCGTGATTGGGAAATCGTATGACGGCTCTACACCGTGGGAAGCAGCAGCAATGGGATCAGATCACCTGAAGACCATAGTGCCAATGTCTGGACTGATTGGCGTTCATGACCTGATGTGGCGTAATGGCAGCATGGAGGCGCGTGGTGCCATCATGCACAACGGCGTCTACGGCAGCTTTGGTTTGGACGGCGACCTTGAGGACGCCCAGAATGCTTGTGAGGGGTATTTCGAGGGATACTACGCAGGAGTGGGGGCGTATCTGACCGGCGACAATCTCGCGTGGACCGGCAGCGACTACTGGACCGAGCGCCACTTCCTGACCAGAGCTCTGCAGAATTACAACGGCTCTGTGTACATCATCCACGGTCTGCAGGATTGGAACGTTGACCCTCACATGGCTTTCCCAGTACACAATACTCTGCTTGAGGCCGGCTTTGATGTCAAGGGCCTCTACGGGCAATGGGGCCACGACTATCCTGACCGCAGAAGCGGCCACGAGGGTCTGAACAGCGGGCGGGGGGCCGAGGCATTCCCGTATACACTGCGTTGGGATTGGGCCGATGATATGTTGGAATGGTTCAATTTCTACCTCAAGGACAAGGGGCCCCAACCCAGATTGATTGCCGAGGTTCAGGACAACATAGGAGGATGGAGGGTTGAACCCAACTATCCACCTCCCGATCAAGAGTGGCTTTACTTTGACATGGACTCCTGTTCGATAGGTGGCAGCAACACAATCACAGCGACTTCCAGTCTGATTGTTGAGTGTCCCGAGTTCGATGTTGAGACTCGCATTGTTGGGACCCCGACTTTCCACGTTGAGGCCACAATATCCCTTTTCGCAAGTAGTGGACATCTCTTCGTGGAAATGGTCCAAGCAAGCAGTGGCATGCATCTAGGGCATGCCGTGATGGACCTGAGATTCCATGCAGGAGGTAGTGATGGTGAGATATTGACTCCAGGAGAGACGGTAATCGCAAAAATGGAATTCTTCGGAATGGATGTAATCATCCCCTCCGGTGATGCCATCAACCTGATTATTACTCAAACTGGTGAGGATTATGTTCCAAGCCCAGTCTCGATGATGCCTGTAACACTAAATCTCGATTCTTCGAGTCTCTTGGGATTGTCCACAGTTAACCGTGACTGCACAGACCTCTTCCTACCACCTATGCAGTCCCCATATCCACAGTGCTCCTTTGAGGCATGAATGGCCCCAACGCCGTAGACAGACTTATTTCACCTCCTTCAATGAACCACCATGATCGCTAACCTGATTGGTGAACTAATTTGTTCCGGGCTGTTCTACGCAGCCGCCGCCGATTCTGCTGTGAAAAACGCTCAAAAACCATCCACCGAATTGAGAACTTCAGCTCCAACAGGCAACCGGAGTAAGCGACTTATTGAGAACCGAGACGCACTCCGCAATTGTTCGCACGAAGGATGCTCTGCATTGACTTTCAGATCCTCCGACTATTGCTTGAGACACCAAGACGAAAACCCACTGGAATCGGAACCAGAGGCCGGTAGCGAACCTGGTTGGTGGGAAGATGACTCGGGTGAATGAGTGGCGCCCCGACCGGGATTTGAACCCGGGTCGCAGCCTCGACAGGGCTGCATGATAGGCCACTACACCATCAGGGCAGAGGCCCTTCGACAAGGCCACTCTTTTTCAATCTTTGATAGGGTATTGTTCATCACCCGTCCCCACTGGGGTTCGACATGGGTGAGCCCCCCCTCGTCATTGATGTCATCGACAATGGCGGCCAGTGGACTCACCGTGAGTGGCGCATGCTGCGCTACCTAGGTGTTGATACCCAGATTCTTCCCAATGACACACCCGTCGAGGAGCTCCGGCCCGTGGACGGCCTCATTCTATCGGGTGGGGCAGCCCGCGTAGGTCTCACCGGAGAACTAGGCAACTGTGGGAGTTTCCTCGACATGGACATTCCCATACTCGGAATATGCGCTGGTCATCAGTTCATGGCCGGTTTCTACGGTGGCAGTGCTGCCGAGGCGCCAAAACCTGAGTTCGGCGCTGCTACCATCTCTCTCGTTGGTGGTGGTGGCGCACTTTTCGAGGGAACCCCAGACGAGCAGACAGTCTGGGAGAGCCACAATGACGAGGTCGCAGAAGCACCTCCCGGCTTTGTGATTACCGCGCACAGCGAGTCCTGCGGAGTGCAGGGCATGCAGAACGAATCTGAAGATAGATTTGGACTTCAATTTCACCCCGAAGTAAACGACTCAGAGTATGGTGCGAGGATTTTCGAGAATTTCGTAGGGGTATGTGAACGGGCCCGCAGAGCCCGGTGAGGCAGAGGACAGATTGAAGAAGGCCCGGCAGGTCGCCGGCTCGATGTCCACCGAAGCAGCACGTCTCGTGCTCCACAAGTGCAGGAGCTGCAATCGCACCGATCGAAGGGCTTGGACCCCTGCTGAGCTGCCCAAGTGCACTCACTGTGAGTCGACTATGGATCCACTTGAGATCCGCTACAAGTGTCTGCGTTGCGGCCACCTAACCTGGACTGAGGCAGGCACCGCTGGAAAGTCCTGCCACAAGTGTGGATACCGGATCTTCGTCAAACCCCGTAAGGAAGGACGTCACAAGACCCTGAAGGCCGAGTGAGCAGCGCGGTCTTCAAGTCCCGCCTATCCGACGACCTCTCATGACGGGCTGGTTGAATACCCACGCGCCTCAAACATTCGAGCAACTGGCCGTACCCGACAAGGCGCGTCAGGCACTACTCTCGGCCAGCCTATCCGCCGAGCCACCGCACTTGCTGATAACCGGCCCGGCGGGTGTGGGTAAGACGGCAGCATGGCGATTGGTTGCCCGCCAGATTCTCGGAAGAGGGTGGCGTTCCACGACACACGTACTGCAGGCCCGCGACCTTGTCAGGAAACGTGGCGCCATGAACACATTTGAGAATTTTCTCAGGCCCGGCGGTACTGGTTCGAGCGACACCCTAGCTGGAAGACTCAGCCTAGATGCCTTTGACAGAGGGATTTCAACCGGCTCCCCAAACGACGTTGCCCCTGCCGGTAGGGAAATCGAAATCATTCCCGGTGTCCTGCCTGTGAGCCGACTCATCGTCCTCGAGGACGCTGATTACCTTGGCTCAATCAGACAGGCCTACTTGCGCAGGATGATGGAGACTGTTGGAAACGCCTCTAGGTTTGTCCTTGTGGCAAGAGCCCCCTCGAGGATTATCGACGCGTTGCGCTCTCGAACTCAGATGATCCGAATTCCGGCGACTGAGCGTGGGACAATGCTGTCCACTATGTACTCAGTCACCGAATCAGAGGGCGTGGAGACCGTAAATGGGGTACTTGAGGACATTGCTTACATCTCGGGAGGTAACCTCAGGAAGGCCCTGTTCACCTTGGAGATGCTGCACCTGAGAGGTCTCGCACAAGATCGCTCGGCGGTTCACACCCTAGTTCAGTCAACCACCCTGCAGTCTGGCAGACACCTATTGGAACTTGCTTTGAGAGGGAGAGTGGTCGAGTGGAGGTGGGAGAATCGAGGAGGCCGCAAGAAGAAGGTGCTGGCAGGGGCATTGGCCGAAATCGACCGCATGATGAACGACCACGGAATGGATTCCGACGACGTAGTCCACCAACTCCACGACGTTCTAGTCGGTCGTAGACTCTCTCTCCCCGATCCCCTCCGTGAGCAGCTGCTAGGGTCATTGGCTGACTGTGACACCCAACTCAATCGCTCAATGCACGCACGAATCCCCTTCGAGAATTTCCTACACAAAGTCGCCAGAGCTGGAAGGGAACACGGTCTCGCTTTCGGCTGATGGAATGGCGGGCGATACAGGATTTGAACCCGTGTTCTCGGCTTAGGAGGCCAAGGTGATATCCAGACTACACTAATCGCCCGGCTCTGCGACAGCACTCTCCCCAAGAAAGGTAACGTTCGCAGAATCACCCCCCATCGACAGCAATAGCGCCGATGCCATCAAGCATCCTGCGTCCTCCGAAGTTCCATGGAGGCCCCTATCCCGAAGCTGCCGACACCGTATTCGGATTCGAGCAAGTTCGGCGCCTCGAACCAGCGAGCACTCTCTCGCAGAGTGGCAGCCAGAGATACCGGGAGGCGCTTCTGGACTCGCGTCTCTGGGTCCGCCAAGACTCCTTTGATTCGTCAAACCCTCTCTTTGGTAGCCCCTATCTGCGCCGGTCTGCTGTTGGTGAAGTGGGATTTCGCCTCCTACAATGCAGCCATCGCAGCATATACTCTCCTTGTTGTGCTGCTAATCCCCACCAATCTCGCGGCAACCTTCGCGGGGATGTCTGCGCGTGACCGACTCAAGTTGAGAGATGGGGGCCAGAGATCGATGGATGCCTATCCAGGTGTGGAGCGGATTCTCAACACCTTGGGGGAGAGGTCCTTGAGGGAGAGAATACGCCTCCTATCAGCAGCACTCGGTGCGGTGGCGCTGATTGCAGTGAGGGACCTCGAGACGGGCAATACTCTCGGGTCGTTACTCTTGGGCGCTTCGATGGCTCTGGGGGCACTGTGTTTCCTCAACTCACTAATATTGGACGACTCAATTCCCATGCGCTCCAATTCATTTCCCCTACTCTCCCTGCACGCCCCGACTCTGCATGACAGTACTTTGAACAGGCCGTTGTCCGACCTTATGGTCGCACATCTAGATCCAGAGACCGCGGCAGCGTGGGATGATTGGAAAATCTCCCTAATGGATAGTGTGAGGGCCAATCAGACCCCCGATTCGGCCGTAGAACACCTTCTGCGTGCAGTGCATCTCAATGAGCAGGGACTGCTCGACGATGCTAGATTGATGACCGAGGCGAAGCGTGTTTTCAAGGTGTCAGCAATCGACAGTTTGATTGACAAATCGAACAAGTTTGATCTGAGATCACTGCGGACCCTGTTGGCGCACACCAAAGCTTGGGAACCGGGGCTGTTCAGGTTGATCGACAGGCTGCAGGACTCGGCCATCAGAGGCGACCACTCGATGAATGAGATGTCTTGGAGACTGGATCTCGACCTGCCCCCCCGCTGCTCTCAAGGCCAGGCCGACCTATTCGTCATGCTGCACAACAATACCGGAACTACTACCAATGTCAAGGTCGATGTTGTGGTGGCCGAGGGGGAGCCGGCTCTGCAGACAATCAGAGTCGAGGCCAGAGCCTCCCGTCGTATTGATAGGGCAAGAGCCACGGATCAGGTCGATTCACTGGGGCGTCTGCTGGATGACGCCATCGTGCTCTGGATCGGTCTTGCGTGGCCCGACTCCAAACTAGGCTCGCATCCAGTACAGGTCACCTTGAGAGGGGAGCACGGGAAAACACTCTCCTCAGTTGTGGTGCAGACCACACTGTCGTCAAAGGCGCAGCAGGAGAGCGCAGGCCAGCGAATGTCTGACGCAGCCTCGGCTGTTCGCAGACTGGCTCTCTCCATAGCCGATTGAGGTCCTTGCGGGACGGAGTCCCGAGCGTCACGTTCATGGCACTATTGTGATTGCGACCAACGGAGTGAACATGGAGTCGTGGGACATCGTCATCATAGGCAGCGGCCCCGCGGCTCTGCGAGCATCCATCGCTTCTGCCGACGCAGGCACAATTCCTCTGGTGATTGACTCCTCAGGTGTCGGTTCAGCATCCGGCACAGCCCCTCTGTCAGGCTTGGCTGCCTCGATAGATGAGATTGACTCCACCGCACATAGCAACGATACGGTTACAGCTGGCGGCGAGTCAACTGACAAGGTCGCAGCAGCCCGATTCTGTGGTGAGGCAGTCTCAGTCATTGCTGAACTTGAGAGATGGGGATTGGTTCTGCGCCGCAGAGAGGGAGGGCTGCCTCACACCTCAGAGGCTCCGGGCCACAGCAGGGCTCGTCTGACAGGTTGTGGGGACAGCACAGCCAGAGAGGTGACTCGTATTCTCGAAGAGCAGGCCATCAAGAGAGGAATCCCTCGCCGCTCGGACCTAGTCCCCCTTTCTCTGGTGATGGACAATCAGCAGGTTCGTGGTGTTGTAGTGCTGGATCTATTGACTGGAGGGATATCCTCGATTCAATCAAAAGCAATCATTCTGGCCACAGAAGGCCACCAGGGAATATGGTCCTCTCCTTCGAATGGAGCGGGTATCGGAGCCGCCCTTGCTGCCTCTGCAGGTGTAGGTCTGTCCGGCATGGCAAACTCTCCTCAACACCCACTCACAATCCGCGGCACGGACATGCACCTCCCCCTCGATCTGCTGGGTTCTGGAGGTAGACTGCGCAAGGAGAGCGGAGAGGATGTCGAGTCCGAGACAATATTCAACGGTGAAAGATGCGTCCTCGACCTACGATCACTCGATGCAGCAGCATCTCCGTGGTTCGCTCAGACCACTAGAAGGGTAAGGGAGAGGGCAGGCTTGGACATTACCACTGAAGTCATTCCCCTGATGCCAAGTGTCGCCGCAACTACCGGAGGCGCTCCTGTGGATGAAAGTGGCAGAGTAACCTTCGACGATGGTAATATGTGGTTTACAGGTCTTTACGCGGCTGGGCGCTCAGCCAACACTGGAATGCACGGAGCTGGCATGCTGCCCGGGAACCAGTTGCTTGAGGACCTAGTGAGTGGAAACAGTGCCGGAGAGCACGCTGGAGTCTGGGCCTCGGGTACATCGTTCGGCTCTTCCTCTCTGGGGGAGGAAGCGATTCAGGTCGAACGAGCCAGAGTGACGTCCCTGATGGGAACCGCTGGCGAGTCAGTAGGACGAATCTCAACCACCATGTCGTCAATCATGGGAAATCTCAACGGCAGTCGCGACGAGAAAGCCCTCGAAGCAGCCGCAACCGGACTCGCTGGGTTGCGAGAGTCGGGAATCAGGGTCACAGATTCTTCTATAGTGATGAACACCGAATTGGTCACCGCGATTCATCTTCAGGGCATGTTCGCTCTGGCTGAGGCGATAATCGGCTCAGAGGGATAGCATGGTCGAATCAGATCCGAGTATTTTCACACTCATCATTCAAGGAAATATTCCCTGCCATAAGGTGTACGAGGACGAGCACGTATTCGCATTCCTTGACATTAATCCATGCAGCATCGGGCACACCCTAGTTGTCCCCAAGGAGCAGAGCGCCACACTGGACGGACTATCGGAAGAGGCATCTGCTGCAGTTGGAAGAGTCCTTCCAAGAATATCTAGGGCTGTCCTTGCAGCCTCAGGGGCCACTGATTTCAACGTCCTGCAGAACAATGGTGAGGCCGCATTCCAATCAGTCTTCCACGTTCACTTCCACATCATCCCAAAACACGATGACGGCAGCGGCCTGACCTGGCCATTCGCCACCACACAACTCGATCCCGGAGAGGGCGCAATACTTGCCGAGCGCATCCGCAGCCATCTGAAATGACCCGGTGTGTTCTCAACCACCAGCCCCGTGGGTATGTCATGGCTGATTCTGAGAATGCGCCCGACGAGCTCCCGAGGCTATCAAGCAGTGCTACTAGGATTAATGTCGAAAAACTCGAAAGTTTGCCTTGGGATCACAGCGGTAAACACCCCGGAAATCGATCTTTCTGGGAGGTCATCCGTCGGGCCGTTGACATAGCCTGGTCCTACATCATCAGGCACTCAGAGATGGACAGCCCACCTGAGGTGGAGGGTGGCTCGGTGTATGCTTCCACGCACATCAATGGCCTCATTGATCCGCTGGCAATAATGAAATCACAGGACAGGCGTATCATCGCCATCGGTAGGCACGACATCATGACCATGCCTGTGATAGGCTGGATCACACGCCGAATCGGCTCACAGCCAGTGATCAGGAGAGCAGAACTGGAGAGAGGAGTTAGTAATCCTGAGTTCGCGAAGAGGATTAACAAGAGGAGTATGCTGACCATGGCCAACTGCATCGCCTCGGGTCACGCGGCGATTGTAATGCCCGAGGGCAAGTCCCACCAGGACACCAAGATGCAAGCTCTCAGGACCGGCGCCCTCCGGTTCACCCTCAATGCCTCCAGCATTGCGCATGAGAGGGGGCTGCCTCAGCCCGTGATTCAGCCTGTAGGTCTGCATTTCAGATGCCACTACTGGTTCCGCACCGATGTCTTCGTAGAGTTTGGTGAACCAATCACCATACCACTCCTCGATGACCCCCAACATCACACAAGCCTCGCTGGAGGGGAATGGCTTGAACCACCCGCAGAACAAGTTATCCCTCTCCGCGACGAATTGTATGAAAGCCTGATCCATATCACCCCAAATGCTCCAGATTGGGAGACATACAGGGCATGGCACCTGCTGGGCCACTTGAGAGCGAATTCATCCACTTCCCCCCTCAACTCGCTGAAGCAGGAGGTACTAGCAGCCCGCGATATCAGAGAACAACTCATTCTTATTGAGGACACCAATTCTCTTGTCGAGGACGCCAAGGAGGCCGCAGATATACTACACTCGGTAGGCCTAGACGCCCGTACGCTGGATGTGAGAGGACGAATCAAGAGCGAATCTAGACTGGTCAGGGGGGCACTGGGGGTTCTGGCCATGCTTCTCTTCGCTCCCATCACCATCCCGACGACTGGCCTGCAGGCACTCGTCGGGTGGTACGCAGGTGATCACACGGACGAAGGAATTGACGCTAGGACTACACACCATATGATCGCCGCAATCTTCTCTCCTCTGTTCTTCTGGCCATTGATATCCCTCGCATTCTTCTACTCTCTCTTCGGCGCTACCGCCCTGCTCCCGATATATCTCGCAGTATCCCTCCCTATCATCCACATGTCGAACCTAGTTTTCCTCTGGGGCTATGATATGTTGACTGATTTCGGCGACTCCCGAAGAAGAAGGAGACTGGCTTCTTCAGTAACTGGTGGTCGGTTGGAGGAACTTGTGGGCCGACTGGTTCCTCGACTCGGCGTTCTCAAATAGGACGGGCACCCCAATCCCCTCATGAACTCCCGCGAGGCCGGCGACAGGGTGCGCGAGTGGCTGCAGAGCGAGCGCCTCGAAGCCCGAGACGTAGCCGATCAACAGGCCATGCTCCACTTGCATGTCCGTTACCCTCCAACGAAGCAGGGTCATGTGTTCAACGTCGTCATTCCGAAGAACCGCAATCTGGTTCTGATATACTCAGTCACTAGGGTCGACGACGGTCAGCAGAGCGAAATGACGGAACTCTTCGAGAATGAGGCCGGGGATTGGGAGAAGTGGCTCCACGACACTAGGATACACCTCACTCAGGCAGATCTCGACTGGGTGCTTCACGTTGGCAAGAAGAAGCATGGTGTGCCCGGCCCGCTGCAGGCGTTCAATCTCTCACGACCGATTTGGTTTGATGGGCTGTCACAAAATGAGTTCATGCATACGATGCGCCATCTTTGGCTTACCAAACTCGCTTTGATTCACAAAATCAAGTTCGCATACGGGCCCGGCGTGGGCAAGCCCGGGCCGGTTGACGATTGGATTGCCAAGAAGGCCCAGAGCAGGGGCAGCCAACCTGAAGTGCATTCAGAGGTGAGTGAGATAGATACCGATGAGACAGGTGGTTTCGGTCGCGATTTCGATCCCTCCGAATGGGCCTGAAACCCCCTCCACGCCCGCCCCCCCTCGCGCGCGCAGGTGACGGCAAAGGGTCGAGGTTAAGTATCGCTGGAAGACAAACTAGGACGATACACAGCTCTGCTGGAGGTTTGGAAATGGAAACTGCAAAAATGAGAAACAGCGTAACAATGGTTATTTTGATGATGATGAGCACTTTCGCGGTAATCGAATTCCCGCAGGCTGAGGCTAGTGAAGTGGTCTTGACTGACGCGATTCAGATTGTCAATGGGGGCGCAGCGAACGATAAGATGGTGGCTACCGATGCCGACTCGATGGGTAACGTGCACTTCGTCTGGAGCCGCAACACCCAGCACTTGTGGTATCAGATGCACAATCCCAGAGGCGATGTACTGATTTTTGAGACCCAGATATCTAACCCCGGTGCACATCGGGCTTGGCACCCCGACATTAGCGTTGACAGTAGTGACAATGTGCATATCACTTGGACCGATAAAGCCGCTCAGTGGACTATCTTCTACACCATGCTTGACCCATCTCAAGATGATCAGAGTGGCGACTCGGCTATCGACAACGTGATTTCGCTCATCGACGACTTCGAAGTCTCGGTTCACACACAGAACCGCGACTGGCCAGCCATAGACACCGATTCTGAGAACAACGCCCACATCGTCTGGGAGGACTCGTTTGAGCCGCTTGACAAGTTCTACCAACAACCTCAGATTTACTACTCCATGATTGAACCCGACCTACAGTCCCGTGAGGCTGTAGTCGCCGTGGGCGAGACCCTACTCACTCCAATCATCGGCCACAAGGGGCACCCCGATGTCGCTGTCGATGCCGATGACTTCGTTCAGATTGTATGGGATGACACCCGCGGCGGAAAAGTCGAGATGGTTGCTCCGATAGACACCTCCGGCTCGATGAACACCGAGTGGGCCGACATGTGTGTGGTTTTCTATGGCGGCTACTTCGCCAGCGGTGGTTACTTCGAGGGACTAAAGCCGATGCTCTTGCGAGCTAACATGACGGTCTACGAGACCCTGTATGCCCTCAGCGGTAACTGGCCGAGTGCGGCTACCAGCGGTAATTGCGCCGCTGCATACCAGACCGGTGGGTCGGGTAGCCAAGGTCCAAGAGCAACTCCTCTAGGCCTGTCCCCAGGAGATGACTCCGGTGGTATTAGAGAGCTCACCGAGGTTATTTACAACAACGGCGCAGTCAACTTGCCGCAGGATGGGGGATACTACAGTGAATTTTGGGGCCCTGGCTCCACTTGGGCCTGCCTGTCTTGGCGCGATGTCAGTAACAATGTGCCCGGCAACCCGCCTACCCAGTTGGACCACCACTGGAACCCCAACGCGACCAAGATCATCATCCCAATCTCGGATGAGGGTCCGTACGGCGGCGACCCATCCCAGCAGTCCGATGACACCCAGAGCATCAATGAGGCCCACGACGCCTGCGTCATAGCGGGGATTATCCCCGTCCCTCTGCTCGCAGCCGGCTTCGGCGCAGGCTCCACCCAAGTCGGCTCCCACATGATGGACCTAGCTCAGTGCCCCAATGGCTTCGTGAGCCTGAACACTAGGACCTGCCCGGGTTCAAACACCCGTCTGACCAATGCGGAGGGTCAGATGTACAGTTTCCCGACTTCAGCCACCAATTCAGCTGAATTACAGCTAATGGTTGAGGCCATGGTCTACCTATCCACAAATAATTCGCGTGAGATCTACATGACCATACTCGATCCTCTGTCGCTGCTGGAGAACCCACCTCCGACTTGGCAGAAGGGAGATTCAGGGACCTTTGTCGACACCACGGCCGACAGGTACATCGAGGATCTAGGGCCCTCTATCGACGGCCTAGGATACGGCAACCTCGTCGTGGTCAACGACACCAGAATCACACTCAACGACGCATACAGCCTACATCCTGCAATCTCCGTAGACACCTCCGGTAACACCCATCTAGCTTGGATGGATGGTCGCGCCTATGGATTTGACATTGATGTCAACTACGAGATTTACTACACCAGACTACGACTCAGAGGAGCGGGCGCGTGGGACGGAGCCTCTGACGGGTTACCTACCTACGGAATCAAGCAGATTATCGACTCAGCTATCTCAGAAGTCGAAGGTATCGAAGGAATTCCAACTGATCGGCCCTTCGGCGCCAATTCGCACATGCCAGCCATCATCACTGACTCATTCGATAACGTGCACCTGACATGGTTGGAGAACTCCAACGGAACCCAAGGCGAGACTGTCGTTTACACTAGACTGAATCACACCAACGACGACTATCCTGCGGGCTTCCCTCTCAATTCGCTCGCTGTAGGGATCGTCGACCCGTGGGAAGTCATCCCGATTACCGAGTGGCAGTCCGACAAGCTCGGTCCGAACTCACCTGCGGTCCCCGATTTGGGTCAACCACCAGCATTTGCCAATGATCTCGGAAGCGGGGCCCATATTGCTTGGTCTGACACTAACAAGTGCAACGACGTCAGCAATGGTGGATCCTACACGCTGTGCTACGTTCACGTCTTGACTGGGCTAGTCGAGGTAGCACTCACAGAGACTGAGACCTACTACCACACCATTGAACCCGGCGAGCAGACCACCTACAACATGACAATCTCGAACCCCACACCCGGGCCCGCCGAGCTCGTGGCCGATACCTTCACTGTGACTATGGAAGGCGTTCCCAACAATTGGACGGCCACACTCTTCTTCACCACTAACCACACACCAATATTCGACTCAACACCGGTATTCCTGCGCGGCGGCGACGTGGTTTCGATGTACATGCGCGTCCGCGCCCCTTCGATATATCAGGCCCATTCAGACGAATTGGCCTCGATCACTGTGACTGCAATATCCTACAAGGATCCGGCTATCAGGGACGACAGGATTACTCTGACGCTGATGGATGTCGTCCACGGGATTAACTTGGACACCAGTCACTTCCAGGTGGATGTCGAACAGGGTGAATCGGCGTTCTTTTCGATAACGGTTACCAATACAGGTAACGTATACGATACGTTCGCGTTTTACGATCCATCTACCTTAGAGGGGCAGGTCGAATGGGCCCTGCCGTTCGGTTGGGGTCTCACATTCCCAACGTCGCTATCATTGGATCCCGGCCAGTCGGTGACTAGGAACCTGCAGGTCAGTGTTCCGACTTCACAGGATCCCGGGACCTTTGTGATATACCTGAAAGGTTGGTCCACCGGTGAGCCAGTGCTCTCTATCGATCAAGGTACCTTCGATGTTCTTGAACTCTGGATAAACGTCTCGATCAAGAGCACGGGCAACATCGTCTTCAATCTCGGAGACACGACGCAGTATGTCTTGCCCGGCGAATGCTCTGAGTTCGATATCGAGGTCACCAAGCACTTCACACCCGGCCATCTGATATTCACGACCCCGGGAGGCCCCGAGGAGAGACCTCCCGAGATTTCCGAGCAGACATGGAGGTTCGACCACTGGACGGTGGATTTGGATTTCTCTGAAGCCCCCGGAGGGAACGGGATCTCAGATAACGCCCCGCGCTACTGGTCAATTATCGACACCCCATACACTGTCACTGCCATCATGTGCGCACCGTACAACGCTACTGCCGGTCTAGGTGACTCTGTCACCGTCAAGGCTCATCTGGAGGGAGCGCAGCGTGTCAGAGACTCCGTGGTCCTTCTGACAAACGTCATCCAAGAGTACGACTTGGAAGCCAGCGTACCTGAAACCATTCTGTCCCTGCATCCAGGACAGACGTACCAGTTGGATACCACGGTCTCCAACGAAGGAAACGGTGCTGACAGATACGACATAGCAGTGGGCTCAATTACCGACACATTTGGGGCATCGCACGTCTGGGATATTGATATCCCTCGGATTCTATTCACTGAGTTAGACCGTGATGAGTCACAGACCATACCTATCCTTCTCAACGTACCAGAGAGGACCCACGCTGGCCAGTACACCATAATCCTGCATGTGCTGAGCGAGGAGCCCTACGAGGGGACCAGACTGAGGGACGTCCTCGAACTACAGGTTGAGATTGTCGAGTTTCATGACATGCGGATAGAGGTCGATCCGATGGTTGAGAGCCGAATCAAGTCCACAGCCCCTGGTAGAATTGTCCGATTCACCATAAACATCACCAACCACGGTAATGTGGACGATCAACCGACACTGCACAATCACACCCTCTATGACAGCGATGACCGTTATTCGTGGCAGACGTCCCCTACGATGGGGCCTCTGCTGGGTAATTGGGCAATCAGCTACGCATTGCTCGAGGACTTCAACACCGAGTATCCGATCGAGAGGCCATGTGTCGGACAAATTCTGGGTGAAGACCCACCTGCCGAAGGCTGCTACCTGTCCGCCCAGACAAATGCAATCACCATGCCGGTGATGGAGGCTTACTCGACTCTACAGATTGTCGTAATCATCCAGATTGACCCAGCCGCTACACTGAACAATCGAGAGATTGGAATCAAGGTCGTATCGGAATTCGGCTCCTCGGAAGCAGGCGGTGACCACGATGAGACTGCGGTGTGGGATGATTCCTGCACCCTCGACGCGAATGGAGACGGTTTGCCGGATAACTACCGGCCCAATTGTGACACCAACGAACAAGTCATTGAACTGAGACTCAGGGCACCAGACCTCTTCATCCTCGACGTCTTCGCTGCGGCCCACACAGGGGAGGTCGGAGAGATGCTCTCCGTCAACGTACAAATCCTCAACAAGGGTAACGCCCACGCTACTGACGTCAACATCATCCTGTGCGTAGACCAGACTAAATCTGACATCAAGAAGAACGGGTGCGACGAGGAGAACATCGTTTACCGGCAAATAGTCCAGGCGATAATGCCCTGTGACAACCCTAGTTCCGACTGTGCCAACGAGGACCCACCCACAATTGCTCTACTGTATATGGTCAAGGCTGGAAGACACAACGTCGTCGTAGTCTTGGATCCGGATAACATAATTGTCGAGACCGATGAAACCAACAATATCCAATCGGTCTCAAAGGAGATGGGCTCGAATTTAGGAATTCTCGATGTCGGAATCGAGATCATCGCCCAATACACAGTGCCGACCATAATTCTCGGCGCAACGTTCGCTCTAGTAGGAGTGGTCGCAGTGGTCATGTGGGGACGCAGGGAGGAGGCAAAGATACGCTACGCCGAGAAGTCCAGTATGATTTCGAACCTTGACGATGAGGACATGGTCTTCTGATTAACGTGCTAGCCACCATGGCAACGGCGTCCCTTCGCGCGCCGCGACGAGACGACCGCGGCTAGCCGCGAAATCACGCATCAGACGCTCGCGCAGAGCATCCATCATCTCCTCTGCGTCCATCGACTGGATTCTCAGTCCCTGCGAGAACGCATCCAAATCGAGTGGCCTGCGGGGTTGGTTCATGATAGCGTGGGCCAACTGCCTCTCCTCATAGGATCCAGATTGCTCGGAGATGCTGGGGGAGACTTTTCTCATCACCTGCTGATGGAGTGCTATCACAGCGTCACGATGCTCGTCTATCCGTTCGAGAGCAGAGTCCAACTCCGAGAGCACTCCCATAGCCTCCACCATCGGGAGCTTGCGTCGGGTACCCAGCCTGTCGACCACCCCATTCAGTTCTGGCGGCAATCTGTTGGAGAGGCGCATCGGTCCTCCAGCTGGTATCTTCCTGTGCTCTGCGCGGAATAAATCAGGTCCGAGGTCGAGACGCAGGGAGAAGGACTGGTTGACCTTGTACATCTTCTTCGGGGGACCTCCCTTCTCTGATGGCACACGTTCGGAATCCACGAACCCTGATTCCTCTAGGACCTTGAGGTGCTTGACCACCGCTTGCTGACTTACATTCAGTAACTCGGAAAGTTGCAGAGGGTAGTGAGGTTCCTTGACCAATTTCCTGAGAATCTGACGTCTAGTAGGGTTTTCTAGTATCGAGAGCGCCTCGTCGAAACCAACCACTTGCTTCCCAACCTGAGGTTGGGTAGTGAAGGTCTTCTAAAAACCCAACTTGAGCATAGGATAATATCTGACGAACTAGTAAAACTGCCATGGGAACCGGGAAGACAGTAATAGTCACAGTACTAGTCATCGCAGGATTGCTGATGCTGGCTTTGTCTTTTGTTGCTTCAATAGTAGTTGATGCCATTGATCAGAGGATTGCAGATGAATGCGAAGACGAGGCAGGTACCATTGGAGAAATTATCGGTGCTGATGAGGGCCAGTGTCAAGACGGCCGCGACATGAGAGACAGAGTTGATTTCATTGGTCAGATGATTGGTTATCTGGGCGCGGCGGTTCTTGTGATATCAGTAATCATGGTTGCAATCAGAAAGAGGCAGTAATCAACCCTCATCCCAACCACGCCAATCCCGATCACCCTCAGCCTGCTGGGATTCCTTAGTGACCTTCGTTTGGCCAGGGAATGGGTCCGCTACCGTCTCCTCCTTCTCTGTTTCCGGTAGGCCGCGGTACTGTCTGTACAACTCGTCGGTGGTTGGCAGCCTGCCCTCTTTTGACATGACCACGGGTCCTCCGGCTTTCTTACGCTGCCCCCGCCCCGCGAGAACCAGTATGAGTGCGACGACGCCCAGCGGTATTCCGAGGCAGCACCCGAAGAACATCATCACGAACCAACCGTTCCCGAACAGTGCTTTCTGTGCAGATACATCATCCACGAACCACAGGGTGGTGTTTCCGTCATTGTGCAGGGTGTAATCACCGGCCTGAGCCGATCTGAAGACCCTCACAGGGACATACAAAGTCCCATCCTCACCAGGTCTCTCGAGATCTAGGCGCGTGGGTGCCGAACCACTTTCCTCAGACCCTATTGCATCAATCAACCTGAGTTCAGCAGACTGCGAATCCTCCCCCGTGACTCGCAGAGCAACATATTCCCCTAATTGATCTAAATTGACTTCTCCACTCTCTCCGGTTTCCAACTCCAGAAGATGCCGCTGGGACGGATCCAACTCATCGAACATTGCTGGCATGGCGTTGTAGTAGGATATTACCCCAATCAACACCAGTAGTAGAGAGACTCCTGAGAGCCTCTTGGCCCAGAGCGTAACTTCTGCCACGACCCGAGGTGATGGCTCCGTGCTATCAGACTTCTCAATCAGTAGGCGAGACCGACATCCGGATGAGCCAACTTCTCAGGGAGATAGGTATCTGTCACGAAATCCAGTCCGTACTTGGCTAGGGACTGCTGCTCGGCCTTCTTCCCGAGCTCCTGCATCAACTCAATCTGCTGTTGCCACCACCCTGTAGAAAATCTAGGGTCTGACAATTCAGCCTGCAGAGCCCCCAGGTCTTGTTTTGAGAGATCGTCGCTAGGTAGGTCATAAGCGAGAATATCGTCTGCAGTAATCCCGAGATATATCGCCCCCTTGCTCGCTAGGTACTCCGAGATGTGAGCGGTCTTGATGGCCCCATATGCGATACTAGCAAAGATTCTGAACGACCATGGGTCGCAGTCAGCGAATACCACGATTGGCTTTTTCCACTCGTCACTCATTCGTCGCATAATTCGACGAGTGGAGCGTGCAGGTTGCCCCTTGAGGTGGACCAGCGCGCACCGTGCCTCTTCATCAAAACCGTTCTCAATCAGTCGATCAAACATCCCACCGGTCTCTATCGCCATGACGAAATCTATGTCTTCATCAATGAGTCTGAGTTTCTCTGACTCGACGTTGTAAGGGACTCCGTATCCAGAGTCGCCGACGTCGTCGCGACAGTTTATCCTCATCCAGTCACCACGTCGATTACGCTCTTCAAAAGTCACGTTCCCGATGATTCTCGCCCCGTCCTCCTCCGGCCTCAGACGGAAGTCCTCGCGTAGACACTTGGTGACAATCTCAAGGTCCTCAGCTAGGTTATTGCTTTCGTTCTGTGAGTGGAACTTGCCGTTGCCCCAGCCTTCAGAAATGTAGTACATCTCTCTCAGGGTTGAGGACTTGCCACTGTTGATCATTTCCTCGATGAACTCGGTGACGTGTAGTGAGCGCAGCAACTGTTTGGCGGAACCGAGATTGGTTGCGTCGCGCACCGTCCTTTTCTTGCCATATTTGTAGACCCCTAACCGCTGGTCGAAGCCGATGTTGCTCTTAGAGCGGACAGGCAGTGTCATCGTTGGAGGATTGCCCTTGGACATCTTGTCATGCATCTCTGAAGCCACATTATGGAGGGCTTGAATCACTTCGTCCTTGGATTTCTCTCTGCTTATGCTCATTCATCTACCCCCTGATCTGGAGTCAATGACCCCATGTCGATTACACCCTCGTCATTTGGGACCCGAAACACCTCTTCGGCTCTCTCAGCAAGATTCTCAATCACAGGATCTTCCTTGCTGCGCACCTCTTCCGCCGCGGCATCAAGGGCCTCCTTGTTTCTCATCTCATCGAGTAGATTCTCGTCAATTTTGGTGGCTCCGATGATGTCGCCATTGCCTCTGAAAAAGATTTCCATGTCCGGCCAATCACCCTTGTTGAGGCCGGAGACGGTGAACGAGATAACCGCCGAGGAGCCAGGGTCCAGCGTGTCCAATCGCCAAGCCCACAGACCGTGAGTCTCCTTACGACCTCCGAGAGGGTTGTCCACCATGGCGACAGTTTCGCTCTCGGGCCATTTGGCTAAGATTGTGTACGCCCGCGCTCGAGCGGTGTAGTTGAACACGGTGATATCACAGGTCGCCAGTTTCCTCGTTGTGTCCCACCCAAGATCTTCCTCGCAGAAAACCGCATTCATAATCCGGGTGATTATCGGCGCTAGATCAGGCTCCTCCCGGCCTAGTATTTGCGAGGTTTTTTGTGAGATCTCAGGGAGAATGACGTTTATCAGCTCAAACTTTTCTTGAGCCTTCTTCCTCTGCGAACTTTTCTTGAGGTGGTTCCTCAGGCCCTTGCCTACTTCCATCAGAGCCCTCCTGATTTCTCCTAATACCTCCTCGTTGGCAGCGACAGCTTCCTTCGCCTCACTGGTGAACTGGACGTTGGTAGAGGCGAGGTGAATGAGAACGGCCGCTGGCCCCTTGGGTAACCCCCTACCTCCTGGCTGATCTAGGCCGTAGCGCTTCCAGTCGACAGATTCCACCGCCTTCGTGAGCAGACATCCTCCCTGCTGGTACATCAGGGGCACCCGATTGGTAAACCGCAGGATCTCGATCGGGCTGTCAGAGGCCAGATCTCCGCCAAAAACCAGACCGACTTCGACTTGGAAGGGGTTGCCCTGAGTGACCCGTGTTTCTCTGGTAACAGTCGAGGCGAAGCGAGAATCAATCGCCTTCGATAGGCCCTTCTTGATTAGCAGGTCCTCGATGGGGGAGAGACAGTCAGTAGGCGGATTCAAGAGTTTGACCTTTTGGAATGAATCGAGCACGGCCTGAGCCTCCCCGGCCTTGATTCTGCGAGGTTGCCTGCTCTCCTCAAGCCCCGCCTTCTCAAGGATCTCCCGGGCCGCCCTCATGCTGACTCCGGAGAAGTTGTGCCTCAGGAAGGAAGTCATCTTCCTCTCCTCTGCTTCACGTAGCATCCTTTGCAATGTACCGAGGTGGATGCCGTGGGGATGGGGCTTGATTTCCTCTACCACCCTAGGGAGACGGTCGGTGGTGCGAAGCCAGTGACCTTCTTCGATTACACTCCCGTCACGGTCCTTTACAGTCAGGCTGATGGTGGCGTGTGGGTTGACAATCGAAGTCATCCTGAGGTACTGGTAGACCGACTGCTTGCCTCGTTGATATTTGGCTTTCATTTCGGTCCGTATCTTCAAGCCGTGCTTGATTTCCTCGCCCGTGACCTCGTCGATCCAGACGTCCCTACTCTCTCCACTCTTGATCGCTTTATTTTTCCTCGTGTCAATACCGAGGTCGACCCGGACCGCCGAAGACTCGCCTTCAACCTTTGAAATAACAGTGGTCTTCGAGCCTGTGGTGAGTTGGCTGTACATAACTACTCCAGTAATTCCAATTCCTTGTTGACCACGGGTCTGCCTGATTGCGTGAAACCTCGATCCAAGCAGGAATTTGCCGAAGACGTGTTCGATGACCCCTCTTGGTATGCCCGGCCCGTTGTCTTGAGATATCAGCTCTATTCGGTCATCCTTGAGTCGGTTGATTTCGACTCTGATATCAGGGAGTATCCGTTCCTCCTCGCAGGCGTCGAGAGAATTATCGACGGCCTCCTTGACAGCCGTGATGATGGATCTCTGTAGAGAGTCGAACCCCAGGAAATGCTTGTTCTTTTCGAAGAATTCGCTTATCGCAATCTGCTTCTGTTTCCCGGCTAGTGGTTTTTCATCGCTCATTCGCAAACCTCCGTCAGGTCCTCCCGATACCCGAATGGCACGGGGCCTCTTTTGGATAGAAGTCTCCGGCCGAGGATCGCTCTTAACCCTGTGCAAAGATATCTGGATGCCACGCCGTAATCTTCCCGACAAAGGCGCTGACCATCACAGTCAGGGGGCTTGCCAGATACAGCTTGCCCGGCCCAGAGCGACCCTGGTAATTGCGATTAATTGCTGAGATTGTAATCTGCTCCGCAACATCGCTAATTCCGGGCCCGGCTCCTATACAGGCACCGCACCCGGGGTCGATTAGCGTGACACCAGCGCGCTCGAACATCTCGCTCCAACCGTTCTTCTCGGACAGGCTCTTCACCGTCTTTGAGCCGAACTGGATGTAGCAGTCGACACCTTCAGGGATTGTCAGACCTGCTTCGAGGGCCGCCTCGGTGACTTGTGCGTAGTAGGCGAAATCATCATCCTTACCAGCAGTACACGAACCCGCGTAGGCGATGTCTATTCTGACCTCGCCAATTTCGTCTATGTAAGCACCATTTGTCGGGTCAGAGGGGATTCCTTCATCGGGCTTGCCGGGATGTGCGACCATCGGACGGATCTGTGCTAGGTCGATGGTGTGTACTCCACCGTGATACTCCGCCCCCTCGTCCGGCAGCACGAAGGCGCTGCGCACCTCTGCCTCACTCAGTCCCGATCTGCGGTTCATCAACCAATCTACAGTGAGGTTGTCTGGTTCGCATATCCCAGTCTTAGCACTACACTCAGTGGCCATGTTGCACAGAGTAGCCCTCTCATCCATCGACAAACTGGCAAGTCCGGGGCCACCAAACTCCATACTACGGTCAAGTGTCTCGGACTCAGCGGCATACTTCCAGAGGATATGGAGTATGACATCCTTGGCTGTGCACCCTGGGTCTAGGTTACCCGTCAGTTCGAAGCGAATACTCTCTGGAACTTGGACAAAGGCGAATTGGTTGTACAGGAGGTTGGCGTACTCGGTCGAGCCGACACCGTAGGCTAGTGCGTTCGTAGCACCTCCCATGCAGGTGTGCGAATCGGTTGCTTGAATAAAATCGCCAACATCGATGAATTCCTCTCTGGCGACTTGATGGCAGATGCCAGGGCTGACACCGTCCTCCGCGGAATAGTCACGCACCCCGGTATGCTGCTGGAACACTCGCTGCATATCTCGCAGGGCCTGAATCTTCTCTGTGAAACGACCAAACCTAGGTACTCCGGTGGCGTACAGCAAATGGTCTTCGAAGACTGCGTATTTCGATGGATTGGGAAGCGAGTAATCGTTGCCGTATTCCTGCTTGAGGAACTCGTGGACCTGTGCGGTTGTGAACTCATGCGAGTAACCACCGTCGACCTGCGAGAGCACGGCGTCACCGGGCTTGACATAGCGCGCCGCGCCGTTCTGACCCAGAAGTTTGTTCGTGATCATCTTCTCCACCATAGTCATCGGTCGCGGCTCGGTCTTCAACTCAGGGAGGCTGATATCCCCTTCTCTGAGACTCTTCGCGAACGGCAGGATGCCACCGTTTTCAATAATCAGTCTGGTCACCGGGTCGTACTCAGAGGTGAACTCGTTCAGCGAGATACTCTCACCGGATTGCAGCCTCTCCAGCATCCCGTAGTCGCCCATCAATTGACCAAGGTTGATGTTGTTCCGCTCGTGAATCGGTGCGAAGGACGCCGCGATAACAATCCTGATTCCCGACCAGCGCTCGCACTGAGCGGCAGTCTCGCGGCTTGACCCTGTGCCCTTACGGTGTCCGGATACTATGGCTTCGAAGCCACCGTCCAGCAATGCACGAGGCTCGAACACGCGCCTCCCTTCGTGAACTAGGCCGGCGTAGGCGTTCTCGGCTATGATTGCCGGCTCGTGGTCGAAACAAACCCAAGCCGGAGTCATGACATCGGTGTTGATGTCATCGAGCAGATCGTCGGCCCCGAGATCAACCATACGCAAATCGAGGCCCTCGTAGAGCTGCCTGCGTATCAGTTCGAGATCCTTGGTGAGAAAGAGCACTCTCTTACCGGGGGTCAGGGCTATCTGTGCCGGGGGCCACTGTTCGGTCAAGGTTACACCACCTCTTTCGATTAACGTCAAGGCCGCGCTCTATTTCATCATTCTCAATGGTCGTATTGCCTTATACAGCCGCCCAGTAAGGCGTTTGTACTTTTTTCTTCTACTATCAGACTTAAATAAGATGGGCTGTCGGGATTTACTACCTTTGCCAGCAAGGGTGGTGTAAAAATATGGCAGACGAAGGATATCTAGTGGAAGACACTGTGAAGTGCAGCGAATGCGGTAGCAGGAGCTTGAACAGAGACGAAACCAGAGGGGAAGTGGTGTGTGAGGACTGCGGACTGGTTCTAGAAGACAACGTAATCGACCAAGGCGCCGAGTGGCGCGTGTTCAGCCCTGAGCAGGGCGATCAGCGCGCACGTACGGGAGCACCTATGACGGTCATGCTGCACGACAAGGGACTGTCCACCGACATTGACTGGCAGAACAAAGACTACTCTGGAAAGGCAATCTCCAGCCGCTACCGAAGCCAGTTCTATCGCATGAGGAAGTGGCAGAAGCGCTCCCGCGTAAGCAATGCCACCGAGCGAAACCTCGCCATGGCTCTGGCCGAGCTTGATCGCATGGCTAGCCGACTTGATCTGCCGAAATCGATTCGCGAGGCAGCCGCTGTGAACTACAAGAAAGCCGTTGAGGCTAGGCTCATCCGCGGACGCTCTATCGAAGGAGTCGCCGCAGCCAGCCTCTACGCTGCGTGCAGGCAGTGCAACAACCCTCGAACCCTTGATGAAATTGGGGAGGCCAGCCGAACCGGCCGCAAGGAGATTGGCCGGACCTACCGCTTCATGGTCCGCGAACTCAAGATGAAGATACCACCTACCAAGCCGGAGGACTACATACCGAGATTCTGTTCTGGCCTGCACTTGGACGCCGAAGTCCAGTCGAAGGCATACGAACTAATCGCCGCTGCTCAGGAGAAGGAACTCACGAGTGGACGAGGCCCAACTGGAATAGCAGCCTCAATCATCTACATCGCTAGCGTTCTGTGCGGCAAGCGCAGGACCCAGCGCGAGGTCGCTGAGGTAGCCGGTGTGACCGAGGTCACAATCAGGAACCGCTACAAGGAACTGATACAAAACCTCAACATCGAACTCGAGATTTGAGCACACTGCTCACGAGCAACCGGTTGTAGAGCCGCAGGCATTGCACTTCAGACAGGTTCCGTTGCGCACCATCTGGCTGCTTCCGCACTCATCACAGATGTCCCCGGTGAAACCCCTCTCGCGTGCCGCCTGCCGCGCACGACTCTCAGCATCTTTCTCTTGCAGCGGAGCGACAGTCGCATCGAGAGTCATCTGAACTTCCCTTTTCTCACCCTCGACCCGCATCACTCCTTCTTCAGTAATCTCGGGTTTGCTAATTGAGAATTGGTCGAAATCTTCGACGCCAACGTGGGCGAGGTCGTCCCGACCGGCGTAGTCGATGGCCAACTCTCTGAAGATCCAGTCGACCAGGCTCGAAGCCATCTTGACCCGCCCACTACCGCCTTCAACTGGCCCACTAGGCTCGAATTTCTGGAAAGTGAACACCTTGATGAAAGCCTCTAGTGGGACGCCATGTTGCAAAGCAATCGATACGGCTATTGCGAACTGATTGAGCATGGCCCTCCAAGCCGCACCCTCCTTAGAGGTCACCAGAATAATCTCGCCTAGTTTACCATCCGGGTACTCACCGGTGATCAGACGGACGCTGTGCCCACCTATCCTAGCCTTAGTGGAAGTAGCTCTCTTCCTATCTGGCAGAGTCCGTCTGGTTGCGATGAACTTCACGAATGACTCAGCCACTGGCTGAGCCGCGGATTCTGGAAGGGGCAGAGCCTTGACAGTCTCCACGACCATTCTCTCTACCAGTTCTTCCTCTTCAGTGACCTCTTCGGCCAGTTCGGTGTCCTTGACGAGTTGGTTCATCAGGGGTTGCGATAATTTTGAGCAGTCGCGATAAACCGCACATGCCTTGTTCATGGTGGTGTGACTGAGGTTGTAAGCCTCTCTGACTTCATCCACTGTTGAGTTGGATGGCATGTTAATGGTCTTGGAAATCGCACCCGAGATGAACGGCTGCGCAGAAGCCATCATCTTCACGTGAGCAGGCCACGCGATTGACCTCGTTCCTTTCGCCCCACACGGAGTGGCGCAGTCGAACACGGCCAGATGTTCTTCCTTGAGCCCAGGCGCTCCTTCGATGGTCAGATTCCCAAAGATATGGGCTTGAGCCGCTTCTATCTCCTCGGAGGTGAAGCCGAGGAAGCCTAGGGTATCGAAGAAGGCATCCTCATATTGCTCCTCTGACATTCCGAGGGCGCCGGTGCACAGTTCCTTTCCGAGCAGAGTCGGTGCGAAGGCCGAGTGTAAATCGAACACATCGTCCATTTTGTTCTCTACAACAGCAAGGTCCTCGGCACTGAAGCCAACTTCCTTCATGCGATTCACTGGGAGCGTGGGGCATCCGCTGAGTCGTCCGGTGCCCACGATATACTCTTCAATCGTCTTGCATTTTCTATCGGAGTAGCCAAGTCGACGAAGAGCACTCGGTACGCCCTTGTTGACAATTCTCAGCGAACCGCCTCCAGCCAACGTCTTGAACTGCACGAGTGAGAACTGAGGTTCGACGCCGGTGGTGTCAGCTCCCATCAACAGGCCGATCGTACCAGTTGGTGCGATGACCGTGGTCTGCGCGTTCCTGTATCCATGCTCTTCTCCATCTCTGACCGCGCGGTCCCAGGATTCCCTCGCCGCCTCGAGTAGGTCCTTCGGGCATTTCTTCGGGTTAATTCCCATGGGCGGAACAGTGAGCCCCTCGTATTCGTCCACCGGCGAATCGTAAGCAGCCCTCCTATGGTTTCTCATCACTTTCAGCATGTGCTCGGAGTTTCTCTCGTAATCAGAAAAGGTTCCGAGTATCGAAGCCATTTCCGCACTAGTCGAGTAGGTCTCGCCGCACATGATGGAGGTGATTGCGCCACATATTGCATAGGCTCGTTCGTCATCATATGGGATACCCATGTGCATCAACAGAGAGCCTATGTTGCAGTAGCCCAGGCCCAGAGTACGATAATCGTACGACTTGCGCGCTATCTCCTCAGAGGGGAACTGCGCCATTAGAACGCTGATCTCGAGGGTCGTGGTCCAAAGTCTGACACTATGTCTGAAGTCGTCTATCTGGAAAGTCTGGGTGTCAAGGTCGTAGTAGTGTAGGAGGTTGATACTGGCCAAATTGCAGGCAGTGTCATCGAGGAACATGTACTCGGAGCAGGGGTTGGAGCCGTTGATTCTCCCTCCCTCGGGGCAGGTGTGCCACTCATTGATGGTGGTGTCATATTGGACACCGGGGTCAGCACAGGCCCAAGCAGTGTACGCCACCTTGTTCCACAATTCTCCCGCATCTAGGGTTTTGCACGGTTCTGGATCCCTTCCCTCTGCCTCTGAACTCTCCAGTTCGGTCCTCCAGTAGAGGTTCCAATCACCACCCTCCTTGACTGATTCCATAAACCGATTTGGGACGCGGACCGAGTTGTTGCTGTTCTGACCAGATACAGTAAGGTAGGCCTCACCCTGCCAGTCAGTGTCCAGAACCTCGAAGTCGACACCTTTCCATCCCTGCTTCGCAAGGTCCAGTATCCTCTGGATGTGAGGTTGTGGAACATGTTCTCCGATGGCTCGCACCATGGCTCTGCGAAGATCGAGGTTGGTGTTCTGGTCGAATCGGCCTTCGTCGTCGCCGTATTTCCAAATTGCATCCATCAGGACATTAGCGTGCTTCTGTAGGATATTGCTCCCTATCACTAGTGCTGAGACCTTTTCCTCCTCAGTCGACTTCCAGTCTATGTACTCCTCGATATCGGGGTGGTCGAGATCCAGAGTGACCATCTTGGCTGCCCTTCTGGTGGTGCCACCGGACTTTATCGCCCCGGCGGCCCTATCGCCTATCTTGAGGAAGGACAACAATCCACTCGAGCTCCCGCCGCCCGAGAGAGGCTCACCCGCTCCTCGAATTCTGGAGAAGTTCGAACCGGTTCCTGAGCCGTACTTGAACAGCAACGCTTCTCGATTCCACAGGCCCATAATTGACTCCGAGCCACCGACTAGAGAGTCGGATACCGATTGGATGAAGCAGGCGTGAGGTTGAGGGTGCTCGTAAGCGTTACTTGAGTACTCCAGTTTGCCACTGGCAGGGTCGATGAACGAGTGGCCTTGAGCTGGCCCTTCAATGCCATAGGCCCAATGCAGTCCGGTGTTGAACCACTGGGGGCTGTTAGGTGCCGAGCGCTGGCTTGCGATCAAGTAACACATCTCGTCGAAGTAGGCGCGGGCATCAGCCTCGCTGGCGAAGTAGCCGTACTTCCAGCCCCAGTAGGTCCAGGTCCCTGCGAGTCGACGGAAGAGATTCCTCCCGTCATCTTCTCCACTCATTCTCTCTTCGGCTTCTACAGTCTGAAGCCTCTCGTGGTCCGGTACACTACGCTGCAACCAGACGGGCACATTATCCTCTGGCACCTTGCGTAGGTGCTTCGGAACGCCGGCCTTGCGCAGGTACTTCTGAGCACACACCTTTCCAGGTACGCCAGTGAAGCCCGAGGGAAGTTTCACCCCCTCAATGATATCTGCTATAGAACCGTCCGGGTTCCTAATCTCGACATCCATCTCTATCCAGTCGAAGGTGTCGAACGGGTCATCACCGGCAGTTGTGAACCGACGCTCGATGACCATCCCGGATTCTGCGATTCCGGCTTCGGTTTCTGCTTTGGTTCTAGTTTGCATACCCTCCCCCTCCTTCGTCGATTCCGATTCGATTTGTCCTTGTCCCACGCAAGGGATTCACTCTTCCTAATGGAGGGTGTTTAATGATTGAGGAAAACTTCAGTTGCCGCAGAGGCGAATTAAGGAATTATTCCCTGTCTCCATAGAGCGCCGATTGTTAGATTATTGATTCTATCAGAATCTCATATCAAGTGACCAATCCAACGATGCTCCTGAACGAGTAATCATTATCCCGATTCTACAGTATGTCTCGTGACTACTTTCAATGAGTCGGCGAACAAGGACTTCGGGAACATCACCTTTGATGATGTAATTCATATTGACAGATGTGAAAACCTTGGGAGCGTTTTCCGCCATCTCAACCTCAATTTCTACTGTCGCATATTCCACATTTGCTATTCTATGTTTTAGACCATCAATTACATCGATCAAAGAGCAAGCAGCGTGTGCGTGAATTACCATCTCTGTAGGACTGGGGGAAGAGTCACCGTAGATTCCGAAGCTCTTACCGCTGGAAGAGGTACCAACATAACCGCCTGCTCCGGTCCACTTCACCTCCCCTTTCATGTTTCACTCACCATCGCCATCGTCCTTGAAGGGTTGGCTTCATGAAGGGGGGGTTGGTCGGCGCGCTGAGAGACATGGTCGAGGGTACCCAAGTATCGATGGTGGAAGGCCGCCTGAGCGTGCCCGACGACCCCATCGTGCACTACATCGAAGGTGATGGTATAGGCACCGATATCACACCAGTCATGATGGCTGTGGTAAACGCCGCAGTCGAGCAAGCCTATGGAGGCCTGCGCAGCATCCATTGGAGTGAGGTACTGGCCGGGCAGAAAGCCTTCGATGCCACCGGTGAGTGGCTACCCGAGGCCACCAAGCAAGCAATGCGCGAGGGGCTAGTCTCGATTAAGGGACCATTGACAACTCCAGTCGGTGGCGGCATCCGCAGTCTCAACGTGGCGCTCCGCCAACAACTCGACCTCTATGCATGCGTTCGCCCCGTTCGCTGGTTCACAGGAACTCCGAGCCCAGTCAAGGATCCGGGAGCGGTGGACATGATAATCTTCCGAGAAAACAGCGAGGATGTCTATGCCGGTATCGAGTGGGAGGCGGGCAGTGATGAAGTCAACAAAGTGATCAACTTCCTCCAGAATGAGATGGGCGTCGACAAGATTCGATTTCCTGATACCAGCGGCATCGGCATCAAACCAGTCAGTCAGGAAGGGACGGCACGCATTGTCCGCGCAGCAATCAATCATGCAATCGAGAACGACAAGGACAGTGTGACACTGGTTCACAAGGGCAACATCATGAAGTTCACAGAGGGAGGCTTCCGTGACTGGGGCTATCAACTCGCAAAGGACGAATTCAGAGCCACCGAACTCGATGGCGGGCCCTGGTGCACCATGACCAATCCAAGAACAGGCACTGAGATCACTATCAAGGACGTCATTGCGGATGCCATGCTCCAACAGGTCCTCACTCGTCCTCGCGAGTACGGTGTACTGACCACCATGAACCTCAACGGCGACTACATTTCGGACGCGCTTGCAGCTCAAGTTGGAGGCATCGGAATTGCTCCCGGTGCCAACATCAACTACGACACCGGGGTCGCCATCTTCGAGGCCACTCACGGTACCGCTCCCAAGTACGCCGGGCAAGACAAGGTCAACCCTGGAAGCCTGATTCTGTCGGCGGAGATGATGCTGCGCCACATGGGTTGGACAGAGGCCGCCAACCTTGTTGTCAACGGTGTAGAAGGTGCGATCAGCGCTAAGACCGTGACCTACGACTTCGAACGCCTGATGGACGATGCGACTCTGCTCAAGTGCAGTGAGTTCGGTGCCGCCATCATCGCACACATGTGAGTTGACCCCTATGGATTTCACTTCTCTCAATCTCTGTCAACCTTTGCTGGATGCCCTTGACGAGATTGGGTACGTCACGCCAACACCGATTCAAGCCCAAGCCATCCCTGACCTCATTGAAGGCCGCGACATGCTTGGTTGCGCCCAAACGGGCACGGGAAAGACTGCCGCTTTCGCCTTACCAATCCTCGATGCGATGGCCGAAAATCCGCGCGCGGGCTCACGCCGCATCCGCGCTCTGATGCTGTGTCCAACGCGTGAACTCGCATCCCAGATTCACGACAATATCGAGCAATATGCACGACATCTAGACATCCGTTCAATGGTCATGTTTGGCGGAGTATCGCAGCGCCCACAGGTGAACAATCTACGCCGAGGCGTTGACATCTTAGTCGCCACCCCCGGTCGTTTGCTTGACCTCATCTCTCAGGGATACGTTGACTTGTCTCACGTGCAATTCCTCGTCCTCGATGAGGCGGATCGAATGCTCGACATGGGTTTCATCCGAGACATCCGCAAAATTCTTACACAAATTCCAAAGAAACGCCAGAGTCTGCTGTTCAGTGCTACCATACCGCACTCGATTGTCGAATTGTCCCGTGGTATGCTCTACGACCCGGTAAGAGTTTCCATCACACCTGAATCGACCACCGTCGAGGCCATTGAACAATCCCTAATGTTTGTCATGAAGGGTGATAAGCGTGGCCTCTTGACCTACATTATCGAGGAGGAGCGACCCGAGAAGGTACTCGTGTTCAGTCGCACCAAGCACGGTTGCAATCGCATCGTCAAGCAGCTCGGACAAGACGGTATCGAAGCACTCGCAATCCACGGCAACAAGAGTCAGGGCGCGCGTGAGAAGGCCCTCCGTCGATTCCGCAGGGGCACCCTCCAGGTACTAGTCGCCACACATCAGCCACGTCATCAATCTGGATCTACCCAACGAGCCTGATGTCTATGTGCACCGCATTGGACGCACGGGACGTGCAGGCCAAGGGGGTATCGCCATTGCTTTCTGCGATGAGAACGAAGGTGAGTATCTGCGTGGTATTGAGAAGACGATTCGTCAGGATATCCCTGTTGATGAGGACCAACCTTTCCACTCTGAGAAGGCCCGGTCTCGCAAGGGCAACAAGGCGCCCAAGAAGCAGCAGAATCGAGGCCGTGGCCGGCGCTGGCCGCGCAATAACAAATCCAACGGTAGCCGCTCGAATGGGAAATCAAATCACCAATCCAATGGTGGACGCAATGGTCGGCGTTCAGGCCGCGGCCGAAGCCGTAAATAACGCAAACTCCAGACCCGTTACTGAGTTCGGTGAAGGTGTGATATTCCACAGCTTAGCCTAACAGCATGTACGCAGCGGCTAGCACAACAACAGCAATTACGGCATACCTGATCATCTCAGGGCTGACTCCTGCTGCTCCTGAATCTAATCGAATCACGCTGTCGCTTGGTCGCACCCTCTCGGGGACCTTGATTCCGACATCATCACCTGCTCCAGCACCCTCAACCGGATTCAGGTCAATCTGCATGGATTCAACAACCATCTCGAAGTCCGTTGTCGCACCCGAGAACCGAATCCTGTCGCCGATAGAGAGATCTCCTGTGAGTTCAAGAGCCGCTACGCCAACCTTCCGGAAATACCGGTCGACCCGGCCTACTTCTTCGTCTGACACATTTTCACCTCGTCGGTCGAGCAGGGCCCGAGGCCATCAACTTACGGATTCGATATTTTTCCCTTGTTTTCGCAATTTAGCACGCTACTGAATTAATTCAAACTCAAGTGTAAAACTACACCGTAGGTGTAATTATTGATACTTGAAGTTTATTTATAGCAGCGCGATAAGGCAGGATATGCCTGCCGTTATCGTTGGTTATGGTCGCTCACCCTTCACTCCCGCAAAGAAGGGGGCGCTGGCAAGGACGAGACCCGACGACATCGCCGCAGCGGTAGTGAACCGACTGATATCGGATGCCGGAATCGACCCATCCCTAGTTGAGGATCTAATCGTGGGTTGTGCCTTCCCCGAGGCCGAGCAGGGCTACAACCTAGCCCGAATCATCACATTCCTCACTGATCTTCCCGAGACTGTCCCTGGAGTTACCATCAACCGCTTCTGCGGCTCTTCAATGCAGTCTATACATGATGCAGCAGCACGCATTAACTCAGGACAGGGGCACGCTTTCATCGCTGGTGGCGTAGAGAGCATGTCGCGTATCCCCATGGGTGGATTCAACCCGATGCCGAACCCCTTGCTCGCCGAGGAGGCGATGACCGCGATGGGGATTACTGCCGAGAACCTATCCAAGATTCATGGAATCGACCGTGATGCCCAAGAGGCATTTGCCATCGAGAGTCAAGCAAGGGCCAACAATGCACGCGAGTCGGGTTCGTTCGCCGATGAGATAGTACCCATTGAGACCACAGATGGTACGGTGCACGAGGATGGTTGCATAAGGCCTGGGACCAACGCCGAGGTACTCAGAAAGCTGCGTCCAGCGTTCGATGTCAACGGCACAGTCACCGCAGGCACCTCTTCCCCTCTCACCGATGGTGCAGCCTTCGTGTTCGTCTGCTCGGAGGAGTTCGCAGCAGAGCACGGCCTCGTGCCGATGGCCCGCATCAAGAGCACCGCCGTCTCCGGATGCCCTCCCGAGATCATGGGCATTGGTCCCGTTGCCGCCTCTCGTAAGGCACTGGAGCGGGCTGGACTTTCTCTTGACGACATCGACCTGATTGAGCTCAACGAGGCCTTCGCCGCACAATCTCTAGCGGTGATAGGAGAGCTTGGTCTGGATACAGACAAGGTCAACATCGATGGCGGAGCCATCGCTTTAGGACACCCCCTTGGCGCCAGCGGTGCCAGAATCACCGGCAAAGCCGCTCAACTGATGCAGAAGAACGGCGCTGAACACGCACTAGCCACCCTATGTGTTGGAGGCGGAATGGGCATGGCCACTGTGCTCGAGAGGGTCTAGGTGGTATTCTTGTCTGGTTCCATACAGAGCGTCGCCGTCATAGGCAGCGGTGTGATGGGGGCCGGAATTGCTGCCCACTGCGCCAACGCCGGTTGCAAGGTCCTTCTGCTGGACATCGCAAAGGAGGGTGACGATCGCAGCGCTATCGCCAGAACAGCGGTCGAGCAGATGGCGAAGTCAAATCCCGAGATGCTGATGCACAAGCGCAATGCAAAACTCATCAGTTCGGGTAATATCGAGGACGATTTGGACAAACTCTCTGAGGCCGACTGGGTAATTGAGGTCATCATTGAGAACCTCGACATCAAACAAAAACTCTACGCTAGTATGTCCGAGCACCTTGGTCCTAGAACCATTGTCTCCTCAAACACCTCCACGCTGCCTCGATCCGAGCTCGTCGAGGGCATGTCTTCTGAGATGGCTTCTCGCTTCCTGATCACTCACTTCTTCAATCCGCCGAGATACCTCCCCCTCCTCGAGGTAGTCACCTCCTCCGAAGTAAATGACTCAGTGACGGACAGGCTCTGCGCCTTTGCCGACGAGCGTTTAGGAAAGCGGGTGATAATGTGCAACGATACCCCTGGATTCGTTGGTAACAGGCTCGGTGTGTACTTTATCCAGAGGGCATTCAAGGCAACAATCGACCATGGGTTCACGGTAGAGCAGGCAGACGCGATGCTGGGCCGACCGATCGGAATACCCAAGACAGCGGTGTTCGGACTGATGGATCTGGTCGGCATAGACCTGAGCGTGCACGTGATTGAGAGTCTGATTTCACACCTACCTGATGATGACCCGTTCCACGACATCGTAGGTACTGGTGAGGATATCATCCAGGCAATGATTGCCGAGGGGTACACTGGCCGTAAGGGCAAGGGAGGTTTCTATCGCCTCAATAAAGAGGGTGGCAAGCGCGTCAAAGAGGCCAGAAATTTGACTACAGGCGAATACGCACCTGCAAATCGAAAGGCAGCTTTTTCCTCGTCTAGGATGGGCAAACAGGGTCTTGGACCTTTGATTGACTACCCCGACGAGGGCGCCGCCTTCGTCTCGGACATCCTGCTTGACACACTGTCTTACGCAGCGCATCTCGTACCCGATGTGACAGGTGATATCTATTCGATAGACACTGCCATGAAGGCAGGGTTCAATTGGAAATCAGGACCTTTTCAGATGATGGATTCAATAGGCTCCGCTAGCATGGTTGAGCGACTTGAGGAGAGTGGGCGCAGTGTGCCTGGCT
>PSPX01000030.1 GCA_004195715.1 Methanobacteriota archaeon | reverse complement strand
AATCCTGTACGATTCTGAATACGCGCTGACCGGAGACTTCGCTACAGCATTCGTCTACGGCGAGTTCTCAGGAGTATCTCTTCCAACTGGATCGGAAGGCCCTGTCATGGGGGGCGCCGTGCATATTTGGGATGATGCCTATGTCGGCGGACTATACGACATCTCAGATTCTGAGGCAGCCGCTCTGAGAAGTTGGGTCAAGGACTTCATGTTCGAAGAAGTAGTAGGGGCTCTTCTGGGTTTCCAATATGGTTCCTCGGCATGGACTACCCAATCAATAAACAACTGGTTGTACGGGTGGAGCGATCCCGTATTAGCTGGACTTTATGGGGAGGAAAACAGTTGGGTGAAACTTGAGACCAACGAGACTTACTACGGATCTGAAGGCAAGAGCACTGGGGACTTCTCGGTCTACCAGATGAAGATTCCAACTAGTGTTGACAATCTGAGTACTGCCGAGCATGCCTTCATGGAGGGCTACATCAACTCCGACGGAGACGGGTTGTGCGACTTCAAACTCGATGCTGCCGGCAACGCCGAGTACGGAGTCGAGTGCGAGGTCAACGAGACCTATGGAATGACAGAGCACCTGCCGTGGAGAGCCCCCCACCGAGAAGCGAGTGTGTATGGGTTACTCTCAGACCACGTCGGCAATGCCAATACCGAGATCACTGGAACCATAGGCGGCATCGCAGACGCCGATGAGCCATTCAGTGTCAATCTAGTTGGATACTCGGTGGCTCAGACCGAAGTGGGAGATACCGTGACCTACAAGGAAATCGAGATGGTCGAACATCACATTGAGTTAGATCCTGCTGAAAACCAGATTCAAGCCAAGCTGGTCGGATTTAGCCTAGGTGAGGTAGCAGTTCTTCCTGGTGCACTGCCGGTCTATTTCGGCTCAAGCGTTGACATCAAGGTCGAGCCGGTAACTAACGTCGCAATGTACGGCAAGTCCGTTTCTAGATTCTACCTCGACCTCAGATGGGCGGGTGCGATGAATCCGGACTTCACCGACAGCGATGGCGACGGCAATCCCGACTCGCCCCTGGTGTCTGCTGTTTTCGAGATTCACACCTTCAGTGAAATCAGTGATGATGATGCTGCGTCGTTCAAGTGCACGGTAATCGATCACATGGGCGCGACGTGGTGGACTGACTTCGGGGGCAAAGGTGACTGTGAACTTGAGGCATTGACTACATTCTCCTACATCGCTGCGCTCCTATACGTCGCCGGTATCGGACTGCTTGCCTATGGCGGGAGGGGGATGAGTGCTGCCCCTCTCTTCTTGAGAGAGGATGAGTAGCGACGCTGTACCTCGCAATCCGGCACAGCCGGCTTTGCCGGCTGCGGGCCCGCGTGCACGAAGGGTTGAACCCGTGTCGGCGGGCAGCAACTCCTCATGAGTGGTCGCTCTAGACGCGGTGCAACGGCACTCTCACTAGTCATTCTTGTAGTGATGTCACTATCACCAATCCTGATTGATGGGCTCAATGAAACGACACTTTTCAGAAGCGCCTCCAGCCGCTCCGCGAACTGCTCTGGAGTATGTATCAACGAGATGATGACCAATGCTGACGGCTCCGATCAAGGAGTGTTCCCGGCTGGAGAATGGGTCGAACTGCACAACTCCGGTTCGATTGAAATTAGTCTCGAAAACTGGATTCTTGAGGACATCGGCGGCTGGGTGCACCCAATCGATGCAGAAACTTGGGTTGACTTCGACCAGCTCGCCACTCCCTATGTCTTGACAGCTGGCTCGTATGCCATCATCGCCGAGAACGAGGTCGGCACCTTGCGCCTGAACAATGCCGGCGAGACCCTGTACCTCAAGGACGCCGGCGGCACTGTAGTCCATACTGTGACCTCGGGCGAGGCCTCCAACGGAGTCTCCAAGATTCCAGATTCCTCGGACGCAACAGCGGACTGGATAGATTCTGAGGAGAACACCCCCGGGGCTGAGAACTCCGAGACTACTGGAAGCGGCGGAGAGGGAGGAGGAGAACCTCCGAGTTCACTCACCCGAATCATGACAATGCCCCTAGATGCCGAGGTGACGGGGATGTACGTAGACGCCAATGGAAATTTATTCGTCAATGCGATGCACCCGGATGACAACTACATCGATGCGACAATCGGTGTCGTGAAAAGCATTGACTGGAACAACCTGCCCAGCAGCATTCCCGAGCTGGCACTGCCTGCGGATTTGGCCGAGAGAACGAGCATCAGACTCTCCTACGGTCAGTATCAACACCTGCTACAGAATGGCGATGCGCTGTCGGAGGGAGGCGTGGCAGGAGGCATCTACGCCGCTGATGATGGCGAACTGCTGTTTGTCAGTGATCGGCCTGACTTCAACGCATTCGTTCCGACTAACTCACAGGGTACGAAGGGGTATCTCTACACCACTTGGGAAAATAGGCCAGCGGGAATCAGTCAGATACTGATCGAGTGGAACGGCGCCACCTCGAGATGGGATGTTCTCGGCGGGATGATGCGCGACCTCAGCTCGGTGAACGGAGGCTGGGTGCTGTGCTTCGGTAGCATGAGCCCATGGGGAACTCCCCTGGCTTCAGAAGAGCTCTACTTCAGTGACACAAAGAACTGGAACAACCCCTCCTACCAGTACCACTCCGACCAGGAGGAGCTTGAGGACTACCTTGGCCACTATCCAAACCCCTACGACTACGGTTACATCATCGAGATTAGTAGCGCTGCCTCGCCGAATCCCAACCTCGTGAAGCATATGGCAATGGGCAGGTACTCGCACGAGAACGCCCAAGTGATGCCGGACGAGAGGACGGTCTACCTGTCCGACGACGGCTATGATACAGTTCTGTTCAAGTTCATTGCAAACACAGTCGGCGACCTCAGTGCGGGGACCCTGTACGCAGCCAAGGTCACGCAGGATTCCGGCAGCAACTCAGCGACCACCGGATTCGATGTCGAGTGGGTGGAAATGGCCTCATCTAGCAATGCGGTAATCGGTGCTTGGGTCGACGAGTACGATGGAATCACGACTGCAGATTACGTCTCTGGAGGAAATTCATACATCACTGAGGATGATATCAACGACTGGGCAGAGGGACGTCTCAACGAGGACCTCGATGGCGACGGCAGCATCGAGTCGGCCCATGACGACAGGGTTGCCTTCCTCGAGTCACGCAAGGCCGCGGCAGCCATCGGGGCCAGTGACGAATGGAACAAGATGGAGGGAGTTGTCTTCAACCCGGATGCGCCAGGCTACCTCTATCTCGCGATGTCGGACGTCCGCTACGACATGAGCGATGGGCAGGGTGACATCGACGTCTCCGAGAACCGGTGTGGTATCGTCTACAGGATGCCAGTGGAGCCGGGATGGGGCGTAAGCAGAATAGAACCGGCGATAGTAGGTGGGACCTACTCGAGCGCAGCCTCGACTGACCAGTGCGATGCCAACAGAATCGCCGGACCGGACAACCTCGCGGTGCTCAATGACGGTCGAGTGCTGATCGGAGAGGACACAGGGAAGCACCAGAACAACATGGTCTGGCTGTGGGAACCTCCGGTTGAGCCGGTCGAGTGGGACGGCGAGTACAGCCTGAAGTTCACCCGCATCATGCCAGCGGAGGTCCCGGACCGGGACAACGACTGGCTTGAGATTACCAATATGGGCGATACCGCGGTCAGCCTAGCCGGATGGACAATTGAGCGCATACGCTCAACTGAACCTTGGATCTCCATGGTGAACGAATTGACCATCGCCGCCGGTGCGTCGGTGGTGCTGACAGAGAACCCGGCCAACCTCCTCGCGGACGGAGGCATAGCAGCACTGGACGGAAACGTCATCCTGAACAACATGCCTTGGCTGGTCGACTCGGGCAGCGCACTGCAACTGAGGGCACCTGATGGAACGGTAGTCGATGCCATCGCCTTCGGCGGCGGGATTGCTGATATTGACGGATGGCAGGGCGGGGCCGTATCGGTCCCTGGAGATGGTTCTCCCGGACTCATTCTGATGCGAGGTTCCGGATGTGGCGACTACCCTGACACTGACTCGGGAGCCGACTGGGAGCAGAGGTGGATACGCATCGGCGCCTCGACGTTTTGTGACGGCGGACACTTCACGACCGAGGCCGATTCAACCGTGTCTGCCTCAATCGGTCCCGACTCGGCGTTCAACGACCTCATACAGTGGATCGGCGATGCCGAGGAATCAATCCACCTGCATGTATACCAGTTCATGAGTCCCGATCTTACTCACGCTCTTCTGGATGCCATAGACAGGGGTGTCGGAGTGACGTTGCTGCTTGAGGAGGGTATCCTCAGCAGTAGTAGCACGGTGAACAGCCAGAGAGGGCATGCACAGGCTCTCCACGATGCCGGGGGCAATGTCCTCTGGATGGAGGACCCGACGCTAATCAGCTCACCCTACACATACATCCACAGCAAGGTGGCGGTGAGGGATGCCGAGAGCGTCTGGATCTCGTCTGGCAACTGGAAGGACAGTAGCATCCCTCCCGATGGAGTCGGAAATCGAGAGTGGTCGGTCATCTTGAACTCAGAGACCGCTGCCCAGCTGGTACTCTCCAGAATGGCTTGGGATGAGAATCCCCAACACCTGCACATATCACCGCACTCCTTCAGGCACTCCCCTACGTTCGACTGGACACTAGACGAGCCCAGCCACGACGGCATCACGAATCCCACTCCCACTCACCAAGGGCCCTTCGGGGCTCAGTTGATGACCTGCCCCGACGACTGCATCGATGGCATAGTCGGCATGCTCGGTTCAGCGGAGACTTCGATTGAGCTCTCAGTACAGTACCTCGACCTCGACTGGTACTGGGGCTTCGGAGATAATCCAATCATAGCAGCGTTACACGATGCCGCGCTGCGCGGGGTCAATATTCGGCTGATGCTGAACGGCTACTATGCCGAGTGGGATGAGGAGATTCGAGATACTATCCACATGTTCAACACCGACTGGAACGCCACCGAGGGCCTCGATACGACGGCTCGATTGATGGCGTACTCCAACAGTATCGTCAAACTGCACAACAAGGGTGCGATAATCGATGGTGAGAGTGTCCTAGTGGGAAGCATGAACTGGGGTTCAAGCGCGGCCCTACGTAATCGGGAGATGGGTGTGCTCATCCACCATGATGGCCTTGCTGCAGAGTACCTCTTCTCCTTTGAGGAGGACTGGAACCGGCTCGATTCGACAACTGACTCAGACGGCGATTTGATGCCGGACCAGTGGGAAGCACAATTCGGACTTAACAGGCACTCAGCGGCTGTACTAGGGACCGCTCTCAGCGAGCAGTCGCTCGATCCTGATGAGGACGGCCTGAACAACCTCGAGGAATTCCAACTCAACGGTAACCCACTCTCTAACGACACTGATGGTGACTGCATACTCGACGGTGAAGAGTCGGCTTTCGCCCAGAGTGTGCTTCGTTCGCCCTCTTTCGCCATGATCTCTGGAGATGTAGACGAGAACGGTGTTCCTGATGGAGAGCAGCATGGGTGCCATATCATCGTGGATGTCGGTGGAGAAGACGGTGGTGAAGGCGACGGCGAGGGAGAAGGGAACGGTTCCGAGGAGGAAGGAGAACCGAGTGGCGGCATCCTGAACATCAGGGAAGACCCTCTGTCGAGACCGGGGGCCAAGTTCCTGTTCTGGCTGATGGTGATATCTACGATATCACTGGTTTTAGCCGGTGCCTCGATGTTCCTGCAACCTCGCAAAGGTACCGGTGAGGTGTTGGTCGATGACTCTGGCTACAGGTTCGACGATCCCGACGCCCATATGGCAATTCTCAAGGGAACTAGTTTCGATGAGGGGGCAGAGGATGCTCGCGCGCGCACCGAAGGGCGCGACGACGGCTCACACGGATCCATCAGACTGGATGGTTTTGGATTCGAATCAGTCACGCGCGACGAGGTCCAGTGGATGCTCGATCAGGGACATACAATCGAAGAGGTGCGGGCCGAGCTCGGAGAGGAGGAGTGATGTCCAAGGTGATTCAAGACCTCGTTCAGGGCGTCGTTGACGGTTCACTCTCTGATGACGAGTTGACTGATTGGCTACGCGGTGTCTACGACGAGGGGCTCACGGAGTCAGAGACAATTGCTCTCACTGAGGCAATGAGAGACTCGGGCGAAATTCTTGAATGGGACTCTGAGATTTCTAAACTGATAGTTGACAAGCACTCAACCGGGGGAGTCGGTGACAAGGTGTCGCTCGTGCTCGCCCCTGCTCTGGCCGCATGCGGTCTGATGGTTCCGATGATTTCAGGACGAGGGCTCGGCCACACCGGAGGCACGCTGGACAAGTTAGAGAGTATCCCTGGCCTTCGTGTCGAGATGAACTCTGAAGGCATCCGACAGCAAGTAGAGAGCATCGGTGTTGCGATGGTAGGCCAGAGCGATGCTCTGGTTCCGGCTGACCGGCGAATGTATGCGCTTCGAGATGTGACAGGGACGGTCGCATCAATCCCCCTAATCACGTCCTCCATCTTGTCCAAGAAGGCGGCTGAGGGGCTGTCAGCGATGGTACTAGACGTCAAGTTCGGCCGAGCCGCCTTCATGGTCGAGCGCGAGCAGGCTGTGGAACTAGCGCGCTCGATGGTCGGTGCAGCCAACGGCATGGGCATTCGCACCACAGCGGTTCTGACTTCGATGCAGCACCCGTTGGGTTGCGCCATTGGCAACTCACTAGAGATTTTCGAGAGCGTCGAGACACTGTGCGGAAGCGGTCCAGAAGACCTTGAGGAGCTGGTCTGTGTGCAGGGCGGCCTTCTGCTGCACGCCACCGGCCTAGTCGAAGACCCTCAGACCGGTGCGGTGATGATTCACGACAGCCTACAGGATGGTTCGGCCTTCGAGCGCTTTCGCCTGTTAGTAGAAGCTCAGGGAGGCGATGTTTCGATATTCGATAGCGACGCTTCGCTGATGCGCGGGCTAGGTCTGATGGATTCGAATCTCAACACCACTGAACTGTCAGTAGGTACCACGGGCTGGGTCGAGGACATCGACGCCATGGCAATCGCTCGGGTATGCTCGGGATTGGGTGCTGGGAGAGCGCGATTGGGCGACTCCGTCGACCGCGCCGTAGGAGCCATACTCGAGGTGCAGGTAGGAGATTATCTGGAGAAGGGTGAGCCGTGGATGGTGCTGTATCATCGCGACGAAGTGGACCGGGGCACCATAGAGGAGATGCTTGGTTCGATTACCCTATCTGATGAAGAAGTCGAAGTTGGATCGAGAATTGAGGAGATGTTTGATTGAGACTGAGTCACATCGACCGAATGAGAGCCATAGCCGTACTATGTATGGTCGAAGTCCACACGGCAGCCATCATCCCGCCCGAAGGAATCAGTGTGGGTCACCCAGCTGCCTTCGTCGCAGCCGCCTTCGGAGGGATGGCCGCGCCGATGTTCGTCGCCATATCAGGCTGGGGCATCCACATGAGTGCGGTTCGCAGAGCCGCTGACCCTAGCCACACCGCCGGGATATGGATGCGTTGGCTGGTTCCCAGAGTTCTGCTGCTGAGCCTGTGTCAACTGCTGGTCAACCTTCTCCTCAGCGCCGACAGGGGAGGTCGTTTCGAGTGGCAGACTCCGGGTGTCCTGACACTGCTCGCAATCGCTGCCCTGCTAGCACCTGCCCTGATTCGACTCTCCATGCGCTCTCGCGCAGTACTAATGTTGGTGATGATGGCATTCCCCTTGGCTCTCGGGGACGTCTCTGGCCCGGACTGGCCATGGTGGGAGAGAGTCGGGTCCGAAGGAGCCTCGGAATGGCTCGCTAGGCTGCTGTGGAACGGCACATATCCCGCAGTACCATGGCTGGGTTATGTGCTGCTGGGCTCCTTAATCTACGAACTCGCCGATAATCCGACTGCGAGGGAGCGCGGCATCGCCCTTGGGCTCACTGCTACCGCAGTCACAGCGGCCGTTGCAGTATTCGAGGGAATCCCTTGGGCTCTGACCGAGGGAGAGGCGGTCCTGACCTTCTTCCCGGCGAGCACCGCCTTCCTCGTCGTTTCCGGTACCTTCGTGCTGCTCACCCACAGAGCGCTTGAGGGCTCGGAGGCGCGTGGTGGCGAACCGGGCGGAGGTGACCGTCTAGCGTTCCTTGAGCCCGCTGGCCGCATCACGCTGACGATCTATGTTGCTCATTTCGCTGTGCTTGGTGCTGTGGCATCGGCGATGCAGGGGGAGCCTAGGCTGGAGCTCGTACCTGCGTTCGCTGCGACCATCGCCCACACTCTCATCTGGATACCTCTGGCGACCTGGCATCAGAAGTACATACCCAACATCTCCTTCGAGACTCTGCTGAAGAAACTCAGTTAGGTGTCACTGATATCGGACCGAACCATGCCTCGCCCTCTTCGTTTGACGCCATGATGCGGACGTAGTAGGTAGTGTCGTCCGCGAAACTGATGCCGGCAGAACCGGGGCCTACCTGCGGTGTTCCGGCGCTGACGCTGTATGACCAGAGTTGGGAATTGTTGCCCATGTCGGTTTGCCCATAGTAGACGGTGAGAGTGGTGTTGGTACCGTTGTCATAGACGTCCCACGTGACATCCGCAGTGCTGCTGGTGACGTTAGTCGCGGACAGATTGCGAAGTATTGCGTCGTAGACGTAGAAATCGCCGCGCAGAGGGTCGTCGACCCATACCGGCAGATGCGCGAGCGCGTCATAGGTGGCTTGCGTCAGAGGGAAGCCCCACGCAGCGTGGTAGGGAGCGAGATTGTAGCCGGTAGTGTTTGAGAGGTGCAGCACCCAGGCGTTGAACTCCTCAGTGCCACCGCTCGGCACCTCAGCGGCTGGGAGTGTATAGTAGACGGCGAGAGCTTCCGTGATTGGGGCCCAACCCCATTCTTCTTTGATGACTAGGAAGGTGTCCAAGGCGACCCATGTGGACCAGTTGGAAATGTTCGAGCCGTCCTCAAAGTACGCCCGCTGTGGATCGGCTGGGCGCAGATTAGGAGGGTTAACGAGTTCCTCCATCAAGTAGACACTGGCGAAGTTGCAACCTGTCTCGGTAGTACCTGGCAGTGTAGATGGCATCCACTGGTGGTTGTGACCAAGTTCGTGGAACATACCCCAATCACCGTTCTCGCTCATGTAAGATACGTCGACAACACCTGCCACGCTCAAATCATGTGCCATAAACGGATATCCAGAGTGCATCCATCCTACTGAAATCTGTGCATCGAAGACTGCTCTCTCCACTCTTGGCCAAGGTGTGTATCCATATATCTCGTGTTCCATTCCCAAAGCCTCGTCCCACCAATCCATCAAATCCTGAGGATTGTCTAGATCCCTAATCTCATAACTTGGAACTGTCAGAATGAACTGGCCACTGCCAATCTCAGCCCAAGGCGCAGGATCATGGCGATACTGTTGTTGCCACTGGAAGATATCAGTCTCTCCGTGAATATACCTTGGAGCCTTGACGGCATTAGATATTGTGATGTCGAAATTACCGAGTGTCGAGCCGGCTTCGATTCCAATGTATATCGGGCCACCGAAGGCGTTGCCTACTTCCATTGTGGTGTTGTCAACATACCACCATCTGACAATCTGAGGGTGTCGGTGGAGCTGACTCTTGCCCCACAGACTGTCGCTGTGGGCACCAACTAGGACATAGGTGCCAGAATCGACTATTCCAGAGGGCAGAGATACGGTCACTACCTCGCCGGGAGCGGCGTACAGGCCTGTGGTCATTCGGATGTGTGATCGCGCCCCAGAATAACCAAAATTCCCGGGCAATCCACTCTGGTTCCCGTCGATTGACATGGTTCGGGTAATTCTTGTGGCGTTCGCTGGGACCTCTCCGGGGAACTCGGCATGGCTAGGATGGGCGGGCAGTTCGTTTGCAGGCAGCCCTTGCGTCAGTGCAGTCTCCACTCTAAGGAGAGTATCTGCAACTGGATCCTCTCCAAGGTTGTAGCCAACATTCTGCCAAAGGGTACCATACTGGATAATGGTCCATCCAGTGGTATTGACCGTCTCTCGTAGCGGACCCCAGAAGTCATGGAAATCCAGAGCCACCACACCAGTACACGAAGATAGGGTGGCATCGGCAATGGTCGCGTCCGCGACAGACAGGGTCTGATTGTCAATTCGGTCAGCTCGGATTGCATCGATAGCTGCTTGGGGACGTGTCAACTCATGAGGCGCGACTCTGAAATCGATACTGTTGTAGCCCCAAGCATGGGATACGAATAACCCAGTCGTCTTGGCAATTTTGTTGCCAGGGTAGTTGTGCGACACGTCGCTATTAGAATACGACCAATACCAAGCGTGACCTCCCATTATCAGGCCGCCTCCTGCAAGCATGAAGTCAACGAGATTCTGGTTGTCAGTATCATCATGGCCGTTCCAGAACTCGTCGAGCAGGCAATCTATTCCCGAAAGGTCTGCCGGAGTCACTGAGAGGTGAACTGTATGACCCTCGCCCTGCAATTCATCCTCGAAGTCATCGTATCCGGCGCCGTAGGCTAGACCTACATCGGCGTTCTGGCCGCAGACCCACTCGACGGCGCGTAGAGAGAACTCGGTCTCCTTGACTCCAGCTCCATCAACCCAGCTCTCGTGACCATATCCTAGCATCCTTCCACGGCCGACGTGACTGGCAGAGATCACGGGTATTGTCGAGCCATAGCCCTCCTCGGTGAAGCCGATTGGGAAGGACCATTTTCCAATCGGCAGAACTGGTGAAGGCCAGCCGCCCCAGTTCGTCTTCCCCATGCCACGCAGCAGGTCTGACTGGTCGGCTTCGAGGTCGTGGGTTGGCCCAGATGGTGTACTGCCTCCAAATGGTACGCTCGTCCGGAGTTCCAGCGATGGTTCCGTTGGCAAGCAAAGTAAGGCCAGAGGGCAACGGAGGGACGACCTCCCAGGTCTCAATATCAGGGCCGTCGTTGGTGACTGGGATGATGATACTCTCGTTGGCCTCCAATGCGAATTCGATACCGGGCCAGGAAATCTCATCAGGAGGCAGGCTGGTCACCCGGAACTGAAGCGGAGTCGAAGCTGGGCCACCTGAGTTGTTTGCCCAGACAGTGTGATGGGTCCACGGTTGCAGGAGGGTTGCTGTGCCGCTAATCTCCCCGGTGTAATGGTCGAAGGCGAAACCTGTGGGCAACGGTGGGTTGACTTCCCAGGTGTCCGGAGTGCCGCCCTGCCAGATCGGCACGACCTGTCCGATGTCATCACCAGTCCTGAGATCGAACTGGTAGGGTTCGTACCCAATGCCCTCTACCGGGATATCCCTGACGTCGATTAGAATGGTCGAAGAGAGCGAGCCACCGGTGTTGTGGGCAGTGATTACGTACTCTCTCAGGGGGTGCACCGAAATCGGAGTTCCCCGCAGGGAGCCGTCGATCTGGTGCAATGACACACCTTCAGGAAGAGGAGGTTCAATCGACCAGTCCGTAACCTCTCCTCCCTCAGAAGACGGTATGACCTGTACTGACACATCTATGGTCCAATAGAACGGATGTCCGGGGTAGGAAAGAGCCGTAGGCTCCTCATGTAAGGTGATAATCCTAATCGAAGTCTCGATGGAGCCACCTGAGTTCGAAGCGGTAACTGTGTGGTTGGAGTCTCCAAGATCGCGTGCTATTCCCGTTATCGAACCGTCTTCAAGAATAGTCAGCCCCCTAGGAAGAGGAGGGTTTGCCGACCACATGTCTGCAGTGCCGCCCATGACCAGCGGCGAGCCCAAAGAGCACTCCTCTCCCAAAGTGCACGGCAAGACATCGGAGAGGTACTGGATGGAGTATGGAGCCGCGGCTACCACCCTGATATCGATGGTGGTGGCCGCAGAGCCTACTGCATTCGTACCGATGATGGTGTAGCGGATTTCGATAACCTCTCCCTCTGGAGTTCCGCCAATCACCCCTGACTCTCCATCGAGAGACAGT
>PSPX01000003.1 GCA_004195715.1 Methanobacteriota archaeon | reverse complement strand
GACTTACGTCGAGTTGTTTAACGCACGCGGGCTAGAAGCTGACAAGTTCGTGCGCAACTTCAGCTGGTTCTTCTCCAACGGGATGGACGCCGAGTACGCGGTAATAGGACGGGTATGTCGCAGGATATGGGCCATCGCTATGCGCGATCTCTACGGGGTTGGCGAGCGCGGTCAGAAGCTCAAGTATCACATCCAAGGAAGCGGTCGGTCACTGCACTCTCAGGAGTTCACCTGGAATGATTACCGCACTACCCTGCAGGCGCTCTACGCCTTGGCTGACAACGCCAACAGCCTACACACAAACAGCCGCGACGAGGCCTTTGGCACTCCTACCGAGGACACAGTGCGAGACGCCGTGGCCATCCAGCTGATTCTGTCCAAGGAGTATGGATGGCTACAGAACGAAAACCCGTTGCAGGGCTCCTACATCGCCGAGTGGCTGACCGACAATGTCGAGGAGCGAGTGCTGAGGATCTTTGAGGAGATGCATGCACGCGGTGGCGTGCTGGGATCTCTGGAGGTCAACTACCAGCGCAATCGCATCCAGGACGAATCGATGGTCTACGAGCACCAAAAGCACTCGGGCGAGTTGCCCATAGTAGGAGTCAACACCTATGTCGACGAGGGATCGGCTGTGATGTCAGCCGACAACTTCGACGTCGACGTCACCCGCTCGGACGAGGCCGAGCGGCAGATGGTCATTGACCGCAACAAGGCGTTCAAGCAGGCTCACGCCGCCGAGGCCGAGGAAGGGCTGGCGAGGCTCAAGCAGGTCGCCCGCGAGGGCGGCAACCTGTTCGAGGTGATGATGGAGATCGTCGAGCACTGCACCGTGGGCCAGGTCACACAGGCGCTTTTCGAGACTGGCGGGAAGTTCCGCCGCAACATGTGATGCCGTTGATGTGCATCAGATGTGTTCTGCACTCGGGCGGATGTTGTGACTTGGTGCCACCTCTGGAGGTGTGTCAGCGCTGGCAACTTGGACAGTAGAATGTCGAGCGGCCTGATTGTACAATGCGCCTGATGGTAGCATCACAAGCCTTGGACAGGCAGGGACTCCCTTCCCTGCCGTAGACCTGGAAAGAGTGGCTGAAGTAGCCTAGGTCACCTTCTACATTGACGAAGTCACTGATGGTCGAGCCCCCTGCATCTATCGCCTCTACGATTACATCGTGGGTGGCGGCGGTGATCCTCGTGACTCTGTCTGTGATTCCCAACTTACTGGCTACGCTGGCTGCAGTCCTGCGTGGCGATACTCCGGCGCGGAATAATATCTCGCAGACGTAGATATTCCCTAGTCCCGCCACAGTTCTCTGGTCTAGCAGGGCAGCCTTCATCGAGGTCCTTCGACCCCTCAGGTTCTCAGCCAGATTCATTGGAGTCAAGTAATCCGGAGTGGGCTCCGGTCCGAGTTTAGCGAGAAACTTGTTTTGGCCCTGTTCGGAGGTCTCGAAGAGGTCCATGAAGCCAAATCGACGGGGGTCCGAGAACACCGCCCTCATCCCGTTTTCGAGATGAATGACGACCCAGTCATGTTTCCCGTCATCGCCCTGAGTGCTATTTGCTCCCAACAGAGTCCAGCGCCCAGTCATCCCTAGATGGCACATCCAAGTAGTCCCATTATCGAGTCTAATCAGGAGGTATTTCGCGCGCCTATCTATGCGCTCGACCAATCTGCCCTTCAGTCTAGACGCGAATCCTTCGGGAAACGAGAAACGAAGATCGGGTCGGCGCAGTTCGACATTTTCTATGCGCTGACCGTTGAGATGGCGTTCAAGACCTCGTCTGACAGTCTCGACCTCCGGTAACTCTGGCATGACCCGCTGAACCCATTCGACTCCATGATACTGACGCCAAGATAGTTTCAATTGCACTATCAGTATCGGGGTCCATGGAAGATGCTCCAGAGACGGTGGTACTCTCCGGCACGCCGAGTGCCGAATCTGGAAATTCTCAAGAGTTCAACCCGTATGCTGGAACCGGGGCCTACCAACAGCCGATGCTTCCGGTCCCGCAGGCGAACGACTTCGCCACATATTCAATGTGGCTGGGAATTGCAACTTGGGTTTGCCATATAACAGCCGGTTTTGTGTGCTTCACCGCATGTCTTGCACCATTCACGACCATTGCTGGAATTGTGTTTGGTCATATGGGTTTCAAAGCCTCAAAAGAGATGAATGGTCTCTCTCGTAACGAGGCCCTTGCTGGCTTAGTGATGAATTATTTGTCACTGGCTATGTATGTCATCGGCGTGGTGTTCGGCGCGGCTTTACTCGGCGTTGGATGGTCTGAATTAACCTGAATGGGCTGTCTTCCTAACTAGGAAAACAACGTGCTGTTCTTCGAGCCCTTTCAGGTCGATTCTTTCGACCACTTCGAGGTTGGACTCTTGGAGTATCTTCGCGGCCTTCGCGAACCTGCTGTCGTCATCGCCGTCCGAAGATCTCTCGCTTGCCGCCTTCAGTGACAACAGACCAGTGCCGCCGGGTCTGAGAAACGCACCGGCCATTCTAACGAAGGTCTTGGCCTGATCTGCGATACTGAGGTCCTGATGCATCCAGTCTGCCTGACTGCGGATGTAGGGAGCTATTGTCTGTGGCTGCCTAGCATCGCCGAGAACAGGGACGAGTCCGGGCCTGCGGCAAGACAGTTCCGACAGGTCGCGCATAGCTCGAGGAGCTATCTCCACTGCCACGACTTGTCCTCCGTGGTGATTTTGAGATCCACAGACTTGGTCGTGTATGTGTGAAACTGTAGAGCCGAACGACGCACCCAGATAGAGGCATGTCGAGCCTGTCTCTGGAAGCAGCCTCGAGGGGTCGCCGTTGGTTCGCAGCAGGGCTGCTGCGACCTTGGAGCGCGTGGGATCCCAAGACCTCCATTCTATTCGAGAATCCGTCTTTCTGCGCTCGCCTCTGACTGAGACTCCGCGAACGGCGTTCCTAGTCCACAGAGAACGACCCTCACGACGGACCCCCCAAGCGAGTTTTACTGGCTTACGCGCCAACCTCTCACCTCCTTGGTGGCTTTGGGAACCTCTCGCGGATGTTCTCGCACTCTTGGTTGATCTCTGCTATCCTTTCCTCACTCCACGACTCGCCGTCGAAGTGATCGACGCGAACCGCAATCGAACACTTACCAGCCATGTATCGGGCAATCTTTCCCCTGACCCATCGAGGAGATCTCGAGACCTGTGGCAGAGAGAACAGAACGGGCGAATGCTTGGGCGAGGGAGCGCCCCTGCGATGGGCAGCCATGGCACCACGGGTCCCGAGGACCTGTAGGCTGCCGCTCGGCATTCTGGCCAGTCTCTCGCGACCTCCTGCTAACACCACTAGCCTAGCAGCTCCTAACGGGCCGACTAGCATACTCAGGGTGGGTACGTACTGACGCGCGAGTTCACGCGTGGCCGCCTCGGCCACTCCCAGCCTCTCTGCCAGAGCAACAACGCCAACCGCATGGCCATTCAAGGCCACCCACTCGGCCTGCTCGGGCTGGTGTGCGGGGGTTGCGACATCGAGTGCGACAGCGACTGCATCAATCGATTCAGCCTCAGCTACAGCTGCTGGAATTTCTCGCCTCTGCCCATCTAAATCCACCTCGGACAAAAACAGCCCTGCCCATTCGATACATCTCGCCTCACTGGTGGTCCACGATGACCTCAGTTCAATCGCCGCCGAAGACAGCATGTCGAGTCGTCGGTCGAGGTCGGCAGCGGCATCGGCCACTCCTCGCTTGGCCAGTATAGCCGCTGCCTCAGAGAGCATCTCTTGTTCCTCAGCCTCAAGCTCGGGCCAGTCGGGGTCCGACATCGCCGCCATTCCATCCGCCTCAGCATCCGGGAATCTCTTACTGAGGGTTCTCGCCTCGGGGCTCATCCTGCCCGATTGCAGGTCTGACAGTCGGTCTGCCAAAGCGCGGACAGACCTTTTGGGCGACCAACCCAACTCGTCAAAGACTTCGCCGTCGGAATCGACGACTCTAGCAAGCCTCCAATCGTAGTGAATACGCATGATTACTCCGTAGTGCCGGCTTCGCTTCAACGGTGCGGTCCCATTTAAGTCGCTCAATAGGGACTGAGTTCGGGCTTTTCCACTGGTGCGCATAAGCGATAGTTCAATAGATGGTTTGGATGTCGCTGTTCGGTTGGCGTTTAACCGACTAGGTGTTCGATAGCGGTGTTTTGTCCTGAATGTGGTGCACTGTCATACCCCGATTCTTCAGGGAACATCAGATGCGACAATTACCAGTGTAAATACGAGGGACCTCTGACTGGCAGAGACGGTTCAGGAGGCACTTTCACCGACCCGATGACTGGAGAGACGGTGGATCTGACCAGCGCCACTGCCACAGGCGATGAAAAATCGCTCAAGCATTTAACCGAAGTCGTTGAGCCGGAAATAGCTCGAGGTACTCTCAGAGTGGGGGACATTCGCTGCCCTGTGTGTGATTGTAACGAGATATTCGTCGAACTCAAGCAAACTAGGTCAAGTGATGAACCAGAAACTAAAATTTGCCAATGCAAAAATTGTGACAAGCGTTTCCGAGAATACCAATAAGTGTCCCGAATGAATGAAAGACCTTCGATTTATAGGAGATATGTAACGAGGTGATTCCATGCTGAGAGTGACGGCAAATACTCAACTGATGAGGGAGATTGTCGATTTGCTCTCGGTCCTGACCGAAGAAGCGAAGTTGAGCTGGGGAGAGAAAGGACTGACAGTGAACGTTGTCGACGGTTCTCACGTTGCCCTCCTTAGCGCTACCATCTCAGACGCCTGCTTCGAGACCTACGAAGTCGAGCCGGTCGAAATTGGACTGGAACTAGGCAAACTGCGTGACCTCCTGACTCTCGCTGGCCCGGGCGACCTGGTCGAAATTGACTACGATGACGCGGTCGGAGCAGTCAATGTAAGAGTCGGCGAGGTCCACAGAATACTGCGCGGACTCGACACCGGTTCCATGCAGGAACCTAAACTTCCAGTTCTTGATTTCGACTGCAGTGCCGCCATCGGGGCGGAGAAGCTCTCCAGAGCACTCAGGGCGGCCAAGTTTGTAGGTGAGTTAGTAGATCTAAGCCTTGACAGTAAGGAGCTGCGGATAAGCGTGACCGTTGAGGCTGGCGAAGGAGTCAATGTACGCTTCGAGTCCGGTGAACTCAGCGAGTTGGTCTGCCCCTCGCCTACCCAAGGCACCTACAGCCTGCAATTCCTCGACCCTCTGACGAGGAAACTCGCCTCTGGATTGACCCAAGACATTCGTATGCAGTTTCAAGACAAGTACCCATTGAGGCTGGACTGGAACAGTAATGATGGCGGAGCGAGTTGGACGTACTTCCTAGCGCCCCGAGTGACTAACGACTGACCCGTGAACTCTTGAGGTCGGACTAGGGCGGCGAGCCATGGGCCGCTCTGTCTGCGTTGTAATACCGAGTGTTGGCAATGCAAACGAACTTGGCATTGCGCTGGACGGTCTGATGGCCCAGACCTACTACGGCCCGCTTGAGGTTGTAGTGGTTGGACCGAGTGGAGATTCCGGCAGACAGCAGGCTGAATCCAGAAGTCTTCGATTCATCGACGATGCTGGCTCACGCACTCGCGCTGATGCCTGCAACATCGCACTTGATTCGACGGAATCAGATCTGGTGATGTTTACTGATGACGATGTCATCGTGCCCAAGGAATGGGTAGAGAAACTGGCCCACTGGTTCGAGCAGTCCGAAGTCGCAGGCGTAGGCGGCCCGAACTTCGCACCCCCAGAGAGCTCGACGCTGCAGCAGCAGATTATCGACGTCAGCTTCTGCAGCAGGATATTCACTGCCGGAACCAACTACGGTAGGAAGGGGGAGGGCGCGCTCGAAGAGGTCGATCAACTGCCCGGTGTCAATTCGGCCTACCGCCGTTCTGTCCTCGCAGAGGTTGGTGGATTCCCAGACGGATGCATCGGGGCCGAAGATGTGATTCTCGACCACAGGATAAGACAGGCCGGATATCGACTTTGGACAGATCCGGAAGCAGTGATGTGGCACCGCAGGCGCGACCTGTCGAGTGTCAAGAAACAGATTCGAAACTACGGACTGGTCAGAAGTCTGGCCAGCCACGAGCATCACGAACTGAGAACCTGGAGTCACGTCATGGTAGCTATGTTCCCGCCACTTGTTGTCAGTGCCTTCGTGTTCTTCTTCTGGGGGCTGGACAACGGCGGGCTAGGCTCGCCGTGGTGGGACATCTCGCTAGAGGCTGTTCCGATGGGCTGGCCGAGGGCAGGAGTTCATTCCTTGGTCAGCCTCATCGTGCTGTACAACCTGATTGCCTGGTACGGCGCTGCCAAGGGCAGCTCACCTTGCCGGACGCCCAAGACTGTCTTCCTATCCTCGATTACCACTTTCGTCCTGCACTGGAACTATGGAATGGGTGTGCTACGGGGCTGGTGGAGGATATTCACTGGAAACTCAGGCCTCCAGATAGACGACCGGACTAGAGACTAGATCTCTGCCGTACCTAGTTCACCAGTCTGTATCATCCACTGCGATGCGTACACGTTTTCATTGTCTAAGAGTTCTCGGTGAATACCTCGTTCGACAATCACACCATCGACCATAGCCACTATCTCATCGGCCTTGCGTATAGTCGCAAGCCGGTGGGCTACAGCGATGGTAATTCTATTCGAATCCCCGTTTGAGCCGTCGAAGAGAGACATCTGTATGCGCTTCTCGGTCTCGGCGTCAAGAGCCGCTGAGGCCTCATCGAGAATGAGCAAGTCTGGGCTCTTGAGAAGGGCGCGAGCCAGAGCGATACGGGCCCTCTGCCCCCCGGACAGCATGACGCCGCGATCGCCGACCATCGTGTCGACGCCGTCTGGGAGTCGGGAGACGAACTCCCACGCACCTGCGGTCTCGAGGGCTTTCTGAATCTCGTCGTCTGATGCCTCACGGGCATAGGAGACGTTGGACTTCACGTCGCCGTAGAACATGAAGGGATCTTGAGATACGAAGCCGATTCTGTCGCGTACTGAGGCGATGGCGTAGTCGTTGATGTCTATGCCGTTGATCTTCACTGTGCCATGCTGGGGCTCATAGAATCTCTCGACCAGCTTGAGGATGGTGCTCTTGCCGGCACCGGTGTGCCCCATCACCCCGAGGAACTCTCCCGATGATGCGGAGAACGAGATTCCATTGAGCACGTTGGCCTTCGATGTAGGATAGGCGAAGGTGACGTCGTCAAACGAAATCGAGCGAATCGGGCTGGCGAGAGGGATAGCGTCTGGCTTGTCAAAAATAGACGGTTCGAGGTCGATTAGTGCAAACACTCGCTTGGAGGCGGCTTCTCCCCTCTGGAGTTGGTTTAGAAGCATCCCCAAAATGAACATGGGCATCGTCATACGCGTGCTGATCAAAAGGAAGGTCACGAACTGACCAACCGTGATCTCTCCGGACTCCATGAGCCAACCACCTGCGGATACCAACAGTCCGAATGAGAGTCCTGCGACCACATAGATGCCTGGGATGAATCGGTTGCGCAGATTAGCGGCATGGATGGCCTGGTCGCGGTAGTCAGCACTCTCTCTCTCAACGCGAGAACGCTCGAAATCGCCTGCATTGTAGGCCTGAACGGTGACGATTCCTGCTAGAACGTTCTCGAGTATGGCGACGATTCCACCGGTGCTCTCACGCTGTTTCCTGTAGCGGCGCTGCACGCGCGTACTGAACCATATTACCATGGGAATCACTAGGACAAGTGGGATGAAGAGAATGAGCGCCAAAGTAGGGGACATCCAGTACATGATGGCGAAAGCCGTGGTGAAAGTAATTAAAATTCGAATTATCGAGGTCGATGAGTCGGATACTATGTCCTCTAACTGAGCCACGTCTGCAGAGAGAACAGCCATCAGATTCCCTGTCTGCCTAGTCTCGAAGTAGGACGCCTCCATTGCCATAAGACTGGTCGTCGCCTCCATCCGGATATCGTGCTGGACCTTGTATGCAGTAGACTGCCATAGGTACTCGCTGATTCCTTGGAAGACAGCAAGGAATACGAATGATACTAGAATTAGCAGACCGAAGCCAAACTCTATGGATCCAATAGGGCCTAACGAAGGCAGGTGCTCTGAATTTACTAGGGACTTGAGAGTGGAATTTGTGTACGTCTCACTCTGGTACCAATCCGCTGCTGCCCCAATCATCACGAATGGAATCAAATCGAATGCTCGTGCCGCTGCGTTAGCAGCAAAACCTCCGACGGCACGCCTCCAATAACGCTTGATATAGGGCACTATTCGCCATATCTTGCGGCCGATTATCTGTTTCTCGTCGATGGTGTCGGAGGCATCCTTGCTGATTGCTATACCCGGAGCGGGAGCATCGTCGTCCTGTGACACATCCCCCCGGTAGGAGGGAGGTGTTTGAATGCTTCACTCTGGTAATTTTCTCACCGAATCGGTTTAGAGGATGTCTCGGTTCGGAGAGTCAACGCGCTCTTGATCTAGTCTGGTTATGATTACGGGTTTCCAACCCGTCCACGGGGATTCGAATTCCCCAGAGCGCACCATCAAATCCTCCTGCGCTCAGTTCATTTACCGGACCTCTGTCGAACTCACGTGCAGACGCGACAGAAGCTCGGAGTCGTGCTGATGCTGGTGTTTATGCCAATCAATGGACCCCTCTGGAGAATGGGTCTATCGGAGCTGGGGTACGAGATTCCGTTGGGTGAGTTTCAAGGTTTCGCGTTGACTCTCCTGCTATTCGTGATAGGGGCCGCGATGGTGATTTCCCCTAAGCTTCAGTTACCTACTGAGTAGAGCTGTGCCGGCCAATCATTGTGGATGCTACTCATCAGCTCGCTCACCTCGTCATCGTCCCAACCGGATGCCTGCAGAGCAGCACACAGTTGCTGCGTGCGCTTGGGCACGGTCTTGGGGCCGAGAACCGCACCCGGTCTGCGCGGGTCGTCGAGGAAGTCGGTCTCCATACCCCAAGGGGCGCTGGCACTGGCAGCGGTAGCAGTGATGGTTTCCACACTTCCTCTGCCAACACTCACGGTGGCGGCGAGACCGTGTGTGAAGTTGGTGCCGACGTCAGCGGGCGCGTAGTGACGAATCGCTCGGTTGCGAGCAAGTCCCGCCTCGTCACACAGAGTTGCGAGTTCTCGACAGGTAGCCTCACCGTTGTCCTCGACATGCAGTTGTATCGACGTGCCGGCTCCGGCAGCCATCGTCATGACCTCTCTGAGCATCTCATTGGCAGCGCTCCAAATCTCATCCGAGACCGGGTAGTGCGGCCTTCCTACCTCTCCGAGGCAGACAGCATCTCCTGCTTCTATGTGGTCAAGCGCGAGGTTTACTGCTTCGAGGTGGAGCTCTGTCGCTCTCTTGAGGCCAAGCGGCTCGATCTGGTGCTCCCAGACGACGGGGTGTGGGCCGAGTACGACTCTCACTTCGATTCCGTATGCAGCCCTCACTTCCTCAGCCATACTAAGTGTGTCCGAGTAGGCTCTCCGGTAGCCGTCTAAATCTGTAGGCAAGTCCGAAGAGAAGCTAGGCTTGTGGACTAGCATAATCCCGGTGCCACCGGCGAGAGTGAATTCCGAGACTGCGTCGAGGAACCTATTGGAACGATCGAGGTGCATGTGCTGGTCGAGGATGGGGCCTGTCCAGCGCCCGTCCAGCAACATGGTCTCACGCTAGGGCTCCCTCTTCATCGAGAAGGCCGGCCCAGTGACGCACGGCCATCTCGGCTATCTTCTTCGAGGACTGGCCCAGTACGACACCGTGGCCGTTGTTGAACATCAGGATCTGTGCGTTGTGTAGAGCGGCGTTGATTCTCAGGGCTCCTAGTCTGTCATCGAACTCGATATCAGCGAATCTATCTGCGGCGAGATTCAACATCACCGCCCTACCAATTGAGAATCTGATTAGCATCCCTCCCATCTCTATTGTCAGATTCTCCTCCGACATTCCAAGGGTCAACAATAGCTCCTGCATTGCGATCCTTGCGACTTCGGTCCTTGCGATGCCATGCACAAGTACAGAGCCGTCGGGCTCGATGACGAAGGTGGCACGAGGCTGCTCGTGACTGACCACGACATAGGGGCCGCTCACCGTTCCACCGGCTAGGGACACTGCATCGTGATGATTAATCGGTGAAGAAGGCGTGAACCTGAAGGTCTGGGTCTCAATGCCGACCACTATCCTCCCTTCCTCCATCATCGCTCCTCCTTGCTAACCGGTTCTGCGTCCGGCCATGCTCTGACTGCTGCCTCCAAGGAGGGCAACCAGGCTTGGTGGACCGGTACCAGTAAGGTGCAGTCAGATGCCTTCGCATCATCAACCCTGCTGTCCCTCAAATTTGCGAGGGCGCCGCGCAAACGAGCCGCAAAGCGGCTGTTGCGCTCGGATATCAGTTCGGTAGTCAGCGCTCCCTGCTCTTCGATCCACCAAGTCGCACAAGATGCTGCTGCTGCGCCCATATGCGAGTTCACACCTTTCGACATCTCAACCATCGCTACAGCCGCAGAACGAGTCTTGCGCCAGCGTCGTGGAGTGGTCAAAGTTGAGAGAAGATTGGTTACCCGTGACTGCTCATCAGCACTCCTTTCGAACCAATTTACCCAATCGGCATCATCCAGTTCCGGTTCGATTGCGTAGATTGGCATCCCACCCCTCGCGTTGTCGGCGTGCAGCAACAGCCGGACCTGTTCCGGGTCGGGAATCTTCGGTCCGTCGACCTCGTATTCTTGCAGGTCTTTCATCAACCGACCGAGCACAGTGCCCGAAGTGATGGCCGCCTCGATGTGTACGCCAGGACTCTCTCTGTCCTGCTCCTCGTCCTGCCGCCATCCACTGAGATCGCTCGGACTGAACAAAAGTGCGAGCCCGTCCCACGCGTCCCTGTACCTCAGTGAAGACGGCATGCGGACGCACGGTAGGTGCGGCCACAGAACTATGCGTCCGCCGTCTGGGTCGTCTAGGGCGGTTGGATTCCAACGTAGCTGGGGCACTTCCACGGCTCTGCGAGCGGCCTCCCTCGATTGAAGACAACGGTCGAAGAACCGATTCGGAGAAGATTGCTGAAATGTAGGATTGAAGGGGGGTGGGCTCTCGAGAGCGGATGAGAAAGATGTCCGAACCCCACTCTCTCGAGCCCGTCGTGCTGCTGAATGAGGTCTTCCCGGAGCACACCAACTCGATGGATACGCTGTATGGAGGGCGTCTGATGTCAATCATGGACACCGCAGCCGGGATGGTCTCAAGCAAGTTCGCACACAGTGAATTCGTAACCGTCTCCGTCGACTCCCTCAAGTTCCGCAGACCGGCTTACCAAGGGGACATCATCCGCACCACCTCCAGAGTGGTCTGGACCTCTCCTCACACCACTGGGGTCCACGTGGTATCGTGCAGGCTGTCACGCTCGGAGTGGGAGGGAGAGGAGATCTGCTCGGGTTTCTTCTTCATGGTGGCGGTCGACTCAGATATGCGGCCGACCGGGGTTCCCCAGTTCTCACCTGTGACCAATGAGGAGAAAGAGCTCTGGACTAGGGCTCAAGCCGCCCGCGACGCCATGGGATGATGTTCGCGACCGTTCGGTTCAACAAGTTCAGACCATTCGCGGGCGCATGCCTGTCCTCAACGTTGGATACGTAGGTTCGAAAGAATTGGCTCGAAGTATCGCTAAGCTTGGAGACGTTCGTGATATCGAGTCGTACGTGTACAAGGAGATGTCTGGTGGTGAAACTCGCATCATCTCATTGCTCCGTCCTCTCAAGTTCCCCGATAGTATCCGCCCGTTGTTATCGGTGTTGAATGTCGCCAAGGCGGGATTAGTCGAGATTACTAAAGTGGATGCTGCTCTTGGGGAGGTTTTGGTATCCTTCGGATGCGCAGGCATCACAGATGGGATAGTAGTCATCAATCCAGAAGACGGTGGTTGGGTGGATCCAGACCAGGTCAGGGTGATTTTATCTCAAGCGGGTTTGCCTTGGACCGTCTTGGAAGGGACTCCTGATTCTCACGATCTCAGAGAGACTTTACTCAAATTCTTGAGCGTTGAGAAAAACTCGGTTTCAGAGGCACTGGTGATTCCTATCGATCAGCACTTCGTCGTTCGAGGAATAGGGCTGGTGGGCATTGGATATGTACAGTCCGGTTCAGTCAACAAGCACGATGCTATCGAATCTCATCCCGCAGGAGATTTCGGCATAGTCAGAAGTCTACAAGTGATGGACGATGATGTGGACACTGCGGTTACTGGTGACAGGGTCGGCCTAGCATTGCGGAATCTCAAGGAAGAGTCGCTACACAAGGGCTGCATGATAGTACACCAAGATTCGGATGCCATTGAAAGTCATGAATCGTCCCGTTTCAGATTAATCGAGGCCCCGTTTCAGAAGCGAGGATTATCACTGGACGATGTAGTCCACGCTGCCGTCAACCTACAGTTCAATGTCGGAAGAGTCAGAGAGGTTAAGGAAGACTTTGTATTGATTGATTGGGAGACCCCTCTTTTACTGAGAAAACGTGGTACTGAACCCATTTTGATAGTTCATCTCGATGCTGTGCCGATGCGCATCATGGGTATAGCCTCAGAAATGACCTTGGCATGAGTCTCTCGTGCGCGTAAGGGGCGCGCGCGAGTACTCAGCACCCCGAGCAGTTATAGCCAATCGGAGTTGCTGACGCATTGGGATGTATTCAGTCGGGCTAACGCCCGACCGAGATGAGGAGAAGTCGGAACTGTTCGGCAATCTGAGTCTGGTCGGGTCTGGAGGTAGGTTCGTAGCGGTCCTCACTAAGCGTCAGCTAACGCTGGAGAGATTTGATGGACATGGCATCCGACTATCTCTGGGTTCGATATCAAGAATGCGACACATGAAAGTCCCGATGTTTCCCTCGGGAGCCGTTCCCATTGGGCTGTTGGCAATCTATCTCGGCATGAACGTTCTGATGCCTCCTTACGCCATGGTGGCGCTGGCGGGAGGATCTCTGACACTACTAGGATACGTGCTATCTAGGACCTCGGTCCTTGCTATCGAGACAGAGGCTGGGGACCGACATATCATATCTGGCAGCGAAGGAATACTGCTCAGGTTGTGTCTGATGGTCGATAGAGTCCGCCACGGTAATTCGATAGATGAAGCCCGCAGGGGGCTTGAGCACATCGATGCGGAACTGTCGAACTACCCCGCTTTCAGAGACGCCGGAGGCGGACTGTCAGAACCAAAGGGCCTGCTGGTCGCACCAGAGGAAGAGTTGCTGCTCGGTGCTGAGTCAGAGTCGGTAGGAGAGTCGTTGTTCGACGGCTTCGCCGCCCCACCGTCACCTACTCCCCCAGCACCTGCGATGGCTGAGGCTGAGTCGATCTTCCCGTGGGAAGGCAAGATTCCTACAGAATCGTTTCCAAGTTACGAGCCGCCCCCCTCTCCTCAGGAGGATGTTCGCTCGGCTTATGAGAGGGCTTGGGGGAAGAATGAGTCCCCATCGTGGTACGAAGAGAAGCCGGCTGGCAGCAGGATAGACTCGGCGCTGGATGAGGCTGCTACCGGAATGGGCATGTTCAGTGAGGGCGGTATGTTCGATGCTGAACCTGCGACCAGTTACTCGCCGCCCACGACTCCTCCTCCCTCTGAGTTCGCCACACCTGCGGCAAGTTACGCTCCTTCTGAGACCTACATCAACGCTACAGACCCTCCTGCTTTCAAACGAGATCCGACCAGCTCGCAGTTGATTAGACGGGCTCAAGATAGGTTCGGGACCTCAGGCCCCTACGCCGGGCCCGGTCTGCCGGCCCCCACTGAGGCAGCGATACGGGAGGAATGTCGACCCGGTGTCGTCAAGCAGGCACGAGCCAAGCAGGCGCTGCTGACTAGCGGCGAGATGTCCCAGCCTGCGCTCGATGCCTCGAGTCTCGAGGAATTCCCGGGGCTATCCAGAATCGCCAACTCGATGAGTTCGGGCAGGGTCAAAACCAGTAGTAGGAAGACACCCCTCAGACGAACCAGTTGGATTGGTGCCCTACTAGGTCCGGCGGCTCGGGCGGTTGACAGAACCACCGACTCTTACGCTTCTGAGTACGGAGATGGAGATGGAGGGGAAGTACAGTCGGGAGCTAGGTTCCAATCCTCACAGCACATCCGTCTTCGCAGTGACCAAGATCACCAGGCGGATGTGGCTGGTAGAGCGAGAGAGTCGCGGGCGCCCCACCCTCATTCAGCACAGGACGCATTGGACCATCTCGTGAACAGAGTATCGAGCGGAGGTGAGAGCAGGCCCACCCAACTTCCTAATCAGGAAGGTGGACTCAGGTTCTCGCAACTCAGGAGAACGTCATCCAAGGGCGACCCGCACCCGCTTCCCGGAATCAAGCGGCTCGAGTGATTACAGCCCGACCATTCTCCGGTATTTGTCCACCCTCGCGTGGTACCTTCCTCTCTCAAGACCGTACAGGGCAGAGGCGCCGAGTCCCTCTATGGCGAAAGACGCAGTCACTGTCGCGTGTACTAGCGCGTTACGCATGGTCTCTGCCTGGTTCAAGGCGCCCTTCCTGCCGACTATGTTGGCTAGCAGGGCCCCAGCAAACGAGTCGCCGGCACCTGTAGGGTCGACTAGATCGTCAGTTGGAAAGGCGGGCAGGGTGATAGTACCGCATGGCAGGTAGGCTACTGAGCCGCTGCCACCACGCTTGATGACCATGCTCCGAGGCCCGGGGCCGGCCTCCTGTCCTCCATAAAGCGCCGCGCCCGAGCGAATCGCCTCGACTGCACGGTGAAGCACCTCCTCATCGGCTAGAGAGCACACCTCCTCTTCGTTGAGGATGGCCATGTCCACCTTGCGCAGGGCTTCCGACAGCAACTCAAACTCTGTGTCTATCCAAAGCATGAACGTATCCAGGGCGGTTACCCCCGCACCCGGGCACTGATCGAGTACCAAAACCTGAGTGCGTGGGTGCGTGTTGGCACAGAGCAGAACCCCGGGGGTGCGCCACGACGGCGGGATCTCGGGGCTAAAATCCTCGAGCACGTTGACCTCTGTCGATATGGTCTGCACCTCTTCCATAGAACCCTCGTAACGTCCCGCCCAACGGAACGTGCGTCCATCTCTTCGGACCACTCCTGCGAGGTTTAGTCCTGAGTCCTCAAGTATCTCTTGAGCTTCCTCTGGGAAGTCAGTGCCGACCGCGCTGACCAGTCCGATTCTTGGTGGCTTGCGCGGCGTCGGAGGCAGGTGGAATCCCGAAGCTAGACCGGCGTAGGTAGCGGCACCTCCGAGAAGGTCGGAGCCACTCGCCTCGGGGGTGTCAATGTCATCGAAACCGATGCTTCCGACAATCACCATCTCCACGTAATCACGCTCCATCCAACAGTCCCGGGTGCTCGTCGAGGTAACTGATTGTGATTTCTCTATTTCGGAAATCGGTCTCATTGAGGATTGCGCGGTGAAGCGGTATCAGGGTGTCAACCCCAATGATTAGTGTCTCTTTCAAGGCCGAATCCATCTTGGCTATGGCTTCGCTGCGGGTGGGTGCCCATACGATCACCTTGGCCAACAAGGAGTCGAAGGAGGGTGGCATGTCATACCCCGTGTGCGCATGCGTATCTACGCGCACGCCTGGACCGCCTGGCCAGTGGCACTCCCAAATGCGTCCGGGTGAAGGTTCGAGAGTGAACGGGTTCTCCGCGTTTATCCTAGTCTGGATGGCATGGCCGGAGATACTGACCTCGGATTGTGTGATGGGGAGTGACTCTCCTGCCGCTACTCTGATGCCAAGAGAAACTAGGTCGACACCGGCTATCATCTCTGTGACCGTGTGCTCGACCTGCACCCTCGGATTCACCTCGAGGAAGTAGAACTCACCGTCGGCATCTCGCAGGAACTCAAAGGTGGCTAACCCCTTGTAGCCCACCGCCTCGGCACCGGCTACCACCTTGGCGCCGAGTTCCTCACGTACTTCTTCAGATAGCCAAGGACCCTCCTCGATGATTTTCTGATGCCTCCGTTGGATGGAGCAAAACCTCTCGCCGAAGTGAATAGCCTTGGAACCATCGCCAAGCACTTGAAATTCGATGTGCTGGGCCCCTTCGATGTATTTCTCCACGAACACCCTATCATCCCCGAAAGCCGACAGTGCGCGACCTTGGCACAGCCTCAGTGCAGTTTCGAAGTCGTCAGCAGACTCTACAATCTGCATGCCTATCCCTCCGCCGCCGGCCGCCGCCTTGAGCATCACTGGATAGCCGATGTCTTCAGCCATGGCCCAAGCTTCCCTCTCGTTCGAAATCGGCTTACCAGAGCCTTGGGCGACGGGCAGGCCTGCCCTCACCATCGCATCTCTGGCGGATAGCTTGTCTCCAAGAAGTCTGAGAACCTCGGGGCTTGGTCCGATGAAGGCTATACCCTCCTCGGCTAGCCTCTCGGCTAGAGTAGAATTCTCGGCTAAGAACCCGTATCCGGGATGCACTGCATCTGCACCGACCTCCTTGGCAGCGGAGACGACGGCTTCGATGTCGAGGTAGGAAGCCAGTGGATCATCGCGTGCGATGAACACACCCTCATCGGCCAGTCGGACCGGGAGTGTCAGCCTGTCGTCGCGCCCGTGAGTGACTACGACTTCGACACCCAGTGAACGTAGAGAGCGGAGTATGCGAAGCGCGATTTCGCCGCGATTGGCGATGAGCACTCGGCGGAACATGGTGAACCGCTCCTAGCGTACGCCGTATGAGCAATGCGGAGCATTAGAGGTCAGTAGACATCTCTGAGATATCGCTTCTCGGTCTTCATCAGACCGGTCTCGACGAACTCCTTAGCCTCATCTTCTGACATACCACCAAACTCTGAACAGATTTCAATGAGGGTGGTGTGGACGTCTCTGGCCATGTAGTTCTTGTCGCCGCAGACGTAGAAGTACCCGCCACCGTCAATCCAATTCCAAATCTGCTCACCGTTCTGCTTCATCAGATGCTGGACGTAGACCTTCTCCGAGCCTGCACGAGACCAAGCTAGGTCGTGGCGATCGATGAATCCGCTATCCCTCCATGCCTCCATCTCTTCACGATACAGGTACTCTCCCTCTTCGGTCCAGTCGCCAAAGAACAGCCAGTTGCGCCCACTTGCGCCGTCGATCTCACGCTGCTGCAGGAAGGCCCTGAATGGAGCGATTCCCGTTCCCGGGCCTACCATTATGACGTCTGTTGAGCCATCCTCGGGCAGGACGAACGACCGGGTCGGAGACATGAATACGCCGATCTCGGTTTCGTCGATCTCGCAGCGGTCCGCCATGAATCCGGTGCAAAGCCCGGCCCGATCGCGCTCGTGGTGATTGTAACGGACGATAGCGACTGTGAGGTGGATTGCGCCCGGCTCGAAGTCGGGGCTGCTGGCAATAGAGTAGAGTCTTGGCTTGAGCCTGTCCATGTCCTCGACGAGCTGCTGAGGAGTGAAACCGATGTGCCCGAAGTCTGCGAGACCGTCGATGTAGTCACGCGACCAGATGTAGTCCTCCATTGCCTTGGGGTCCTCTGTCAGTTCAGCCCAGAGTACCTCGGCAGGATCTCTGGCTGAGCCGATTTCGACATAGCCGTCTGGAATGTCATCCTCGACTCCGCTCCCCCTCCAGTCCATCACTACTGAACCATCTTGTGACGAGGTTCGCTGCCGATGGACGATTCGGATCTCGATGCTGCCCGAACCGGACGACAGTCTTGATCCGAGTCCCTTAATCCACTTCTTCGAAATCCTGTGAATCTCGTATCGATCAGTGAGCGCCTCGCGCAAACTGCAAGCCCCTAGATGGGTCTCGACCTCTTCCTCACCTGAGAAGCCACAGGTGGTCAGAATCCCCTCAACCAGTTCAGGCGGACAGCGTGGAATCACCCCAAGTGCATCGCCGGCCTTGTACTGCAGACCGGAGTCGCCGAGATCGAATACAATGTGCCGGGTCTCTTTGAGTGATCCCTCACCATTGAGAACGTAGTTCTCATTCAGATTAGAAGAGTATGGATTCTTTGCGCTCCAATCCGACACGTCAAGCCTCCTGAATGCTCGCTCTCCGCGAGACACGACCTGTTTATGAAGAAATGCTGAACGGGTACTGCGAGAGCCGAGAGAGGTAAGGCGATGGGGTCAAGTCATGATGCCCTCATCGCGGCTCGTGGCGCGTATCGACTTCCTCGGCACAGGGAATGCCTTCTCACCGCCTGGTAGGATGCATGCGCTGGCACTGCTGGACGGCAGCGTGCTAGTAGACGCGCCACCAACAGCGCTGGTCCAACTGCAAAGGGTCGATATCTCGCCCGCTAATCTCAAGCACCTCTTGATCACCCACTGGCACGCCGACCACATCTTCGGCTTCCCATTCATACTGCTCGAGAGGAAGTACATCTCAGACCCAAAATCTGAGAATGCGTTGGGAGTTTGCCTCAGGCCAGGTGGCAGGGAACTGCTCAGTGACTTGTGCAGAACGGGATTCCCAGGGAGTCTCGATGGCGTCCTAGAGAGTGGGGTCGACTGGTCGGAGTCGGAGTCGGGTGAACTGGCAGGAACGGACTGGAGTTTTGAGAGGTTTCCGGTGAGTCACACTCTGGAGACCGACCCGCATGGCTATGAGTTCATTCACTCAAGTGGATTCAGGTTCCTCCACTGCGGAGACTCGGGTCCTTGCGAAGGCATCGAGCAGCGGGCCCAGAATGCCGATGTCGTGCTGCTCGAGATGGGTATCCCAGACTTCGTGAACAGTCCCCATCACCATACTCCATCGGATGCGATTACATTCGCTCAGAGGCATCCTCACGCGCTGGTCTTAGTGACTCATAACTTTGCGAGCGCCACTGGAGTGGAAGCGGGTTTTAGGATGCCTGATCTGCCCGATTCGATCATCCAACTCGAGGATGGTGACTACCTGAATATAGGCGACGATGGCCAACTATCTCTGCAAAGAAATTCGTGAATAATTTATCTTGTTTTATATTAGCTTACATCGGAGCCCTGAGTAGTTCACAGAGATAGTGTCGAATATCGCTGTCGAAGAAGCCTCGGCAGGTTCGATCACTTGCCATAGTGACAGGGGCGGGAGAAATACATGAATGAATGAATTAGATGCAATAAATACACTGAAATTATATTGATAAAAAAGCCTGACTGAGTACAACTAAGAGAGTTCTTAGGCGGATGTTAGAGGGCCATGGTACTGAGGCATTAGAGGGCATGATAATCAAGCAAGATTTCGTTCTTCTCGGACAGTCTTATTACCCCCTGCACCCTCGCTGAGAATCCGCGTTCGCCGACACCTACTCGACCAGAGTAAGAGGGAGCTGGATACGCGACTGGACCCTTGGTGAAAGAAAATGGAAGGAAACATTTTCGAAAAGATTCTCGGGCAAGACAGTCTCTTCGTCGACAGGCGAGCGTTTGATCACGCCTTCGAGCCATCTACCCTGCCTCACAGAGAACACGAAGTGGATGCTTTGGTACGCAATATGGTTGATGCCTTGAATGGCCACATCCCTTCGAACATGCTGCTCTATGGAGTACCCGGGTCAGGCAAAACCGTGGTCACAAGATTCGTCTTAGGGCAGCTTCTCGACAAGGGCAAGGAGATGGGGCAGAGCGTTGAGACCTACGAGATCAACTGCCGTGTCGTGGACACCAAGTATCGCGTCGTTCAGAGTATCGCCTCCCAACTCGCTCGACGGGGAGATACTCCAATCCCATTCACCGGTTGGCCCACCGACAGGGTTCTCGAAGTTCTGATTGAGAGGATGGATCGGGCAGGAGGGGTGCACATTCTAGTGCTGGACGAGATCGACAATCTCGTGGCCAGAGCTGGAGATGGTTTGCTGTACAACCTGACCAGCTTGAATACCTCTCTGAAAAACGCCCGCTGCTGTCTCATCGGGATCAGCAACGATCTGCACTTCACTCAGCAGCTCGATCCTCGGGTCAGCTCGAGGCTCAGTCAGGAGGATGTCGTCTTCCACCCCTACGGGGCTCCAGAGATTCAGGACATCCTAACCGAGCGTGTTAGCACCGGTCTTCGCGAGGGGGTCCTCGATTCTGGTGTGCTCGAACTCTGCTCGGCACTGGCCGCACAGGAGCACGGGGACGCGCGCAGAGCGCTCGACCTGTTACGCATCTCAGTGCAGAAGGCAGAGCAGCGAGCTCAGAAGGTTGTAGACCCCAGGCACGTCAGATTGGCGCAGAGTCAGTTGGAGTACGACCAAGTTACTCCTGTGCTGAAGACTCTGCCACTGCACCAAAAGTTGTTGCTATTCTCAATTAGGATGAACGAAGATAACGGCCTGAGGAACATCTCCACTGGGGAGACTTACCGGACTTATGCCGAAGCATGCATGAAGATCAGTGTCGAGCCGCTCACCCCTAGGAGGATATCTTCGCTGCTCAACGAACTCGATACGCTCGGGCTGATTATGGCTAGGAACGTCAGCAAGGGCCGCGGCGGTAGGAGTAAACAGGTCAACTCGGCCATACCCAAGGCGGTGGACGCCATCGCTACAATGAGTGAGAGTGAACCTATGATTGCCGAGGCCGCGCTCGGCAGATACAACCTGCAGGGTCAACTCTGAGAAGCTGTTCTTCCCTCAGACAATCGTTAAACCGAAGGTCAAGGTCGCCGGCTCGATGTCCATGCAAGAATCCGAGTGGGGCAGTGCCCTGACCAGACCCAGTAGCACTGCGTCCAGCGCCGCCGTCTTGCTCGGTGTCTGGGTGCTATTGCTGACTGCAGTGAACCTCTTCTCCGGGGCCTACTCCTCAGGATTCAAGGTTCTGTGGATCGGATTCATCACTGGTGACAGCGCTGCTTCGAACGTTGTCCATGACGGGTTTGAAGTGGTCGCAGATGACATCGTCTTCGGACTGATAGGTGTAGCCCTCCTAGGCCTAGGTGCCATGGGAATAGGCAAGGCTGTAGAAGGTGGCTTCTCGGCTTGGGTCAATGGCATCCCTCAAGGGACAATTGCATCCAGTCTGTTCTCCCCTGACGGAGGCTTCAACCGCACCATCGCAAGTTGGCTCATCGCCCTCGGTGTTGGATTCTACCTCTATTGGAGCTTGATGAACACGACTTGGGTCGACCCAGGGGTTTACGCTGTAATGATCGTGATGGTGAGTTTCGGCTTCGCTATCCACACGATGGTTGATTCCGAGTCCTGATCATTCGGCGGGAACGAATTCGCTGAGCAGTCTGCGACAACGCTGTTTGGCGTCCTCTCCACACCATCTGACTACGACTCCTTTTCCTGGTTGGCCATATAGCACAACAGCACCCAAGGGAGCCAGTGGATGCAAAATAAGTGGGGCTAGATCTTCCTCACCTTCGACCTGAATTAGATGGGTTAACCGCCCTTCCTTCCAGGATTTCATTGCCCGCTCACAGGCCTCCAGCAACGAAGGCGTCAGGGAACCAGCAGGGCTGGAACACTGCAGGGTCTTGTCATACAGAGACGAGTCGATTCCGTCTGCGCCCTCCCAAGGCTCCCTCCTAGTGAGTCCATCGATGAGGGCGATGTCGGCTGGCCGATTGAGGTCCTGCAGAGTGCGGACTGTCACATCGCCGACAGCGATGACCGGCCCCGACTCCCCTTCGACATGGGTGAGGACTTCTGTCATTGCAACGGAGGGATTGTCTTCCGGGCCAGAAACCAACTGACCGAAGGGCTCCTTGAGTTCTGCTTCGATCTGGGATGTCAAGACCACTCTGCCCGCCCTAATCGAGTTTGGAATCCATGGTTTTCCGTTACGGTCGATCTCTCCTGCTCTGATTCTAGAGCTGGATATCGGCTTGTCGTCCCATGCGAGTACGTGTCCTACGCTGATGATGTGTAGCGGTGGCAGGTCGCTGCCTTCTCTTAGTCGGTTAATTTCCTCACACTCGGCGCGGGTCTCGCCGGTGCAAATAATCGCTGTGGCATCAGCATGCGCCGGTGCGGGTCCGTGGTTATCTTCGAGGGTATGGAATCTAACTCTGCCAGCATCGTCCCCCAACGCCTCCTTCATCTCCTGAGCCCTTGTACCCCATGAATTCACCCGCGGATCCTTCGAGTGAGCAAGGCTATCTGCGGTGAGCCAGGCCTCAATGAAGGAGCATTTGGACAGACCGGCCTCCATCAGCGATAGGTGTCCGGCATGGAAGCGGTCAAAGGTGCCGCCGATTAGGCCGATGTCGTGCATCAGATTCCCGCCTTTTTTGGACAAATGGAGTGTGTGTGCCCCGGGGCGTAACGGCGGTCCTTCACAGCAAAGCTCGGGCGCCTGACCCACCCCGGGACGTCTGTCGAACTGTGGGGTAGTCCCTTGAGTCATTCCTTCCGGTCATCGGGGGACCTAACACAATCCGGCCACTTGATTTGCTCCAGTGATCATTCCGTTGCAGCTGGTCACACTGGTCTTCGGCAAGTGGTGACCCGAACTTGGTACCGTGATTCATCCTATTCCTCCAGCGGGGGGCTTCGTCGCCACGGTGTTGCAGCTCGGGCAAACATCGGCCATGGGGGGTGGTCAAGAACCCCTCGGTCAGATATTTACTGGCTTTCAACCCGAAATCGAGATTGAAGGGACGATTTTTGGATGATACCCTGAGCTCCTCAAGAGCAGCCTCTCAGTGATGTGAACATCGCCGTCCATGATCTCGGACGAAGAGAACTCCGGCCATTTCTCCAACGGCTGGGCGAGCCACCCCGATAGGGGATGCGTCTTTCCCGGCGAAGGAGATTTGCCATCATTCACCGCGTCTAGGGCGTCGAGTAAATCGAGCAGTGGTTCAGCGGTATCGGGCATGCCCTGACGCTCACGCCTGCCCCTCAACCTCCGGGAAAGGCGGGAGTACAGTTCTGAGTCGCATCCGGGATGCTCGTAGGAACGGAGTCCGGGTGCCTGACAGCAATCGCCTATCGGACGCAGCACTGCCGCACACCAGGGGACGGTATTGGCGATGACCCAATCTGTAGAATCCTCCTCCTCCAATAGCCCAGAGAGTATCTTGACGGAAATCGGTGCCCACCAGCCGGGAGGTAGTTCCAGTATTCTCTCCAATTCATCGAGATTCATCTTCGAATCGTCCAGCATCATGTCTGCTAGGCTGGCCCAAGTGTGCAGGTCATGGCCAGAAGGAGATTCCTTTCCCTTGCTCCGAATCCCCTCAAGTATTGGTCTGAAACTGGATTCATCGCTGCGGCCCGGAGAATAAAGCCACGCGACTCCCTGCAGTGCAGGCATCGAATCGCTTGGGGGCTCGGAGAGCCATGCCTCCAGTGCCCAATGGAGCAAGTCCGAGTGCATGTGCTCAGGTAGCCAGGGGGCGTTTGACAGCAGTTGAGCTGCTACCCAAGCGGCTCCGCGGGTTGCTTGCTTCGGATCCGTCGCTGGTCTCGTTCTGAGTGCTGCATCGGAATCCTGTCTGAATCTGTTGGTAATCTTCTTGGAGAATTCTTCCAAAACCGAGTCGGGTGCCTCGTCGGCGACCTCTGACAGCCTCTCCAGCGGGAGGTCGTCCAGATTCATGAGTGCTAGCCACTCCGGACTGAGTCGGTTCCTGAGTCTCTGCCAGCGTGGCCATCTAGTCCTAGCGGGAGATGCTATCCAAGCCGCAATTGGGTATCTGGCTTCCATTTGGTTGGCCCACTCCTCATTGCCTGTGGGATATTGAACTACAGCTGAATTGATGACTGAGAGGTGGCCCTCTTCGATATTCCCGACCAACTCGATGTCGATGCCTAGGGATTCCCACTCTAGTACGACCGGTTCATCGGATTCTGAAAACTCAGGGACCTGGGCTGGATCGACCAGTCGCATTGGCAGTACCCTCCCCCCCCTAGTTGTCAGGCGCAGCCAAGGCAGCGGCCTCAGGGGATCAGCATCCAGTATGTCGAAGCTGGAGAACGCAGATGCTTCACCCTCGAGGAGAGCCATTCGGAGATTGGAGTGAGAAGCGATTGAAGAGATTAGTTCCTCGGGCATATCAACCCCGACTTCGATAGTCAGCGGGCGTTTGCCATCGTCATTGATTGCCCATCTCACTAATGCCTCAGCCGCCGTGTCACCCAGCCCCCTTAGGTCAAGGATCCTGATTGAATCTCCTTCCTCGGTGAACACCGACTCACCCCAATCTTGTCTGAATCGACGCCAGGTGGAATCCTCGGTCCTGACCTTTCTCGCCTTGCTGACCCTGTCCTTCAGGGCACCTAGTCTCCGTTTCCTCTCAGCATCGCTCAGACGCGGGTGGGCCCTTTCGATCCATGGGTCAAGGGCTGCCAATGGGTACGGGTCACCCTCGGTGTCCAGCCCTCCGAGATCCGCGATGACCAGAGAATTATTCCTCGCTGTCCTAAGCAGCATGGAGCGGGGGAGCCTGTCTTCCATCACAGCGACCACTGGTTCCTTCGGCCTAATCTCCGGTGACATCTCGTGGCACGCACCAAGTACCCACGGGCCCCGATGATAGCCGCCCTCAGGCAACGGGGGCGCGGGCCGGAAGTCCGGAGACCCGAACCACTGACCCGGCGCTATGGCAATCGGTCGCTCGGCGTCAAGCAGCCTAGCGCGGATTATCCCGACGACAGTGCGCTGTCCCGAGTAAGCCGCTATGTTCTCCGGATCGGAAGGAGGCGGAGGGCTTGGCTTGGGCTCCATTGACGAGAGGTCGAACCACCGGGGTTCCCTCTCCCTGAGTACCGCCCAGCTCCAAAGGACCCCATCGCTTCCGGTGGAACCAGAATTGCCCAGAATCGAAACAGGGGGGCGATCCGGAATCAACAGTAATGGGGAGTCGCAAGGCTCCATAACTCCAAGCAGGAGGTTTGGACCATCACGAAACAGCAGGCAGCACATGCTAGAGTCTTCGGGCAAGGGAGAGGCCTCGGATGCCCTGGACCACTCGTCAGCACTCACTGACTCCCAGCCCAATTCGGTCAGGTGAATCCTAGCTCCACGACTCCCAGCAGATAGGTCGCTGGAGACCAGTCCATCGTTTCTCAATCGTTTTATCTCTGCTGAGGCGTGCGGGACCCTGAGTTCAACATCCCTAGCCAGCACACTGACGGTGTCACCGCCCTCAGTTAGCCGGTCAAGGAGTCTCCTGCGATGCTTGCTCCTGATTTTCCAAGCACTGCCTGAATAATCGGGTTTCAGTGGCTCAGGGGATTCATTTGGCACCACTCGCCACCTCTCAATACATCTTACTAAAGTTGATGTATTAAATTATGTTGTTTAGTTACAGTTAATTACATATTTCCTATGGAGAATATATCAGTTTCATTTCCACACTTGGTTCAAACCTGAAAACTCCCTCATTTCTAGCAACTATTTGTAACGAAAAGGTGTGATTTCGTGCAGAACGGTTATATCAGCGCCCGCCATCCTATGCGCATCGGGCCGACTGCCGGGTCCGAGAGTATGCTTGAGGGAGACAGATGGAAGTGGAAAAAATCCGACTTATCATTCGCAAATACATCTCTGAGCAGCCTAGGAACAGTGCTGAGATCGCAACTTGGCTGAGTGATCAGGAAGGCTACTCTGGAAGCTTGGATCTAGCATCACTGATGGAGACAGACACGAGTATCGTCCGCATCGGAACTGTTCGCAAGAGCGGAATGACCGGCAGTACCCCCCCACTCTCGGAATGGGCGACCAAGGAGTGGGTACAGCACCATGAGCGTGCTAAGCCCGACAACAAATAGGAGGAATTAAATGAGGACAACCAGACTACGACAGAAGATAAAAAAATTCTTGGATGACAGAGGAGAAGCCAACACGACAGAGATTCTTGAGCACGTGAACTCCACCATGCGTCATGGGACTACTCCCCAGCAACTGGGGAACGTCCTGTCTAAAGACAAGGACATCATGAAGGTCGCAACGACAAAACGTGGCGGTGCCCTCTCCGGTCGCTACGAAATCTGTGTCTGGCAACTGAGACCTGGGGCCTTGGACGAAAACTAATCAGACCTCTAAGTCGGGTCCCCAATCACCGCTTCGAGCTAGGCTGTTCATGCCGGCCCGGTGAGCGAACATCCGCTGGCTAGCGGCTGCAGACTCGGAACCTCCTTTGGCCCAAGTCGTGAGGGCGTGTGCCTGCAGTGCCCGGCCGTAGGAGTAAGAAAGTTGCCAAGGGTGCTCGACATCCATCTGGTTCATCAGATTGAGGTGGGCTGTCGCATCCTTGTCAGACTGGCCTCCTGAGAGGAAGACTATGCCCGGCAGGTCTTGCGGGACGTGATTGATCAGACAGTCGATTGTCATCCTAGCCACTTCTTCCCTCGAGATTTGGTTGGGGCAGTCGTTGCCAGCGATGATCATGTTGGGTTTGAGCAGTGCTCCCGGGATGTGGATGCCCTGCTCAGCGCAAGCGGCGAAGGTCGCATCGAGAATCTCGGCTGTGGCGTCATAGCAGCGCTGCGCGTCATGGGAGCCATCCATCAGTACCTCTGGCTCGATGATGGGGACCAGCCCCTGCTCCTGGCAGATTGCAGCGTATCGGGCCAGCGCGTGTGCGTTGGTAGATATGCAGGCAGGACTAGGTATCCCCTCAGAGATACGGATGACAGCTCGCCACTTGGCGAAACGCGCGCCCATCTCGAAATACTCGATGCAGCGTTCCCTAAGTCCATCGAGACCCTCTGTAATTTTCTCACCCGGGTGATTGGCGAGATCCTTTGCCCCTGTGTCAACCTTGATTCCTGGGTGGATTCCTCTGGAACTCAGTGCCTCAGCTATGAGAGAGCCGTCGTCCATGTTCTGTCTGATTGTCTCATCGAACAATATGACGCCTCCGACAGCAGATTCGTATCCTGCTGTATCAAGCAAGTTTGCTCGGTACGAGCGCCGAGACTCAGACGAGGGCTCGACTCCGGCAGCAGCCAAGCGCTTCGACATCGTCCCGTTGCTCTCATCAGCGGCGAGTATTCCCTTGCCCGGAGCCACCAGTTCGCTTGCGGTCTTCTCAAGGAGTTCAATGTCCATCCGATGACCTCGTGAGCACGTGCGAGCAGTAGGAGAAGAACTCATCGCACCGAGGACACGAAGTAATGCTCACCGGATTTAACATCAATCACTTCTGAGTGAACTGAGTACCTTCCGTCATCGGTTTCCTCGACACCGCGGGTCCGTCCTGGGCAGACTCCGGAGCCGATGAATACTGAATCGTCCGACGAGCATAACTCATCGCGATTCCAGATTCTGTCCACATCACCCTCAATCATACTCTCAGCGCGCTCGCGATGACCTTCGTTTTTGAACACTAGTCGTCCCTCAAAGGGAGCCTTCAGCCCCCTGAGGGCAGTCGCTGTGATTACTCCCTCGGGGGCTGCCCCTATCCCCATCAGCATGTCAATGTCCGAATCAGGGTCGGCGGCGTTCAGAGCCGCGGCGATGTCGCCGTCGCCAATGAGGATGATGTTGACATTGTGCTGCTTCAGCTCGCGTATCAGCTGTTCGTGTCGCGGCCGGTCCATCACCACCACGCGGAGCTGTGAAGTGGTTTTTCCGAGAGCGGCGCAGGCAGCCTCAACGTTGTAAGAAGTGTCGGCCTCAAGGCTAACCTCGCCTGCGAGGGCGGCCGGACCGGCTATCTTGTCCATGTAGCAGTCGGGGGCGTGCAGCAAATTACCGCGAGGAGCTGCAGCGAGAACTGCCATCGCATTGGGCAGGTCGAGGGCGACGTGGTTAGTACACTCCAGAGGATCGACGGCTATGTCGATTGTCGGTGCCCCGGTGACACCTTGCATCGAGCCTAGGGGTTCGCCAATCCAAAGCATTGGTGCATCATCGCGCTCGCCCTCGCCTATAGCCACGCGCCCGTCAAAGGGCACGCTGTCGAATACGGTACGCATGGCTTCGACGGCTGCTCCGTCTGCGGCCTTGCGGTCCTCCAGTCCCCTCCAAGCCGAAGCTGCTACCGCAGCGGCCTCAGTGGCCTGTAGAAAGTGCTCAATGAGGTCGGTGGTCGCCATGCTGTTCCGAACGAGCCTTAGCATTCAATCATGCGGGTCACCCTTGCTCTTGCGCAAGACCCGTACTCCTTCTATCGTAGAAGTCGGATACTGCCCCTCGGAGTCCTTCTCAATTGACTTGAGCATGTCCCAGGCACACAGCAGCCCTGCGTTGACTCCGCACAGTGCCTCCATCTCCACCCCAGTGATCCAGTGGGTGCGCACGGAGACTGTACAGCGCAGACCGTTCTCCTCTATCCTCCAATCAACCGTGCAGCCCTCGATGGGAATTGGATGGCAGTGAGGTAAGGTTCGGGGCGTCTCCTTTACCGCTTGGATAGCGGCTACCGTCGAGGCTTCTCTGACATCGCCCTTTGGGGAGCGACCGTTTGCCACGACATCGATACCTCTCTCGGAGAGGACAAGCAGGCCAGTGGCTACCGCCTCGCGAGCGACAACGGGCTTAGATCCCACATCGATTATCCCGGTCCACGACTCCTCGTCCAATCGATCGCCTCTCTCGCCTGTGTGCTTGCGAGTTCATCATTACTATTCAGCAAACCGGCCTATCGGCGGAGTCGTAGTTGTAGTGAGTTGGTGGATAACATCTGAAATAGTCGGCGGCAATGGGGTGGCGTGGCCGAGGCGTTTCGAAACAAGGCGACTCCGGGCGCTGTCCCCGAGTTGGAATCTGGTATCGCCCATGACAGGCCTATCACTGACGGCCTGAAACTGCAGGTAATCGACGAACTCTGTGTTGGCTGCTCTTACTGTCTGATGACCTGTAAGGACGATGCGCTAATCGTCGAGGGACTTTGCGAGGTCATCGAGGATAACTGCACTGACTGCCTGAGGTGCCTCCTTTGGTGTCCGACAGGAGCCCTAGTGTACTCCTGAGGTGGCAGGATGAGCGAGCGAGCAAAGGCAGTGGTCATCGGCGCCGGAGTAGGAGGGCTGGCATCAGCTGCAAGTCTCGCACAGACACAGAAGTACGATGTCACAGTCTACGAGAGGATGTCTTTCGCCGGGGGCAGGTTCACTCAGCACGACCACGACGGTTTTCAGATTCCAACCGGCGCGGTCCACATGATCCCGCATGGCAAGAAGGGGCCCTTCGCAAAACTGATACTCGGCAAACGGAGCAGCGGTGGGCTCGACCTTGGGCGCCATGGAGTCGACTTCCTGCCAACCACCAAGTTCGCCTGCCAGATCAAGGATGGTAAACTTCAACGGGCCAACTCGGTCTACGGGGTCTTACCGTGGTTCTCGCTCAAGGACACGCTGAACCTGCCGCGGTTGTTGATGAAGCCCGCCAAACAGCCATGGGGCAACGAGACCGAGGACGGCAGAACTTGGATGTCGAGGTACTTCTCCAATGACTTCATCGACTTTGTCGATGCTTTTGCCAATTTCGCCATCAGCTTGAGGTTCGAGCAGATGCCTGCATCAACAGTCGTGAGGATGCTTCAGAATTCGTTCTGGAGCGACCGTCCTCATGTCCCCAAGGGCGGGTGCAAGGGGGTCATCGACGGGCTGCGAAGCGACCTGCGGGAGAACGGAGCCCGCGTCAAGCTGTCCCACGAGATTACCGAGATACTGCCCGGTGACGCAGAGGAGTCGACCAAGGGAAACCGCTTCTGTATCGGCATCAGGCGGCGCGGTCGGGATGAGGGGGTTTGGGTTGGTGCTGATGCGATTATCCACAATGGCGGACACCCTAACCTGCTCAAGGCGCTCTCGGACGACTTTGAGGTATCTACGGGAATCAGAGAGCAGGTCCGTGACACTCAAGCAGTCGGGGGCATCGGCTTCGTGTTCGCGCTAGACGACGATATTCCTCACCGCGGCAGTGGAGTAACCATGCTGCCAGGCTTGGAAAGAGTTGGCGGATATGTAATTCCAACCTTTTCTGATCCGAGCCTCGCACCTGAGGGCAAGCACATGATGATCACACACCAGTATGTGCCGGACCCGAGCGTGAAATCGGAGATAACGAAGGGGCGCGAGGATCTCTACAATGCCATCCCGTGGCTCGCTGACCATGGAGAAGAGTTGTGTGTTCACACCTACCACAGGAACTGGCCTTGCAATCGCGCCCCACAGGGCGCCGAACTGCCCTCAGATGTCGGCATAGAGGGAGTTCGTCTCGTTGGCGACGGGGTCAAGGGACACGGCTGGATGATGGTAGAAGGAATAGCATCGAACGTGCCTGAGGCAGTGGCCAGTGTCAGTGGTGTGATGGACACGATATAATCATCCAAGACCGGCCTTCCAGATCTCACCATCGGCCCGGATCTCCTTCTTCCACAATGGAGCCTGCCGCTTCAGCTCATCTATCAGCCAACTACAGGCTTCGAAGCCCTCGGCCCTATGGGGCGAGCCGACGTGGATGCATACTATGGGTTCGCCTGGCCCGACCGAACCAGTGCGGTGGGCCAGCACCACCGAACTCACTCCGAACTGGCCCAGAGCCTGCTCGGCGAGCTCGTTCAGTACCTCTGGGAGTCTTTTCTCCCAAGCGTCGAACTCTAGTCGCTCGACAGCCACTCCATGGTCCTCCCCTCGGGTGAGTCCTACGAAAGAGACTACGCTGCCGCAGCCATCCGCAGTGAGCATCTTCCTCAGTTCCTCGGGGTCGAGTCGCTCGGACTCGATGAGTACTCGTACGTGAGTCATGCAGAGCCATCGAGGTGCTGCGCTTGAACGCGACGGACGCGACCCAACCGTTCAAGCGGAGGGCCTGAAGTCGAAGTAACATGAGCAGTGAGCCAGTCCACATACTAGGGGCAGGCCTCTCGGGTCTCGCTGCAGCTACCTATCTCGCGAATGCGGGACGGGAGGTGCATGTACACGAGATCCGCTCAGATAGTGGGGCTCGCTTCGACGGTGATTTCCAAGGCATAGAGAACTGGACCAGTGACTCCGACTTCTTCGATGAGATACGAGAATGGGGCTTCGACCCAGAGGAATTCAAGTCCAATGGGTTCGATGTGATTGACCTCGTACACCCTGACGACGAAATAACTCAACCTCGAACCTCAGGACTTGCTTTCCGTGTCGTAGAGCGTGGGACCGCTGGACATTGCATCGACCAGGGCTTCAAGCGGATGGCACTCGATGCAGGCGCAGAAATCCACTACGATACCCGCAGGGATCCCAAGGACTGCCATATTATCGCCGCCGGTCCAAAGGAGTCCAGTGCGGTGGCGTTCGGGGAGATCTTTCACACAGACCATCCCAATCATGTCACCTTCCAACTGAATGACAAACTGGCTCCGGGGGCCTACTCCTATCTCATCATCATCGATGGCATAGGTCTGATTTGCACCTGCCTGTGGCGCCAGCAGAAGAAGACCTCGCGCTACCTCAACGAAACCATCGCGTGGTACGAACAGCACTACGACCTGAATCGCAGACCGATTAAGAGGGTCGGCGGCAAAGGCGACTTTTCGCTGCCTGACAAGTACGTACACGAGGGCCGCTACTACGTTGGCGAGGCGGGTGGACTACAGGACTTCATGTGGGGCTTCGGGATGCGTTACGCAGTCACCAGCGGCGTTATGGCCGCCAAGGCCGTTCTAGGCGAGTGCGACTACGAGAGCGAGGTGAGGGGGCGTCTCGTTCCCCTTGTCAGAGCTAGCGCCGTCAACCGTTTCCTGATGAACAGAGTTGGCAATCGGGGATTCAAGATGGTGGCTAATCACTGGATGCGTGACCAGCGCAAGAAGGGAGATGGTCTCGTGTTCATGCGCTGGGTGTACAAGCCTGGACTAGTTCGGAGAATGCTGTGGCCAGTAGTCAGACTCGGCATGTTGAGGCGCAAACGGCTCGCGGACAGCAGGATGGTTAGTCGCATGCCATTCAGGAAGGCACTTTCTAGGGACGTCTGGGAACCAAGCGCCAGAGGCAATGAAATTGCAGAACATTGGGACCTCGTTCGCAAGGGCGGGGGGAAGACCTCTTTCAGCGAGAACGACGCCTAAAGGCGTCCCTCCAACTCCGTTTGATTGATATGGCGTCCCTCTGTGGCGCTAGCATGACCTCTTGGCCCGAAATGGAGCCGATGACGAACAACCTTGTGAACTACGGAGTGACGGACAACGGGATAGCCGTCATTGAACTGTGCTCGGATTCAACTGGAGAACCCCTCACAGAGGGAAAGACTCCCGTGAACACCTACACCCACTCGATGATGCGCGACATCGATGAAGCCGTGCTTAAGGCTCGCTTCGACGATGACGTCACCGTGATTATGCTGACTGGGCACGGCGAGAAGTTCTTCTCTGCCGGAGCCAGCATCAGCATGCTAGACTCAGTCACTCCCGGCTTCAAGTACTTCTTCTGCCTTCATGCCAATGAGACTCTAAGCAGGCTAGAGCAGACACCCAAACTAGTAATCGCCGCTCTCAATGGACACGCCGTAGGAGGCGGCCTTGAGATCGCCATGGCAGCCGATATCCGAATCGGCCGTAAGGACTCGGGTCAGGTGGGTTTGCCCGAAGTATCTCTGGGTGTTCTCGCCGGCACCGGCGGGACTGCCAGACTGTCTCGTCTAGTCGGCAAGGCGAAGGCGATGGAGATAATGGTTACAGGACGCAAGTTCTCGTACGAGGAAGCCAAGGAAATGGACCTAGTTCATGACGTCTGGGCCGGCAGTCTCGACGAGTTTCGTCAAGACACTCTTGACTACGCCGGACAATTCACTTTGCCCTATGCGGCCAGCAAGGCCATCGGGAACATCAAGCGCAGCGTCCAAAGTGGGATGGAGATACCTCTTGAGTACCATCTCGCCCTAGAGAGGGAGTTGCAATCGGACTTGTTCCAGAGCGACGATGCCAAGAAGGGGATTGCGGCCTACGTCAACAGAGAAGTTCCCGAATTCGATGGAAATTAAATGAACGCACTCTAAAGAGTGCGAATATTGATACAGCGTTTGATATACCAGTTCTTGCTGCCGATATTGCATGGCAGACGCAGAGATTGTCAAGGACTACACTCAGAACTTCGAGACGTGGATTCACGACTTCAGCGAGTGGCAGACCAGAATAGGCTTCGACCCCTCATGGCTCGGCGACTACCGCTTCGACATCAAGTTCGATTGGGATACAGCTGGCAACCAAATCGAGTTTGGCGACTTCGTAGGCAAACCGAAGTGGGATCGCAGGATGCAAATTCCTCAGCAGACCATTCGCGATGCGATTATCAATATGGTCAGTGTTCAGGGCGACACCGAATTCGCCTCAGTTGAGCAGCAGAATCACCTGCTCGCCTCAGCTCCGACTGAATACGACCGCAAGTCCGCTCTACGAATTATGTGCGAGGAGCAGCGGCACGGTTGGCAGATGGCCTACCTATTGTGCACATTCTTCGGCGAGCAGGGGGTTCGCGAAGCCGCCAAGCTGCTCGAGAGAAACGCTCAGGAAGGGACGAGGATACTGGGCTCGTTCAACGAGCCGATTGATCACTGGCTCGACTTCTTCATGTTCACTCACTTCATTGATCGTGACGGCAAGTACCAACTCAAGATGCTTAGTACCTCGTCGTTCAAACCGCTGGCTGCGAGCATGGGGCCAATGCTGAAGGAGGAGTCTTTTCACCTCGGAACCGGAGCTAACGGCCTGCGTCGGATAGTGAAGCAGGGCGTCATCCCATGCGACCTCATTCAGAAATATGTCAACAAGTGGGTGAGCACCGGACTCGATTTGTTTGGGACCGATGACTCGGCGAGCGCCCAGTGGGCATACGTCTACGGGGTCAAGGGCCGCTACGATGAGCGTGAGGCACGGGAGGACGCGGACAGGGAGCACCTGAACGAAGCCAGTAGGGAGTTGTACTTCCAAGAACTTCGAGATGAGATGCGAAGAATCAGCAAAGTTCGCAAGAAGGGGGAGCCGGAACTCTACATCCCCTCAGACAAGTTCGAGCGAGGCATAGGTAGGTTCGCCGGCAAGCGCTACACCGTACACGGCGAGGAGTTCGAGGGAGATGAAGAGTCTTGGGAAGAGTACCTCTCGTCAGTCCTCCCATCAGACGAGGACGAGCATCAGTTGGTAAACGAGTACATGCAACAAGAATGGATTCAATACCGAGAATGGAAGGGAGACTGACTCGGCTGGAGGCCTTGATATGCAGCACGTCGCGCTGATATCATTTGACAAGGAGCGGTGCGGGCCGTTCTTTGAAAGATTGACCGAATACTTCCACCAGCACCATCACTCCGAGGAGGGAGATGCAGGGGGTTACGAGGAACTGCTGTACAGGATTCGTAGACCGTACACTCCCAAGATGCTCGACATGATTGATTCTTGGATGGGCCTAACAGAGCGTGACTGGAGCGAAGAGACCCAGAGAGAGGTCATGTTGGCGTTGTACGCCATTAGGTACCCTGATACGCTTCTGATAGAGAGTTTTACCGAGAAGGCTAGGTCGGATCTGCGCAGACTGTCTGCCTATCTCCACTTCACCAACCATACCTACGCAATCTGGGACGAAGACACCCGCAAGGGACTGGTCAAGCTCGGAATCGAAATCCCTGCAACCGAATCAGCTGATCCATTCGTCTACGGCGCCTATGTCAGCGCCATCGAATTACTGAAGGACGTCGCTCCATTCACTTGTTTTCTAGAGCATGACGTGCCCCGCCAGCGACTATTCCAAGCCGCGCTTGCAGCCTATGGTAGGGAGTAATCGGATGGATGTTCGAAGCGTCGCCGTCATCGGCGCTGGGACTATGGGTGCAGGGATAGCTCAAGTTTGCGCCCAGACTGGGTGGAATACCCGTTTGTACGATGCGTTTCCAGAGAGCCTTACCAAGGGGATGGTTGCAATCGAGGCTTTCTGGGACAAAGGCATCGAGCGAGGCAAGACCACATCCACTCAGAAGGCCGAGTGGTCGGAAAACCTGAGGGGCGTCAATGACTTGGCTGAGGCGGTCGAAGGCGCCGATCTTGTTATCGAGGCGGTGCCGGAGAGCATGCAGTTGAAGCAGGACATCTTCGCCAAACTGGAGCGTCTAGCACCGAGTCACGCGATGCTCGCGACCAACACCTCAGGGCTCTCGATTTCCGAGATAGCGCAATCGACAGGCTGCCCCGAGAGGGTCATCGGGATGCACTTCTTCAATCCAGTACCGCTGATGAGCCTGCTTGAGTTGGTGCGCCACGACACTGTCTCCGAGGAGACCATCGCAGCCGCACAATCAATCGGTTCTGCGATGGGAAAGACAACCATCGTGGTGCGCGACGTCCCGGGTTTCGCGACAAGTCGCCTCGGGGTCGTGCTCGGCAACGAGGCGATTCGCATGCTGGCTGACGGAGTTGCCTCGGCAAGCGACATAGACACAGCGATGCGTCTGGGTTACAGGCATCCGATGGGGCCGTTGGAACTCAGCGACCTCGTTGGCCTGGATGTGCGACGTGACATTCTCAACAACCTCGCGGATGCCTTTGATGACGAGAGTTACAGACCGCACCCTTTGCTTGACCGATTGGTCGAAGCAGGTGACCTAGGCAAGAAGACCGGTGAGGGCATCTACGACTGGACCAGCGGCAAGAAGGTCGAGCGATGAAGAACCCCGGCCACTTGTTCCTCTGGGCTAGGTTGGCTGAGATAGTAAGAGATGGCTCTGCAGGCCTGCCGGTCACCGTGGACGAACCAGGAGACCTCAGGATCGAGACCGGAGCGGGCAGGCCCTTCGCCAGCGTCAGGATACAGCTCCACCACGTTGGGGTCTACCTGCTGCCGCTGTACTACTACCCCTACATACTACCATCCAGTCTTGAGTCAAAGAAGTCCGGAGCTGCGACACTCAGATTCACAAACGAAGAGGATGCGATGATTGGCGAGCTTGGCACTCTGATAGAGCGCTGCCTATCGACCATCGGCAACTACTGAAGTGGTGGGCCCGCCCAGATTTGAACTGAGGTCTAACGCCCCCGAAGCGCCAAGTATAGGCCAAGCTAACCCACGGGCCCTGTGGCCGTTCGAATTCAGATTCGCGCATTAGCGTTGCTAAACCCTCACGCGTGCGATTGGTGCGGACACCGGGAGTTGAACCCGGGTTAGCAGGTTGGGAACCTACTGTCATAACCACTAGACCATGTCCGCTTGCATCAGTCAGTAGTGTAACCGATGGTGGCGCTGTCGCCATCCATTGACATGACGTATAGCGATGTGAGGTTGACTTCGGAGTTGCTCATCCCTCTTGTGAAGGCGGCCAGTGAGCCCGGCTTGTGATCCAACTTGGCTGACTTGAGATCTGCTACCGAGTATTTAGCACCCATTCCATCAAGCGCCGCAGAGGTGGCATCTGCGTTGTCGGTCAAGATTGCAGCAGATGCGGGTTCTCCCGATATTGCAACGATAGTCAGTATGTTGACGTCTTTCGAAGCGATAGTCTCGCAGAGCTCAGCTAGAGAACCGGGTTCATCACTCATGTTGATTCTGAATTCTTTCATGAAGTGGAGTCATGGCATTACATATTGAATCTGTCGAAGTCACCTCTACGAGCGATTCGAGGGCATCTGGAACAATCGAATGGTACGAGTGCCGGGATTTGAACCCGGGTTCAGGCGTTGGCAACGCCCGGTGATAACCACTACACTACACTCGTGCGGAATCTGGGAAACTAGAATCGCTTTTCTAAGCGTCGGTTTATCTCAGTCCAGCGTTAGGAGCCGCTGCTTGATTTCTTCGAGAGTTTTTCTGTAGAAAGCCTCACCCCGACCCATCGGATCCTCAAGTCCCCAATCGTCGTCCAGCGGCAGGGTCGGGCATTCGACACCACAGCCCATGCTGACTATCCGGTCGAAACATGTGGTGTCGATATCATCGATTGATTTTGGGTACTGGCCGCTCATTTCTATGCCGGCCTCTCCGGTCGCCTTAATCGCGTCCTGTGCCACTGCAGAACCGGGGTTCGTTCCAGCAGATTGAGCCTCGTGGCCCATGTGCTTGGCTACAGCCTCAGCCATCTGACTGCGACAGGTGTTGCCGACACAGATAAACAGCAGTCGCATGACAACCCTGTGCGGTCCGGATTTAATGAACTAAACCGCAATATTCGTAATACGGAGTCTGAGACGGTATGAATAGAATTCAAGTATGTCTCATGTCGCGAGCGTGACATGACAGATTCACCGATCAGCCACCATACGGGAGGCTCGGTCGAGAAGCCCGCTGAAGATGATGGCTCTCCCGAGCAGAAAGCGCAGATGGAGCAGGCCTACCAACAGATGCAACGCAAGTTGCGGATAACCAAGCTGGACGAGGACATCAAGCACAAGATCATGGTACTCTCCGGCAAGGGCGGAGTGGGCAAGTCCACCGTCGCAACTGGGCTCGCATTGTGCCTCGCACGCAGGGGCATGAGCGTCGGTTTGATGGACATCGACATCACCGGCCCGAATGTACCAAAGATGCTTGGTATAGAGGCAGCCGAGCTGAATGTCGAGGACGGACAGATACATCCAGCACTTGGCCCTCATGGGGTGAAAGTAATCTCGATGGCCTTCCTGCTCGAGGACCCTGACAAGCCGGTCATATGGAGGGGTCCAATCAAGCTCGGAGCCGTTCAACAGTTCATTGGCGACGTGGCTTGGGGCGAACTTGACGCCCTCATCATCGATTTCCCCCCCGGAACCAGCGACGAACCCCTTACAGTTAGCCAGAACCTGCCAGGAATTGACGGCATGGTAATCGTCACTACGCCTCAGGAAGTAGCGCTGCTCGATAGTCGCAAGTCGATCAACTTCTCCAAGACTCTCTCTGTCCCGGTGCTGGGCGTGGTCGAGAACATGAGCGGTTACACCATCCGAGGCACAGCCGAGCCTAGTACCGAAGTCTCGGTAATGGGGCCAGCAGGTGTACCTCTACAGGCGTTGGCTGATGAGGCAGGCGACTGGTCGCTAACTCTGGATATCTTCAAGTCCGGAGGTGGTGCCTCCGCCGCCACAGAACTGGATGTGCCGTTCCTCGGCTCCCTGCCTTTCGATCCGGGGGTAGTCAGAGGGGGTGATGACGGGGTGCATCGGATTATTGCTGAGCCCGACGGTGAGACGGCGAGGTCGTTCAACTCGATAGTGGACAACATTCTGGCCACCCTCGAAGAGGGTTCTGGGCCTCAGGTGCGCATTACTTGACGGAGCCTCTCGCAGAGGGGTCGATTTGATGACGCGCTCACGACCCGAAAAGGATGGGGCATGGCAGCGGGCACTGGCATCTACATCACCTGGGTCACAGGTGCGATCATACTCAGCATAGCGATGATGCCGCTGTTCAAGCCGAAGTATGCGAAACTCAGCCTTGACGGTTTCATCGACATGTTCAGGCGCTACTGGGCGCATATGATTGTGGTCTTCTCGGTCTATCTCTGGAAGGATCTGCTGGATGGTATAGACAGGGCCCTGATGGCCAACACCCAGATCGATATGACTCCCTATGTGTACGCCGTAGAGGGTGACATCGTGCTGTGGGTACAGCAGGGGCTCCGCAACGCGTTCCTCGACGAAGCTCTCACTCACTTCTACGTCATGGGCTTCATGACCGCCACCTTCGCCTCCTTCCTGTACCCAATATATTTCGATGACAGGCACATGGCGGACAGGGTGTCGCTGTCGATGTTCTGGGTCTACGTCATAGCCATCCCATTCTACCTGTTCTTCAACGTAGGAGTGACCGGGGCCCACATTCCGGCTATGCAGACCATCGCTTACGACCTGACTCCCGAGATCAACAACTGGTTCACCCGCATCGACCCTTTCTCAAACGGCATGCCCAGCCTACACATTGGGCTACCATTCGCGATCTGGCTGACCATGCAGAGATGGGACGATGACGGTAGGTGGGAGAAGTACCGCAACTTCCTGATGGCGTTCACAATGTTGACTGCTTTCGCCATCATCTACCTCGGCATTCACTGGATAGTCGACATCATCGGTGGCATGGTGGTAGGCATCATAGCAGTCCAGATGACCTCCAAGACCAATCAGCCATTATGGAATGTCGTAGACGAGCGTTTATTCAGCCGCAGACTGGCGCGCACTATCGCGGATCCGGGCAAGTCAATCCGAGGCACGGTCAGCAGCATTATCTCTGTGTTCAGACCACTGAAAGAACCGAACAGGAAACAGACCAGTGCGATAATCGCAGCACTGCTCCTCTCCACTGGCTTAGTGTTGCTATGGGACGCCACACATCAGGACTTCCCTGTCGAGGGAGTGGAGTGGCCGACGTCCGCTGCCGGCTCTGACGGGTGGCTGGTCTCGGTCGAGGAGGACCCTGAATCTATGAGCGTCTCGATAAACGTCTGGAATGTGAGTGTCGAGCAAGGCAGTAGGATATCGGGTGAGCCATGGGGGTCTTCACCGGCCGTCGTTATCTCGGGCTCCTCGTTGGTGCTTCACGACTCGCATAGGCTGGATTACTACGAACTCGAGTCAATTAGCACCGAGTTCTCTCCGAAGTTCAGTCGCAACGAGAGCGAGGTGTTGCTCGATGTCGCCATAGCCGAGTCGGCGACAGGGCAACCTCTGCTGATTATGGTTCACGAAGATTACCTAGAGGTCGTGGATGATGAGCAAGTACCTGTCGGCACAGTAGTATCCGGAGGGATATTCTCAATCGTAGCCGCATCCGAGCAGTTGGTGGCGTGGGCTGTTGGGGCATCGTCCTCACCTACTGTCAACGTGACTTCGATTTCAGGTAGTATCTCCATCAGTCTGACTCTGGATGTGACGGCTTCCGAAGACGAGGACGAGTACTTGGAAGAAATCTCCGGCATCGCAGTAAACTACAGTGAAGCGGAGGTTATCGACATCGACATGGATCCGTCTTGGGTTGTCGCGGTAGTCGATGTCGGCCCAGTTAACCGAACTGTTCTGGTGGACATACTAACCGGAGAGCAGACCTTGCTCTCCGACCCGAAGTGGCAGTCATCATCTCCAAGCGTCGCTCACGGGCGCGTGGCATTCCTCCAGATACCGTTATGGGACCCGTCGCTGGACCCTGAAGAAGTAGCAACAGCCAGAGACGTCTACCTACATGACATCGAGGCGAACACCACTCTGGCGATAACCCACGACGACGACGTCGATCAGTTAGACCCACAGGTGCTGCTGGAGGACGTAGCTTGGGTCGAGGTTGATTCTGACGGGACATCTACTCTCAAGGTATATTCGGGGGATACTTTTCAGCCGTACTCATCGGTGATTTTGCAAGCAGCAATCCTGATGCTGATACCGCTGTTATTCCTGTGGGCGTACCAAGCCGCCTCAGAACGTCGGGGCTGAATTCTCGGCGAGTCGAAACATCTCGTCAAGGCTGCTTCTCGCCCTCTCTATGACGTCTGCATCGAGTTCGATGACCTGCTCGGGACGAGGATTTCTGAGTGCCTGTAGAATGTCCTCAAGCTGGGTCGTCTTCATGTGAGGGCACATCACACATGCTCCTATTAGGTTCAAATCGTAATCGGACTCCGCCATCACCCTGTCAACAGTGCCACACTCGGTGATTAGCATCAGATCCTTGTTTCCCTCCGAGGCGAGCCGGAGTGCCTCGTTCATCAGCACCTCGCTGCTACCAACGAAGTCACTCTCCTCTATTACCTCGGCATCGCACTCGGGGTGACTGAGCACCTTCAGATCGATGCCGACCGCAGCAGTGCGCTTCCTCCAGTTGCGAATCTTATCGCCGGTGAATGCAGCATGCACCTCGCACTCCCCATCGAACACGATAATTTTCTTCTTTCCTGCCAAGTGGTTCTGCAGGTGCTTACCCATGAAACGATCCGGGACGAAGATTAGACTGTCCCCCGGAAGCATCTCACAGATTTTCATGTAGTTACTGCTGGTTACGCAGACATCACACTCGGCCTTGACCTCGGCACTGGTATTGATGTAGCACACGACGGGGACTCCGGGGTGTTTCTCCCTGAGGTTGAGGATGTCCTGAGCGACGATACCATCGCTCAAAGAGCAGCCTGCCTTGGGAGATGGGTGGAGTACAATCTTGTGCGGACTGACTATCTTAGCGGTCTCGGCCATGAAACGAACGCTGGAGAACAGGATAGTCTGCTGTGGGGCATCCCGGGCCTCCTTCGAAAGCGCGTAACTGTCGGCCACCGAGTCGGCTACGCCGTAAGTGATGTCAGGGGTCTGATAGGAGTGGGCGATTAGAAAAACGTCGTTCTTCCGCTTCAAATCGTTAATCTCGAGAGTGAGCGGTGCAATCGCCCTGCAGGTGCCCAGACTCCACCTCACTGGCTGCTTAATGGCGCTTTGCAAACGTCTTGCCTCCATCTCAATCTCAAATTCTGAGTAAGAACCTGGAATCAGGCTGCCACGGGGCATCGGAGCGGACGGAAGCTCGATTGTCATGTCTCCCGGGCCTTCGTTATGTGCAACCGCTTTCAAGGCATCTCATCTCGGAGTTGCATGGACACCGCCACCATATCGATGTGGGAACCTTTCGAAGTGCTTCATGAGGGTGCAGAGGCTACTGTCACAGCTGGTACCTGGATGGGCAAGCCAGCAGTCCTGAAAATGCGCAGGCCTCGAGGCTACAGGCACCCTGATTTAGACCGCAGGCTGACACGCCAGCGCCTATCAGTGGAGGCCCGAGTTCTTGGCAAACTGCACCTCATTAGTTTTCCCTCTCCCTCTCTGTACGATTTAGATGTCGAAGGGGGCTGGATGCTGCTCTCTCGCATGGATGGCAGGCCCCTGTGCGATGCTCTCAGGGACGGTTCAGCAGATCTCACCGCGGTCAAGTCCACCGGGGCGCTAATCAGGAGGTTGCATGAGGAAGGTTTCTCCCATGGAGACCTGACCACGCACAACATACTAATCGATGCCTCAGGTTCCCTGAGTCTGATTGATTTTGGCCTCGCTAGGATTTCACCCGAACTCGAGCACATGGGACTGGATCTACAGGTCCTCAACGAATGTCTGACGGCTAGTCACTCCGAGTTTGAGGGCGCTGTGGAGGCAATGGTCGAGGGTTACCTCGGGGACGGAGGGGGCGAATTCGGAGCCAGTGATGTCATCTCTAGGTTCGACGCTATCAGAGGCAGGGTCAGGTATCACGGATAGGCGATGTGATGAGGATACTGTTCGCAACCAGCAATCCCAACAAAGTGGAAGAGGCGTCCATAGTACTGGAACTATCCGGCCACCGCGTCGAGCAATTGCTGGTCGAGGGCGTTCCGCCTGACTTCAAGGAGCCGAAGGAACTCGGCCTAGAGGCTGTGGCTGGGGCCAAGATCGAGCAGGCGCTCGAACTCATACACGGCACCGAGTTCGAGGGATCCGCAATCATGGTCGAGGATTCAGGGATCTTCCTCGATGCCTTCGAGAACTGGCCAGGAGCTGCATCATCGGATGTCGAGAGGGAAATCGGTCTGGAAGGGTTGCTCGAGATGCTGACCGACAATCGGCAGAGGGGCGCTGAGTACAGGGCCGTCGCCATTGTGTCCGATGGAGTCGTGACGTGGAGCAGTACAGGTGTTTGCAGAGGCAGGATCTCCGAGACAGTGAGGGGAGTTCAGGGGTTCGGCTACGACCCTATATTCATCCCTGACGAGGGCGACGGGCGCACCTTCGGAGAGTGGGGAGAAGGCAAAAGAAGTGAAATCACACACAGAGCGAGGGCGATGAACCGTCTCGCGGACCTCCTCAACTCCCCGTCAAGGTGAAGGCGGAGCGCTCTCCGTGACAGGCCGATAGGCATGGTCTCGCTAACTCGTATGGTCCTCTGGGCGGCGGTTTTGCTAGGTATTCCGCTGTTTCTAATCCTGCAGGGCGAGGCGAACCTGATTACTAGGGTCGCAGGTGGTACAATACTACTCGCTCTGGTATCGATTCTGATGTTCTCAGGCCGTTCTCCTGTGCCCAAACCACCTAAGGCCGAGATTGTGGTTGTGGAGGAGCCGCAGGCCGAATTTGACTTGCCTGAGCCCGTACTTGAGCTCGAGGGAGCAAGCGAGCGTCGCGAGGACAAGATCAAGCGGAGCAGGGGGAAAGTGGCGCAGCCCGTCGCTGGGACGCTGCCGCCACCTATGCCTATGCCACCGCCAGTCTCAGCGACTGAGGATGAAGGGGGGCCGACTCCACCTATGCCTCCCGTTCCAGGTGATGGTACCGTTGTGGCATCGAGATACGTGGCCGAATCGGACCCGCAATCCGGGGAAGAGGCGGAAGTCGAGGCGTACGTCAGCGACAGGAGGGTCAAGCGAGCCGAGATACGTTCCCAACTAGTTAGGAAGCGTCGGATGGAACTAGCAGAGAGGAGGGCGTCCAAGGCGAGGGCATGGTCGGCTGTTGAGGACGGCGAGGATCTCGCTGCTCTGCTGAAGGATCCAAATCATGGACTGACTGTGCTCGAGGAGCCTGAAGAAGCAGATACCAGCAAGCCACAGGGTGTTTCCTACATACGAATCGACGATGAGCGCATCCTGAAAGTCAAACTGCCTCTGGAAATGCTGGTAAAGAAGACACCTACACAGGCTCCTCCGGAAGTGTCTAAGATGCCTTTGCCCCCTCTTGAGGGCATGCCTCCGCCTCCCGGAATGCCGCCAATGCCTCCGCCGGTCACACGCGAAGAGAATTAGTCGAGTAACTGAAAATTGAAGCGCAAGGGGACTGTGGACGTCGCATGAGCGGGGTGCTGCTTACTGATGACATCGCTGTTGAGGGATGCAGTCCCTCGGGTGGAGTCGTGGCCGTCTGGACGTTAAACCGCCCCGAGAAGCTCAACGCTCTGAACCGTGACTCGCATTTGGCGATTAAGGAGCAGTGCGTGCGGGTCGAGTCGGACGACGCAGTCAGGGCCGTGGTCATCCGAGGTGCGGCCCCGCCAACACCTGAAGAAGGAAAGCGGCCCAAACCGGCAGCCTTCGCTGCTGGTGCAGATATCTCCGAGTTCGCGGGCAAGAACTCGGACGATGTACGTGAATTCTTCGCGAACAATGCTTGGGAGGCGGTCTGGGGTCTTTCCAAGCCGACTATCGCAATGGTAGATGGTTTCGCACTAGGTGGTGGCACCGAACTCGCGCTGGCCTGCGACCTGAGAGTCGCCTCTACTCGAGCCAAGTTCGGACAGCCCGAAATTAACCTCGGACTGATACCGGGTGGCGGTGGGACCCAGCGCCTGTGCAGACTGCTGGGCTACGGCAAAGCGATGGAAATGACTCTGACCGGGGAAATGGTAGGGGCAGAGGAGGCCTTGAGCATTGGTCTGGTCAACAAGGTAGTCGAGCCCGAAGAACTCGAGAGGGAGGCGCTTGCGCTAGCGGAGAATATAGCTAGGAAGTCACCTTACACTGTCAGGGTCGCGAAGCGTGCCGTACGTGCCGCTCTAGATCTGCCGTTCACAGAGGGAGTTCTCACCGAGCGCTCGGAGTTCGTGGCTCTGTTCGACACCGAGGATAAGGAAATCGGAGTGTCGGCCTTCCTCAGGCGCGAGGACGCAGAATGGGTCGGCAGATAGCCTAAGGTCAGCAAGCGTCATGTTCGAGGAACTTTCACCGCAGGCCATGACGGGGCGTGTGTTGGTGCTGTGCGGTCCGCCCGGCTCGGGCAAGGGTGTGGTGGCACGAAAAGCGTCCGAGAGGGGGATGAGTGTCCTATCACTGGGTGACATCGTGCGCTCTGAGATGGCCTCGAAAGGTTTGCCAGAGACTCCCGCAAACGTAGGTAAGACTGCTCTCTCGATGCGCGAGGAGCATGGTGAGGAGATTGTTGTTGACAGGCTGATTCCGAGTTTGATGAGTACCTTGGAGGTGTCAGATGTTCTCATCGATGGAATGCGCCAGCCCGAAGAGATGGATCGACTGAGGGAGCATGTCGACGATGTCACGGTGGTCGCGATGTCAGCAACGCCTCAATCGAGATCGGAATGGCTCGAGGGGCGCGGGCGAGGAGAGGACGGCGGCGGAACGGAGTTCACCGAACGCGAGGAGCGCGAATGGGGATGGGGGCTTGAGATGCTGATGGAGCAGGCTCACGCTATTATCCTCAACGAGGGTTCTCTCGAGGAACTTGAGGAGAGGTCCGACATGATATTCGAAACGCTGGGATTCTAATTACTCAAACGAATCGCCTATCTGTCCAACCGGGTCACCGGTGCTAGCATCGAGGACGAGCCATCCGGATTCGTCAGCCTTTCCCAACATCTCTTCTTGAATCGCCCTGATGCGATCAAGATTGTCCAGATAGTGGCCCAGTCCGCGGTCATTGTGCTTCTCTCTCATCCTGATGAACTGGCGGTGGGTGTCTTCATCCCCCACGTGTAACAACACTCCACTGGCAACCCCCCCAGATTCCCTCCAACCTTCGAGAATACCGCTGCCGGGGATGATGTGGACACCTTCTAGGAGTAGGTCAGAGCGTTTCGAGACCGCTCTGCTCACAACCGCCTGAATAGCCTTGGAGAGAACTACTACGGTCGCGTGCCAGTCCTCGATGGCCCCACTTCCCGCAGGCTCAAAGGAAGAACGGTGCAGAGCAGGTGCCTGCTCGGAATCGAACTGGGTCCTCAGAGTCTCCCGAATAGTATCGGTGGAGGCACTCTTGGAGAATCCCAGAGCTGCTGCTGCTCTGGCGGAGATAGTTGACTTGCCGACACCGCTGCTGCCGGTGATGACCAGTAGTCGAGGTCTACTCATATTGGCCCTCAGCGTTGAATCGCCTTGATCTCGAGGTATTCCTCAAGCCCGTGAACCCCGAGCTCGCGCCCGTTCCCAGAGAGCTTGTAACCACCGAATGGCGCTGAGACGTTGAACAATCCTCCGTTGATGCTTACCTGTCCGGTGCGCAACCGACGGGCGACCCGCATAGCCCGTTCATCATCTCCCGACCAGACACCTCCGGAGAGTCCGTACTCGGAGTCGTTGGCCAGCGCAACTGCCTCGTCCTCGGTCGAGTAGGTAGTGATAGAGAGGACGGGGCCGAATATCTCCTCTCGGAAGATAGTCATCTCAGGAGTAACGTCGGCGAACACGGTGGGTCTGACGAAGCAACCTGAATCCAGCCCCTCGGGCATGCCCTGACCCCCAGCAATCAGAGTTGCGCCCTCCTCGATTCCACTGGCGATGTACGAGGCCACGCTCTGTTGCTGCCGCTTTGACACCATAGGGCCGCAGCGCATCGATTCGTCGAGTGGGTCACCAACGGTGTACTTGGCCACCTTGGTGGAAATAATCTCAATCACCTCATCGCGTTTGGACTCGGGGATGAGTAGTCTCGTCAGCGCCGAGCACTCCTGTCCGGAATTACTGAAGCAGGAGTATATTGCAGAGCCAGATGCCTTGGCGATGTCGGCGTCGTCGAGGATGATGTTGGCGCTCTTACCGCCGAGCTCGAGGGTGACCCTCTTGACGCTGGGGGAGGCCAATTCGCTGACTCTTACTCCAGCGCTGGTGGAGCCAGTGAAGCTGACCATGTCGACATCGGGGTGGCAACTCAGAACCTCCCCAATCTCCCTGCCGTGTCCAGAAACTAGGTTGAACACTCCAGCAGGCAACCCGATGTCGTGGATGATGTCTGCGAGTGCGAAGGCGTTCAGTGGCGCCTCCTTGGATGGCTTGACTACCATGGTGCAGCCGGCGGCGATGGCGGGTGCCACCTTACCGATGATCTGGTGAAGAGGGAAGTTCCAGGGAGTGATCATCGCTACCACGCCAATAGGCTCCTTGACCACAAGTGAGTTGCGGACCTCCTGCTCCCACTCGAATCCATCGAGAATCTTTGCGTATGAGCGCGAGACCACCTTCGGGGTTCCCACCATAGCCATCCTGCAGTAGTTGATGGGAGTGCCGACCTCGGCCGTAATCAATTGAGATAGTTCCTCAGTCTGCTCCTTTATGGCCGCGGACAGTCTGTTCAGAAACTCCGCACGCTCTTCTACCGGAGTCTGCGACCAAGAGGGGAAAGCGGAGTGCGCTGCGGCCACCGCGGCATCCACGTCTGCGGCCGAACCAACTGGCACCGAGCCAATCAATTCATCATTGGCTGGATTGGCCACTTCGATCGTGCCTTCGCCAAGAGGTTCGACCCACTGGCCGCCGATGTACAACTCCTCGCGCGTGTGCATGCCTGCTCGACTGCGTGGCGTCTTATGAGATTCATGCAATTCAATAACTGAGATGGCCTCAGGGATATGTGACTGGACGACTTATCGTGATGCGTCACGCCGAGAGCAGTAGAGACTACCACGGCCTCCCCGATCACGACAGGCCTCTGAACGCTCAAGGCCAGAGAGATGCTTGTCTCGTAGGTGATGCTCTGGCCGGGCGTGGGTGGTTGCCGCAGCTGGTGCTAGTGAGTAGTTCCACACGCACTTTGGAGACTCTGGAGGGAATGGTTCAGCATATGGAAGGTGTGAGGACAGAGATAAAGCCTGAAATCTACCATGCTGGAATAAGCACACTGCTGACCCAGCTAGAAGGAATGTTGGGCGAAGGCACAACGATGATTCTCGGGCACAATCCCGGTTCGGAGGTGCTGATTAACCACCTTACTGGAGAGTGGCACACGATGCCTCCGGCGGCGGCTGCGTTACTAGTAGAGTCCGGAGGAGACTGGTTGATTGAGGACTTAATATGTCCTAGGGAACTAGACTAGAGGCATTCAACCAGCAGGATGCTAACAGCTTCCATCCCCTCACCACTCGGTATCTGATTTCCGCAAGGAAATCGCGAAGACTGCGATACCGACAATCAGCAAGAGGCCCACAGTCACAAACACGAGGGTCGTCGAGTTGTCGCTGAACCAGTTACTCCCTCCTCCCGCGCCTAGCTTCTCAAGTTTGAGGATGTGTGGCTGTTCGAGGGTAGGCGTAGTGGACAGGTAGGTGTCTGTAGCTCGTATCTGGATGGTGATGTTGCCCTCGGGCAGACTCGCCCTGACATCGAACTGCAAAGTGTAGATTCCGTCGCCTGATACTCGGTCTCCACCGGTGCCGTCGTCGACCATCAACAGCCAGGCTCCGGAGCTGCCAATCGGAGCCAGCCTGCCTATCTTAGCCTGCACTGACGAGATTCCGTCCGGGTCATCGATACTTGCCTCAAGAGAATGAGGAATGGGGTCGCCACTGTGAGGGACGTGAATCTTCTCAGCCGTCTCTCCGGATCTGAGCAAGCTGACCGAGGTGACCGATGGTGCCTCATTCTCGATGGTCAGCATTGGCGCATCCACTGGGAAGCCGTCGAAGTGAGTATGAACAGCCATCACGGTCTCGCCGTCGCCGTCCGTGATTCTGACTGGGATGGAACGTTCACCGGGAGAAATCCCATCTGGTACCACGAAATTTCCACTCCATACTCCGTCGGACTCCGAGAGCGCGCTGAGCGCGCCGCCTGCACTCAGCAAATCGATGCCGACTGAGTCGATGCCATGCCCGTCCAGCGCGGTGACACTGACATCAACTGTCTCGCCGCGCCTGACGGTATCGGGCATGAAGTCTAGTGAAATCATCCTCGGCGCGGCATTGATGATCTCGATGGATGTCTGCTCCTCGACTGCGACCCAGAAGTCCTCAATGACTACTGATGCGTCCATCATTCCGTGATTGAGGCCATCATAGGTAATCAGTGCCGTCCAGATGTCATCGTGGATGGTGTGGTCGCCCTGTAGACCGGAGTCAGAAAGTTCGACCGTGCCAAGTCCTAACTCCGACAGGTCGATGGTGACAACTGTGACATCTGTATCGAAGTCGTAGACTAGGGCCTCTAAGTGGGCTGAGTCGCCCTCGGTCAGCAGCCTGCCCTCACGGAAGCCTACCGAGACCAGAGAGGGAGGGGTATTCTCTTCCTCGGAAACTACTGAGGGTGACAGTACCCTGTCAACGAGTTGATGTTCGACGAAGGCAATGCCCTCGCTCGAGTCATTCTGGCCAATTTCGATCTCCACCCACCGGTGAACCTCGTTGAGCAGGCCTGCGAGGGGCCCCTCATTGACGATGCCCCCTGAGGCGTGACTGTATTCGCCATAGTCACCGAGCCACTCGGCGACTTCGACTATGTGGCCGTCCATCTCTCTCTCGACAATGGCCGTCACCTCAATGCTCAGTATCATTGCGTCGTTACCGGCCAGTGAGAAGCGGTCGCCAGCGACGACGATCTCGGGGGCAGCGCCGGTCTCTCTGGAGATGTGGTTCTCAAACACGAACTGGGACTCTGGGGCATCGGCCTGCATGATAATCGGCGAGACCTCCGGGTACTCGTTGGTGATCGTGCCGTTGTCCTCGATGTACTGATAGCGGATGGTGCGGTTTCCCCAGTCGATCTGCGGTACGATGAACTCGTAAGTCAGGTTGTGCTCGGCCTCCCATTCCTCAGTGATTGGTCCAATCGGCGTAGCAGAGACATTGAACCAGAACTCGTTCTCGATCTTATCAACCTCGAACATAGCCCCGGTCGCGTTCTCTTGCGAGCCTGAATCGACTATTCTCCTGATGAAGCCGAAACTGCCCTCAGCGTCGCCGTCATAGGTGCCGTCGATCCGTATGGTCTCCGCCACGTTCTCACCACCCTGAGTTTCGATATGGATGACCGGGATGGTGCCATTGACCTCGACCTCAAAGAACTCGTCCTCGATAACGAAGCCAAATTCCCCCTCTCCAAGTATCAGGAAGTGCTGCTGCTCCCTCGTACCATCCTCCCAGCGCTCCAGTAACCTGAACTCGTCGAGATCGAATGAAAACGAGTCCCTCCCTCCGTTATTCAGACGCAGGGTGGCGTTGGCCTCTAACTGCAGGTGTTGTAGCCGTCTGCGGTCGTCCTCATCCCAAGTCTCGTAGTAGAACGATGACAGCTGACCGAAACCTCCGCTGTTGCTGTTGTTATCGCCACCGCCGAAGGAGAGCCATCCTGTGCCATCAATGAGAAAGCGTTCGGTGAGTTTACCTTCGTCCCATGAGCGCAGGACGTAAACGTCGTTGACCTGGACATCTACTGAGAAACCACTGCCCTCACCACCCTCGCCCTCCTCGGTGGTGTTGATGAAGAGCGAACCATTGCCGCTCATCTCGAAGTCTTGACGTAGCAATTCGACACCGTCGTAGGTCTCGTTCATCCAGATTCGATTGAGATTGAGTTCAAGGACTAGTCCCTCGGTACCGTTCATAGTCAGGGTACCATTACCCAGTTCGTTAGACTCGAGAATGCTGCCAGTCCTCTTCTGCCAGCCTCGACCCTCAAAGTCGATTCCATTACCTTGCTCAGCACCTTCCATTGACCAAGTCGTCTCGCGGGTTATCTCGTGATTGGCCATGGGCTGATTCCAGTTAGTGATGGTGAGGATCCTAGAACAGGACGCCTCGCCAGTAACGACAGAAATTGAAATCGTGTCGCCGAACTCTGGCTCAGTAGAGAGAGTGATGTCGACCTCTCCTCCGGCGCTCAACACCGTGGTGTTGGAGGTGTCAGCTATCTGCTCACCTTCTCTGTGATGTTGAACCTCGACGTTGAGGGCGCTCGGCGAACTGCCGTTGATGAACGGTGGGTCGAAGACTACGAGGTAGCGGTGCAGGACGTCGTAGGTCATATTCCATCCGCCGTCCCAGTAGCCCTCGACGTCCCAGTCGACCAGTACCGTGCAGGTCGTAGGCTCGTCTCCCTCTCCAACTACCATCGCAGCAGGGATACTGAGCAAGAGGACGGTCAGCACTGTAAGGGCCGTTCTCACGCGAGGCACGGAACGTGCCTCGACCTTCAAGATATGAACCAATGGGGGTGTTGTAACTCAGAATAGGGGCTCTTCGTAGTCGTCATCCTCTCCGGAACGCTCGCGCCACAGAGACACCGGGACGTCTTCGTAGATTCCAGCATATGGGTCCTCTTCCACGGTGGAGGCCTCGTTCGCCTCCCACAGGAGAGCCAGTTCCTCAGCGTTAGACTTGAATTTCCAGTAGTGGATTCTCCACTCCCTGCCGTCCCACAGCGTTGTCTCCTCTGACTCGGTGGTCAGAAGGTCGTAGTCCTGCAGTTGGTAGAACAGGTTGCGGTCGGTTGGCTCTAGGGCATTGTCAATGATGCGGTTCGAGAAACCGAAGAATCCCAGCGCGTGCTCTGCTATCGACTCAGCCACAACGGTCTCCATGTCGATGTCGACCTTGTGGCGTATGGCCTGTGTGAGTTGTGCTAGCGTCAGACCCATCGCATACGCCCCCGGTGGCCTAATATGGAAGGCCGCGCTATTTCAACAGTCCTTCGCACAGCCTCGTTTTTCGCCATTCTGCCCTCCGAAGTGGTTAATCTGCTCGCTACTTTCGCAGTGCCATGGAAGGCTCCAGTAGACCGAGATTTCTTGGGTTGGAGGAGTCCGACTCAGGCCCTTGGGACGTGGTGGTCCTGCCGGTGCCGTACGAGATGACGACAAGTTGGGGCGAGGGCACTGAGAAGGGGCCCAAAGCTTGCATAGAAGCGAGTTCCCAAGTCGAGCTCTACGACCCGATACTTCCCTATGACCTGCCGTGCGGACTCGATATTCACACCGCTGTGGCTTGGGGCTCAGAAGCCGGCACCCTGCTCGAGCAGTTGGATTCGATTCGTGACTACGCTGCAAAGTGGCTCGACGGATCTCAGTTCCCAATCTTCCTTGGAGGTGAGCACGGCATCCTGCCTCCGCTGATGCAAGCCGCCGCCGAGCATCCTGAGATAGAAGGCGACCTAGGTCGTCTGACATTAGTACAGATCGACGCCCATGCCGACCTGAGGGACGAGTTGGGAGGGGAGCGCTTCTCGCACGGCACCGCTGTGCGCCGGGCTCTCGATGTGGGTGTTGGAAGAGTAGTACAGATTGGCACGCGGGCGTTGTCTCGCGAGGAGGCAGCCTTCGCCGAAGCCGACGAGCGGGTGGAGACCTGGTTCGCCCGCGACTTCATGGGAGTTTGCGACGGTCAGGCCGGATGGGCTAGACTGATTGAGAGAGTCAATGAACTCGAAGGCCCAGTATGGCTCACCTTCGATGTCGACGGGTTGGATGGTTCGCAGGTCCCGTCAACCGGTACGCCCGTGCCGGGAGGGTTGTACCACTGGGCCGCAGTCGAGCTCATCGAGTGCCTGTTCCTAGCACCTGGAACCAATGTCATTGGAGCCGATGTCAACGAAATCGTTCCTGGTCAGAGTGATTCGGTCACCCAGTTCAACGCAGCCCTGATTGCTACAAAGATAGTAGCTAGTCACACCGCAACACGCCTGAATCAGAAGGATTGAACGGGCTTCGCCCGCTCCGATTGTTATGAGAGGCACGTCTGCACTGGCGCTTGTCGTCGTTCTGCTCGTTGCTGGAGCCGCTCCGATAGCAACAGCCCAGCAGCCCGACTTCACCCAAGAGCACTGGTACCACTCCTATGCAACACTCACAATCGATGTCCAGGCCTGGGAGGATGACTACCCTGAGGTCGTCCGTTTGGTCAGTGCGGGCACGACCCTGTACGGTAGGCAGCAGTGGGTCGTGCAAATCTCCGACTGGTCCGTCGAGAACAAGAGTGACGGGTCACCCAAGGAGAAAGTGTACATCGACGGTGGCCACCACGGCAATGAACACCTCGGGACAGAACTTGCTTTCCTTACCGCCGAGTTCTACATCGAGGGCTGGAGTGAAAGCGACCCCGTGGCTATCGAGGTGCTGCAGAACACCGAATTACACATCATGATTCTGCTCAATGCGGACGGCAATGATGTCGACTCGCGTTGGAATATGAACCAAGTCGATCTGAATCGAAATTATGACCATCACTGGACCACCGACGAAACGGCAAGTGGTGACGGTCCTTTCAGTGAGCCCGAGACCAGTAACAATGCCGCCTACATGCATGAGTGGGTTACCGATGCCGACCTCTATGTCACCATGCATACCGGGACGTGGATTCTCGCCTATCCGTGGGGCTTCACTCCCAACATGCCCTCGGACTACGAACTCTTCGAGTTCATCCGCGACGACATCCACGAGAATATCGATGGAGAGTTACCAATCCGCAACGCCAACGCCGGCATATATCCTACTCACGGCACCAGCCGCGACTACGGCTACGGGGTGATGGGGTATCCGTGCTTCACCTTCGAGACTGACGACGAGCAGTTCTTGCTCGGCAGCCTCCAGGAGGTCAGCGACCGGTTGGCGCTTGAACTCGAGGTGATGCGCTACTTGATCTCAAATGTCTGGTACTGGCGTGCCCGACTCAGTGTTGATTCGCTGGAGTTCGGTGGTAATTTCGTAGACCTAAGCGTGAGCAATCTAGGACGGGCTAGTACAGCAAATGCCACCCTTCACTATATCGACGGGGCGGGCGAAGTGCAGTGGCACTCAGGAAACTTCAGCGTCAACGCTAGCAACCACACCAAGGCTAAGCTCGATGCGAGCGAGCTGAGCATGGTGGATGGGGGATACTTCGAACTGCATTACCAAAAGCGTGTGATTGACGCTGCCCTATGGGTCAACGAGCCAATCAACAACAGTATGGTGAAGCTGCAGGAGGAGGATTCAGGATGGCTGCTACCTGCTCCCTCAATACTCATGGTAATCATCTCCATCGCACTTGCAGCGATAAACAGCCGAAATCGCAAGTTTGAGCAATAATTACATATTTTCTTTTTGAAAATGACCTTGAAACTTCATCTTTCAAAAGCAATTCTTTGTATATCACTACCGAATCAGAGGCTTTGGCAATATTCATGGAATGGAACAACAGCGAATTCGAAGAAGTCGGAAAACAACTGCTACTACCTCTCTTTGAGGGTGTCGGTAAGGCTCCGAATAACGCCCTTTCGGGGCTGAGTCGGAGTCAGCGAAGCCTAGTCCGGGAGGCGATAGCCTCTGACGACTTTGAGGGAAAGAAAGGTCAGCGGATGGCGGTCTGGACTCCCGGGTGCAGGGTGCTGTTGGTAGGCATGGGAAAGAAGACTGATTTCGGGCACAGGAAGGCCCGGAACATCGGTGCTCGGGTTATGGCTGCTCTCTCTAAGAAGAATGGGCTAGCACTGACTGTACGCTTCACCTCAGGCTGGTCAAGCGAGCGCATGCTCGACTTCGCTGAGGGCATGATGCTGCGCGACTACGAGTTCCTCGCGCACCAGGGGGTCGATGACGAGCATGTCACCGAGCCGTGGTCGACTGACTTTCAAGCCAGCGTACGCCATCAGGATGCGCTCGCAGACGGGCTCTCCAGAATCCACTCGGTTGTAGGCGGGGTCCATCTCGCTCGCGACCTCGGCAACGAACCAGCAAACGTGCTGTACCCGATGGAATACGCCCGCAGGGCTGTCGAGTGGGCAGAGAACAAAGACAACGTCGTGGTCGAGGTCTACGACTGGGACAAGCTACGAGATCTCGGGATGGGCGGTCTGATCAACGTAGGCAAGGGCAGTGACAGGAAGCCCTGCATGGTGCTGTTCACACTCAATCCTGACGCCGACGATAATGTCCAGAGACCCTGCATAGTCGGCAAGGGAATCACCTTCGACACTGGTGGAATCTCAATCAAGCCCTCGAGCGGAATGTGGGACATGAAGTACGACATGTGCGGGGCAGCCACAGTGTTCGGTCTCATGGAGGCCCTGCACGCGACTGGTTACGAGCGTCGTGTGAACGGACTGGCCTGCCTAGCAGAGAACATGCCCGGGTCGGGAGCATACCGCCCCGGTGACGTGTTCGAAACATATTCGGGGAAGACCATTGAGGTGTTCAGCACCGACGCCGAGGGGCGCAACGTACTCGCTGATGGACTATGGAAGGCTGGCGAATTCGATCCCGAGTACATCGTCGACCTTGCGACCCTGACAGGTGCTGTCGTAGTCGCACTGGGCAACCAGATTACAGGCATGTGGGCAAACGACGAAGGCATCGGAAAGCGTGTCAGGAAGGCTGCCAATAGGTCGGGCGAGTCAGTCTGGAGAATGCCACTGAATGCCCAGTTCAGGAAATACATGACTGACTCGGCGTTCGCCGACATACGCAACCGGCCTCGTTCCTCGAGTACTTCGTGCCGCACCGTGGCTATGATGAGGACGCAGACAAGATCCCTTGGGTGCACCTCGACATCGCCGGGACTGCTTGGGGCCCGGGTTCTAAGGCTCGCTCCGAGGGTGCAAATCCGCTGTTCGAGTTCGGAGTTTCAGGAGTCCATGTAAGGACCCTGCACCGGCTCATCACAGATGACTGAGTCACTCGTCTTCGTCCGAATCAACGACCTCAAAGTCGGCCTCGACGATATCATCGTCGCTTTCCCCGTCCTGCTGCTCGGCCATCTCGGCGGCTGCAGCCTCGTACAGCTTGGTCGAGATACCGTGCATCTCCTGCTCGAGTTCACTAATTTTGGTTTGAACAGCAGCCTCGTCGAGGTCCTCGACATCTATGGTAGTCTCGCCGTCCTCCTTGGTTATCAGCGCCCTCAATTCATCGAGTTTAGAGTGGACTGGATCGGCATCGAGGTCGCTGACTTTCTCAGCAGCGTCCTCGAGCATCCGCTTGGTTTGGTAGACAATACTGTCGGCCGAGTTGATGAGTTCAATGCCAGCCCTTCGCAGCTTATCCTGCTTGGCGAACTGTGATGCTTCATCGATCTTCTGCTTGATATCGTCTTCGGACAAAGAGGTCTGACTCTCAATCTTGATTGACTGCTCTGTACCCGTTCCTAGGTCTTTGGCGGAAACATCGACAATGCCATTGGCGTCTATGTCGAAGGTAACTTCGATCTGGGGGATACCACGTGGTGCCGATGGGATGCCCATCAAGTGGAAGCGCCCGAGAGTAGCGTTGTCCTTGGCGAACTCGCGCTCACCCTGTAGCACATGGACCTCTACTGCTGGCTGATTGTCAGCAGCGGTGGAGAAGGTCTCCGAGCGACGTGTTGGAATCGTGGTGTTGCGCTCGATCATCGTAGTCATTACACCACCAAGCGTCTCGATTCCAAGAGTCAATGGAGAGACATCCAGCAGTAGGACATCTGTGACTCCCTCGTCGCCGACGATGATTCCAGCCTGTAGGGCAGCCCCAGCAGCGACGGCCTCATCTGGGTTGATTCCCTTGAACGAGGGTTTGCCGGTCTCCTTCTCGACGGCGTCTTGGACCGCGGGAATACGAGTGCTGCCACCAACTAGGAGGATTTTGTCGATGTCGCCGGCCTTGACGCCAGCGTCTTTCATAGCTAGACGCGTTGGCTCCATCGTCTTCCTGATGAGGTCGGCGGTGAGGTCATCGAACTTGGCCCGTGAAAGGGCCATGTCGAGGTGCTCCGGCTGACCGTCCCTCATGGTGATGAAAGGCAGGTTGACCTGTGTCGAGTTGGTTCCTGAGAGTTCTATCTTGGCCTTCTCGGCCGCTTCTCGCAGCCGGCTCATGGCCTGCAGGTCCTTTGAGAGGTCGATTCCTGAGGACTTCTTGAATTCCGAGACAATCCAGTCAATCACCTTCTTGTCGAAGTCGTCCCCTCCGAGTTTGGGGTCACCGTTGGTTGCCTTGACCTCGATCTGGGGTTGTCCATCGACCTGATAGATCTCGAGGATGGACACGTCGAAGGTACCGCCTCCGAGGTCGAACACAAGGATGGTCTGGTCCTCTTCCTTGTCGACACCATAGGCGAGTGCCGCCGCAGTAGGCTCGTTGATGATTCTTAGTACCTCGAGGCCGGCGATTCTACCAGCGTCTTGAGTGGCCTTCCTCTGTGCGTCATTGAAGTAAGCCGGACAGGTGATAACTGCCTGTTTCACTTCCTTGCCTAGGTACTCCTCAGCATCGGACTTTAACTTCTGAAGCACGAATGCGGAGATCTCCTGAGGTGTGTATTTGTCATTATCGATTTTCTTATTCCACTTAGTCCCCATCTCCCTCTTGACGGAGAGTATGGTCCTGTCGGAGTTGGTGACTGCTTGGCGCTTCGCGATGATGCCAACCAGACGCTCGCCATCCTTGGTGAAGGCCACAACGCTGGGGGTGGTTCGGGAACCCTCCGAGTTCGGAATTATCACTGCTTGTCCGCCTTCAAGGGTAGCAACGCAGCTGTTAGTTGTTCCAAGGTCAATTCCGATTACTGGTTCGCTCATTTTCAATTCCTCCAATGATTCCGTTCGGCTCTATGCCAAATCGAATGTAATGTCTAGGATGCCGTTGTTCAGTTGCCACTCACGAATCTGGTTCGCTGCATCTGGGAGTATGAAGCGCTTGAGAGGCCGTGTTTGGGTTCGCCTCATCAGTTGCAGCACCTCGCCGCCACTACTGAGTACAAGTTCGATGTCCTCGGACCTGACGTCGAGGATCCTAGAGATGTCTATGGTGACAGCCATTGTGTTGCCATGCACATAGACATCCTCGTCAGGCAGATCTGAGACCTCGTGCTCTTCGGGCTCCTCTACCTCTGCCTCCGCCTGCTCGACTGAACTCTCTACCTCGATATTGACGCCCATCTTCTTGAACAAGTCTGAGAATCCCCCAGGGCTGTTCATCATCGAATCCATCATCCGACGCAGTTCTTCGGGATCAGTGTTGGATTCGACCTTGAATTGTGAGTGAGAGATCTTGGTAGGGTCAATGCCCATCTGCTCAAACTGATCCATGACCTTCTTCATCATCTCCTCAAGCGCCTTGACGTCGATGGGCATCCCCATTTGCTCGAACATCCTCGCCATCTCGGCGAACATGTCGTCAGCCCACTCATCACGCTCGCTGTCAGCCATTGATACCACTACTCAACCTGAGGTTGTATAGTACGACAGTACTGCCGTATATGAACCGCACGGTCACGCATGCACGAGAATCGGGCTATGTCGCGCCGAACGGACGGGTTCAAAGCAAGACTGTCATTCGGCGACTCAGCATGGTCGAGTCAGAGCATGATGTGACCCTAGAGGACACCGACCGCCTGCACGGGCGCTCAGCTCTGGTCGACAACGTCAAGGCCGCATCTGCGCTTGCAGAAGCGGTCCGTTCGACGCTCGGTCCGCGCGGCCTGGACAAGATGTTGGTGGAGGACGGTGGTTCGACGACGATAACCAACGATGGCGTCACCGTGCTGGAGACTGCCAAAGTGGAGCATCCTACTGCTCGACTGTTGATTTCAACCGCGTCGGCTCAGGATCGTGCTGCTCGCGATGGCACCACGACCACGGTAATCCTGACCTCCGAGTTGCTGCAGAACGCACTTGAGCTGGTTCGCTCCGGTGTGCACCCGTCAATTATTATGAACGGGTATCAGATTGCTCTGGCAGAGGCGCTCGATGAGATGGAGAGAATCTCACGCATTCCCAAGGATGGTTTCGAGATGCGTGCAGCTGTAGCCACTTCGATTTCGGGGAAGGTCGACTCATCTGTCAGTCGACACCTGACGGAGTTGGCTATCGAGGCCGCTGAGGCACTCGCCGGCGAAAACGGTGGCCAAGATCTCGAGAGGTTACGGGTGAAACGTCTACTAATCAAGGACGGTGGTGTGTTGGACTCTGAGGTCATACACGGCCTCGTTCTACCTAAATCAAGGATGGACATGGCATCAGTGGCCGAATCCGACGGAGGCCGGATAGCCATCATCGATGGAGGTATGGAGAGTCCCAAACTTGATTTCGAGGCCTCAATCGAAGTCACCAGTACGGATGCATTGAGAGGATTTCACGAGCGGGCTAGGGAGCGCATGCGTGAGCAGGTCGATCTTCTGGTCTCACTCGGTGTCGACCTTCTAATAGTCCGCGACGGTATCGCCGAAGACGCTACGACCATGCTGACCGATGCCGGTATCACGGCGTACCGGCGTTACGATCGCGAGGACCTTGAGAGATTGGCAAGAATCACCGGCTCTGTGATGGTCCGCGACGCCAAGAGGGTAAAAGACAAGGACATCGGCACTTACAGTTCCCGCTCGGAGTGTTCCTACTCTGGAGTCAAGCACACTCACATCGAAGGTCCCGAAGGAGGAGCGGTTACGATTCTGATACGGGGTTCCTCTCCTTCTGTCAGAGAAGAGGTCAAGCGTACCTTTGACGACGCCCTAGGGGTTGCCCACAGACTCTCAATCGACTCACGCATGCTACCTGGAGGAGGTGCTACTCAGACACACTTAGCTCGGCATCTGCGAGCCTTCGCTCCAAGTCAGGCCGGTCGTGAACAGTTAGCCATAGAGGCTTTCGCGGCTGCTCTCGAGATTGTGCCTAGAACTCTCGCCGAGAACTCCGGACTCGACCCAATAGATGAGATTCTCGAGTTGTCTGCAGCCCAGACTGAATCCGCTGAGGAAGGTGCGTGGATAGGGATGGATGTGGCGTCAGGGAATAAGGTGAGAATGGATAAGGTCGGAGTATTCGACCCACTGTTCGTCGCTCACCATGCTCTTGCGGGAGCCACCGAGGCTGCCAACAGCGTGCTGAGGATTGATGATGTGCTCTGGGCCAAGCAAGACGCTCAGACTCCTGACTGGCAGAGTGAGATGGAGGATCAGGACTGATCATTCAGTCTGTCCAACATCTCGTTGACCATTCGACCCAAGTCGTATTCAGCTTTCCAGCCCCAATCCTCACGGGCTGTCGAATCGTCAACATCATCGGGCCATGAGTCGGCGTACTGTTGGCGCTCGTCGGGCTTGAACTCGCAGGTGAAGCCATCCACTCTCTCCGATATCGCATTAGCCAGATCCCCAGCGGTGAAAGACATCCCAGAGAGGTTGTATCCGCCCCTAGACGGTCCAATAGATTCAGTGGGGGCCTCCATCAGTTCTATCGTACCCCTGATGGCATCGTCGATGTACATCATGGGAAGTCTCGTATCGGGGCCAACGAAGCAGTCGTAATGCCTCTCATTGAGTGCGGCATGGAAGATCTCTACTGCATAATCGGTAGTCCCCCCTCCAGGTGGTGATTTCCAAGAAATCAAACCTGGGTACCGAATTCCTCGGGCGTCCACGCCGTACTGCTTCCAGTAGTTCAGTGCCATCATCTCCCCAGTGACTTTGGTCATGCCGTAGGTGGTGGTAGGATTGAGTGGCGTCACTTGCGGAGCGGTTCTCGGAGCGTCGGGGCCGAAGACCGCTATCGAAGACGGTGAGAATACTCTCAGGCCGTGTTCCTTGGCGGTCTCCAACACGGTGATGGTGCCGCCGACGTTGACCCTCTGGCACAGTTCAGGTTTCTTCTCTCCGGTGGCCGAAAGAATCGCAGCGAGGTGGTATATCTCACCGACTTCCTCCTCCCTTACCATCGAGTCCATGCCATCTCCGTCTAGTACGCTGAGTAATCGGAACGGACCGTCCTCAAGCAATGGGTGCCTAGGCACCTCGCGAACATCCGAGGCGATCACCGAGTCACTACCGTGCCGATCCCTCAAGGCCCCAACCAGATCAGTTCCGATTTGCCCCAGAGCACCGGTTACCAGAATTCTGTCTCCGGGGGGTTCGGCCATGCACTCCGGTTATTCAGACGATACTTGAACATGGAGTAGTTCGGGCCACCGAGTCGCATAGCCAACCTTGATATGTGAGGCTCAACGGCTTCAAACCCCGTTGATTGCATGAAATATGTCGTGGTCACGGGAGGTGTGCTGTCAGGACTCGGTAAGGGAGTCACTGCGAGCAGCATAGGCGTCCTGCTCAAATCCGCTGGACTGCGCGTCACTTCGGTGAAGATAGATCCCTATCTCAATATCGATGCTGGGACCATGAGTCCGTTCGAGCACGGGGAGGTATTCGTGCTCGATGACGGGGGAGAAGTTGACTTAGACCTAGGTAACTACGAGAGATTCCTAGACATAGCTCTGACAAGGGACAACAACATCACCACAGGTAAGGTGTACTCCACCGTAATCGAGCGCGAACGGAGGGGCGACTATCTCGGCAAGACCGTACAAGTTATCCCCCACATCACCGATGAGATTCAGGAGTGGATTGAGAGGGTCGCGCACCAGTCTAGTGATGGTAACAACGGTACTCCCGACGCCTGTGTGATAGAGTTAGGGGGGACTGTTGGCGACATCGAAAGTGCTCCTTTCATCGAAGCTCTCAGACAGTTTCAGTTCAGAGTTGGCAGGGATAACATCTGCTTCGTCCATGTCAGTCTGGTCCCTGTGATGGGGCCGGTCGGTGAACAGAAAACCAAACCGACTCAGCACACCGTGAAGGAATTGCGCGGGCTAGGAATCATCCCCGACATACTCGTTTGCAGATCGGCAAACCCACTGCACGATGATACGCGTTCGAAACTCGCCGAGTTCTGTCATGTCTCCAAAGAGGCAGTGGTGTCCGCTCACGACTCCTCGAACATTTACCGAGTTCCTCTCATGTTTGAGGAACAGGGTGTCAGTGAAGTATTAGCCGAGTGCTTCGGCTTCGAGTTAGTCGCAGAACGTCCTCTGCTCGCTGAGTGGAAGGCGATGGCAGACCGCGTTGACAACGTCGAGGAGGAGGTTCACATCGCTATGGTGGGGAAATACACCGGCCTGTCGGACTCGTACCTGAGCGTCATCAAGGCCCTGCAGCACTCTTCCTATGCAGTCAATCGAAAGCTCGTCATCGACTGGATAGAATCAGCCGACCTAGATGATGCAACTGCTGCCTCCGACCCCAGGGCCCACGCGGGGGCATGGGAACTCCTCAGAGGTGCAAACGGCATTCTTGTCCCCGGGGGGTTCGGAGTCAGAGGGATAGAAGGCAAGATCAAGGCCGCCGAGTTCGCAAGGAAGAACTTGGTGCCGTACCTCGGAGTCTGCCTAGGTCTACAGGTAGCTACCATCGAGTTCTGCCGCAACGTCCTCGGGATGGAAGGAGCGAACTCAACAGAGTTTGACGAAGACACCCCTCACCAGGCTGTAGTTTTCATGCCGGAGATTTCCAAGACCCATATGGGAGGCACCATGCGTCTGGGGACAAAACCCACTCCGTTCCTCGTTGATGACTGCAAGATGCGTCGGCTGTATGGCGGCGCCGATCACGTAGATGAGCGCCACCGCCACCGCTACGAGGTCAATCCCGAACTAATCGAGCAGATTGAAAGTGCCGGCCTGAGGTATGTGGGCAAGGACGAGACTGGACAGCGCTGCGAGATAATGGAACTCGACGAGCACCCCTATTTTGTCGGGACCCAGTACCATCCCGAGTTCAAATCGCGCCCGGGCAGACCCAGCCCGCCTTTCCTCGGTCTGATGAAGGCGGCATGTGGACTGGAAATCTAGTCAACTGACACCGGCAGGACTCTGGTGGTCCTGTAACCCTGTAGGACCTTCATGTAGCGCTTAGCCGCGAACTCCTCATCGAGTTCGGCATCACCGGTTTCGATGCGTAGTTTCCTGACAGTCAACAGTTTGGCTGGAGTCACAACCCCGAGTATATTGTCTATGCCGATCGCACGCAGGACCTCCGGGGAAAGTTGCAGGTTACCTCTGCCAATCAGGAACCCTTGGCCTCCCATAGGGGAAAGCAGTAGTTTGATCGATCCTGTGTGTGATGAGAGAATCTTCAGCAGACCTGCTTCATCTAGGTCGATCCCGACCTGTTCTGTGCCTCTAGTAGCGTCGATACCGAGATTGGTCATCTCAAAGCCGTTCATCTCTCCGATGGCCCGTAATGTCCCTCCCGATCCCCAGATGACGAGTCTCTCGTCATTGATGATGAGTTCTCCAATGTGGTCGGCCAGACCTTCTGTGGTGTCCTCCTCACCGGTAGCCTCGATCCGTTGCTTAGAACCCTGCATCCAGCGCGGGCTGGCGGGTGTCATCGCCTCGGCGTACAACTGCACTACCCACTCGCCCTTCCGATAGCGCTCCTCGTCGAGGTCCAACACCTCGGTACTAGCCAGCAGCAAATCGTCGTTGAGCCATGCAGAAAGTACCTCTGCAGCGGCCCTCGGGGAGGCGGCAAAGCAGCCGGAGTGCATCTTGACTCCGGTTGGGACCCCGATTACGGGGGTCTTCGAATGACCGGTCGACTCCAATGCGGCGACGATGTCGCGCGTGGTGCCGTCGCCGCCAGCGTAGACCAGCAGGTCGATGTCGCCCTCGAGAAGAGCCGCCACCGCTGCGGTGGTGTCGGACGCGGAAGTGCCACCTGAAGCCGAGTGAACTGTGCTGATAGAGCCGATTTTGGCTCCCTTAGGGAGCCAATCGGTGCCCATACTGCCCTCACTAGTCAGCCATTCGATGTCATCGAAGCTGGCTCTGTGGAGCTTGGAGAAGTGCTCAAGCATCAAGGTCAGTCGAGGTCCTGAGCGGTCCTCGGCCCCCATGGATCGTGCCAACTCGGCCTGACCGTCTGAGCCCTTCAGACCCAGCCTGCCGCCGAGGCCGGCGTCGGGATTAACCAACAGCCCAAGACGCACCATGGACATGCCAAAGGGCGTGTGTTCTTATCGCTTCACGCTTCCGCGCCGGACTCATGAGGGTCGTAGTGGCGCTTGGAGGCAATGCACTTCTGAAGCGCGGTCAGCCACTGACGGCTGAGAACCAGCGCCGCAACGTAGCGATAGCCGCCGAGGCGTTAGCTCCACTGGCACACGACTACCAGCTTGTCATCTCTCACGGCAACGGCCCACAGGTCGGGCTGCTGTCATTGCAGTCGGCGGCCTACGAGGAAGTCGAGGAGTATCCGCTCGACATCCTAGGGGCCCAGACCGAGGGGATGATTGGCTACATGATTGAACAAGAACTCGGCAACCTGCTTCCGATGGAAGAGCCGTTAGCGACCATCCTGACCATGGTGGAAGTCGATCCTGAGGATCCTGCCTTCGACAACCCGACCAAGCCGATAGGTCCAGTTTACAGCGAGCAGGAGGCTAAGACACTGGCCAAACAGAAGGGGTGGAGCGTTGCTCCCGACGGCGAGTATTGGAGGAGAGTGGTGGCATCCCCTGAGCCTCAGAGGATCTTCGAGATGAGACCGATTCACTGGCTGCTCGAGAACGGCACCACCGTAATTTGCGCTGGCGGCGGTGGCATACCGACTGTGTACAAGCCGGACGGGACGCTAGAGGGTGTCGAGGTGGTGGTTGACAAGGACAGGGCCAGCGCGCTGCTCGCCTTCGAGCTCGACGCGGGTCTGCTCATCCTCGCTACTGACACCGATGGCGTCTACCTCGACTGGGGGACTGAAGATGCTCGCAGGATCGAGAGGGTTACACCCGAGCAGATAGAGCAGTACGAGTTTGAAGAGGGTTCGATGAGGCCCAAGGTGGAGGCTGCCTGCGGCTTCGTGCGCCGCTCAGGTGGCAGAGCGGTGATAGGGTCCCTCACGGACATGCAGGGCATGGTCGCTGGCACCGCTGGTACTCAATTCGTACTCGAATGATTCAGGCCTACGGCCTGTTTTTCGCGATTGGCTTCATATCCAATGTGCTTCGCCAACACGCTGAGGACACCTTAGATGGCGATGATTTCGGTTGATGTCGGCGCTGCGGGCGTCCATGAGTACGCCTCAGGAGTCACAGTCGGCGAGGTCGTCGTGAATGTCCACGGCAAGAAGTCCGGTGCCGTTGCCGCCCTGGTCGACGGCAGCGAGCGGGACTTTTCACATATCCTCGATTCCAATTGTGGAGTCGAGACCATCGCCGGGACCTCCGATGAGGGCCTGTACATCCTGCGTCACTCTTGCGCTCACCTGCTAGCCCAGGCCGTGACTGAACTGTTTCCTGATGCCAAGCCGACCATTGGCCCACCGATTGAGACTGGCTTCTACTACGACTTCCACATGGACCCGATTGGTGACGAGGAACTCAGGGCGATTGAGAAGAAGATGAGTGAGCACGTTCGGGCCAACCATGCAATCATCCGTGAAGATCACGGCAACGACGTGTTGCGCGAGATGTTCGCATCGAACCCGTTCAAACTTGAGATAATGGACGACAAGATTGGTCACGACGTAGGTTCGTCTGCTTACCGTCAGGGCGACTTCGTCGATTTGTGCCGTGGCCCGCACGTACCCAGCACCTCGCATCTGCGCTGGTTCAGGTTGTCCAGCACCAGTCAAGCCTACTGGAGGGCCGACAGCAAGCGCGAGTCCCTCGTTCGGATCTACGGTATGTGCTACCCGAACAAAGAGGCGTTGCAGGAGAGGGTGCGCCAACTGGAAGAGGCGGCCAAGCGCGACCACAAGAAAATTGGCAAGGAAATGGATCTCTATATGATTGACGAACTCATCGGCAAGGGGTTACCGGTGTGGTTACCGAACGGTGAAACCATCAAGTCTGAGATTGAGCGTTTCGCGGTCGAGACCGAGGAAGCCTACGGCTACGTCAGGGTGACTACCCCCGTTCTCGCCAAGCAGCAGCTGTTTGAGGCCAGTGGGCACCTGCCGCACTACGCCGACTCAATGTATCCTCCGATGGAAATGGACGATGGGACGTACTACCTGAAGGCAATGAATTGCCCGATGCATCACCTCGTATACCGCAACAAGAAACGTTCCTACCGCGATCTTCCTCTGCGCATCGCCGAGTACGGTACTGTCTACCGCAACGAACTCTCTGGAACTCTCACCGGGCTACTGCGCGTCAGGATGCTGTCAATGAACGACGCTCACATCTACTGCACCCTCGATCAAGTGGCGCAAGAATTCGCTGACAATATCAGAATGGTGCAAGACTACTATGCTGCCTTCGGCTTCGAGAGTTACCACTTCCGGCTCTCTCTTTGGGACCCTGCCAACTCCGAGAAGTACATCGACCAGCCCGAGAACTGGGCTGCCACCGAGAACTATCTCAGGAACATACTGGACAGTCTCGGCGTTCCATACGTCGAGGCAGTCGACGAGGCTGCATTCTATGGCCCCAAGGTCGATATTCAATTTACCACCTTGATAGGTCGCGAGGAATCGATGTCAACCATTCAGCTCGACTTCGCTGCCAAGGAGAGATTTGCCCTGACCTACAAGGACGAGACCGGAGTGGAGAATGGCGAGGTCTTCGTCATACACCGCGCACCGCTGTCGACGCACGAGAGGTTTGTCGCCTTCCTAACCGAACACTGGGCAGGGAATTTTCCGACCTGGCTCTCTCCGGTTCAAGTCCAGATCATTACCATCTCCGAGAAGCACAAGGAGCACGCTGCTAGAGTGTATGATGCCCTGCACGAGGCAGGGGTCAGAGTCCGCATCGACGACTCGGACAGCACCATTGGCAAGAAGATCCGTATGCACCGGACGCTGCGTCCGGCCTACATGGTAATCATCGGCGACGAAGAGTCGGCCAACGGAACTGTCTCAATCAGGGGGCGTAACAACAACCAGCGCAACGGGGTCGCGTTGGACGAGTTCGTAGCGGAGATTTTCGCCGAGATAACCAACCGCAGCACTGAACTCGGCATCGTGCCTCCGAAGTAAGGGACAGTCATGATCGTGAACATCGCCGGCTACCGTTTCGTCGATCTGCCCGACAGAGACGAGCTCCGCGAACCGATGCTGGAGCACTGTCTCGAACTGGGGCTCAAGGGAACGGTCCTTCTGAGTCCTAACGGAATCAACTTCTTCCTCGCGGGCACCCAGGGAGCCACTGACTCTTTCCTACAGCACCTCGAGTTCGACGCTCGCTTCGTAGGCATCCCAACTAAGGTCAGTCACACAGACTACCAACCGTTCCGCAGGATGCTCGTCAAACGCAAGCAAGAGATAATTGCTCTCGGAAGGGATGACATCAGGCCAGCAGAGTTCACCGGTCCGCACATATCGCCCACGGAGTTCAAACAGATGCTAGATGAGGGCGAGGATGTCGTGGTGCTCGACACTCGGAACGACTACGAGACCAGAGTAGGCACCTTCGATGGAGCGATAGAACTCGACATACCCTCGTTCAGGGATTTCCCTGATGCAATCGAGTCCTTGCCTGATGAGTACAAGTCGAAGACGTTGGTGATGTACTGCACCGGAGGTATTCGCTGTGAGAAGGCATCCGCTGTCATGCTCAAAGCCGGGTTCGAGGATGTCAGGCAACTCGAGGGTGGGATTCTCGGGTACTTGGAAAAGTGCGGCGGCTCTCATTGGAGTGGTGACTGCTTCGTGTTCGACCAGAGGGTTGCTCTGGACCACCAACTCATGGAGACGGGGATAGTGATGTGCTTCAGGTGCCGGGAGCCTCTTTCCTATGAAGAGCAGAATTCAGAGCGGTATGTAATCAACCAGTACTGCCCATACTGCTTTGAGAGTGGACGTTAGACTCGGCGGTTCTGCGACTCAAGCATCTCACTGGCAGCCCCTAGGGCTTTGTGACAAGAGTCGATGTCACCCTGCTCCAAGGCGATAGATGCTTCAGATACTGTCTTCTCAGCAGCCATCCTGCTCGGGTCAGCTGGGCCTATCCCGGCAGAGTCGAGCCTTCGGCGCAGAACCTTCCACTCCTCGTCGACGAAGCGAACGAGTTCTGTCGCCTCTGACACCTTGTGCTCATGAGACTGCAGGTCCGAGGTCAGGAGATTCATCACCCGTGCGGCATCCTGCCAGTCACCAGCATCTGCCATCGCTGCAACCTGTTCGAGTCTAGTCTCCCACTCAGATTTTTTCGCGGCTGGGAACCTCTCCTCAATCTGCTTACTCTGGCGTAGTGCCCGCTGCACCTCCTGCATCGCATCAGAGGTTGCTCGCACGTCCCTCAGAACACTGTCAGCAAGGCCCTTCGCAAGAGCAGTATCGCCCGAATCCATGGCCTTGCGAGCCTGCTCCAATCGGTCCTTCGTGACTATTTGGATATCGTCCTCGGCCGCCGCCACCGCGTGCTCGGCATCGCTCAGCGACTTGGCTGCGGCCTCCTCAGAGGAGCCGAGGCTCTCGAGATGTTCGGGGATCGATGAGGCGATATGCAGAGCCTCCTTAGGCTCCTCTGCCTGCAACGCCTCTTCGGCCGCTCTGAGTATGTCTCTCACTGCATCGGCCTGATGGCCAATGTGGTCTCCTATCGCAGCCACTGACTCAGCAATCGCGTCTGCTGCCCTCTGCCAGTACTCCTCAATCACCGCAGCCTTCTCCTTAGCGCGTCGGTACAATAACTCGGCCTCACGAGGTGAACCCATCTTGGCCTCCCTGTCGCCGGCCTCGAAGGCCTTCCTCGGGCCGAGTGCGTCGAGGGTGACCTCTTCGGCGCGCTTCACGGCCTTGAGTGCATCAGAGCGTATGGCATCGAGATCGACTGCAACTGCCTGAGTTCGCTCCATCTCAATCTCTGCCTGCGCAATCAGATCCATCCCCCTAGAAGGGTCCTTCCAGCCCTCCTCTCGGGCTGTCTTGAGCAACGAGGCCGACTGTTCGAGGCCAGAGCCTCCTTCTCGGAGGGAGAGAATCCGTGTTTCCATCTTGTCGAGTTTGCTGCTAAACTCGACCCTAGCCTCGTGATCGTCGTCCTTGGCCCTAAGATCAGGGACCATCGTCACCAACGATGCCGTGATGACGACTGCCCACAGAACCGCATCGCCGCTCATCGAGACCAGTATGGAGATGGCGATGGCGAGTCCGGCAATACTTGTCAGACCTCTCCATTTGCGAATTCCAAGGCTGCCCCCGAGTAGATGACTGGTGAAGCGCCAGAGGAAGGCGGCTATCGCTGCCAGCATCAACGATGCGATCAACTCATCCCCTTGTCCATAGTGAATCCCAGCTAAGGCCAGAATGCTGGGCCAGGCGATGTTTGCCGCTGCACCCAGTCTGGTTCGCTCGACGGGCCCGTAGTCTATCAGATCAGGGAGTAGTAGCGCCGAGGCGAACAGCACTAGAACAGGGCCTACCCTCGGAAACATCTCGGCCCCACCGGTGACTGCGGGGGCAAGCCACCAGGCCCCTCCTCCAATCAACATGAGTGTGCAAAGAAGCGCTAGTCTCTCGACCCTGAGTCTGTGCGCCAAGAAGGTCTTCTCAGGGTAGTCGGGGAGCAGGACCATGTCCTCTCACCCTGAGTTGGGGGTCAAGAGGTGTGCGGATACCTGAGTGGCGCTCACGGTCTCTGTGATTCGGCACCCCAAGTACGGTGAGCGAGCCATGCGAACAGCATCAGCACGCTCAGCACGCCCAGCAGGACCTGCATTGGCATCTGCCACTGTGACACAACGACATAGTCGTTGTCTATCTCTAAAACGCCCTCACTGCCCGCGCTGTCGCTGGACCAAACGAATCTGAGATTGATTGGGCCCGTGTTGTTTGGATTCAGGAACAGTTCGGCGCTGAAGACTCCGGGTCCAGCTGGGTCGGCAGCACTGATTACTACCTCGTCAGAGCAGACATCTCCCGAGCACAGAACCCCTGAGCCGATGTCTGCTCCTGTGTTCTGCATAGTGACAATGATGTTGACCGGTTCGCCCTCAACGAGATCGCCAATAACATGGTGGTCTAAGACTGAAGGGAAGACACCGAATGCGGGCGAGACAGCTAAGCCGAAGGAAATCTGCTCCATGTTGTCCACGGAGTCCCAGGCTATGATGTGGATGAGGTAGATTGCTGGTTCATACAGAGGCAGCGAGAGTTTCTCAATCTCGCTCCAGAAGGCTGTCTCGGCTATCACCTGTCCATCCACTCTAATCTCCCAGGATACATCGTCGATTGCATCTAAGTCGTCGAAGGACTCGGTCAGGGAGAGGATAATGTCCTCACCCGCGCGTGCGGGAGACTCGGGCGATATCAGAGTACCATTAGAGATAATGTTAGGGATTATCGTCGGACCGGATCCGTCAGAGATGATGATTGTCCATTCTCTCGTGACGATATTCGAGGCGTCATCTGTAATAGTGAGGGAGAGATTGTACTCACTTGACTCCTTGGCTTGATGGCGGTCGGTCACGTTGAGGTGCATCCCGTTGACCTGTCCGCCTTGGAAGAAGCGATCCATGAACTCGAGGTAGTCGACGCCCGTGTGCCTCCATCCCGCGGACTTGTCGGATGTGATGTCGATACTGACTGGCAGACCACTCGAGTCCGAGGTGCTGAAGGTGAAGTAGAACTCGCTGCCGGAAATCACCTCAATGTGAATCTGCTCGCTGTCCAGCACGGTAGTGTTGCCGTCGACCTGAATCTCGAAAGTCGCCTCCCAAATAGGGTCGGCGCCGTCAATCACGATGTTTTCGTACCAGTTGCTCGAAGAGGAGAAAGAGTCCATGCAGTGCATAACGACACTTGCTAATTCAATTCGGATGCCGTGAACTGGAGTTCTTTGGTGTCGGACCGAAGCATCATAGTGCCGTTCCTATGGACCGTCCACCACTGCTGAGTGTCATCGAAGACGCTGTCGGTGCATACTCCTGTGTATTCGGTTGGAATCGAAAGGGGAATCAGTGAATTTCCAGTCTTTCTCTCAGCTATCGCGTTGGGGGGCATGTTCTCACCCAGAGTGATGCGGATATCTGAAGCCACAGGGGCCTGTTGGCGAAATACGGTGAAGTCGTTCGGGCTACCCTCGATGATATCGAGCATGGCGCTGTAGCGGAACTCCCAGTCTCCCGGCAGGGTCACACGGAGGGGTATCTCTGGAGCGCCCGTCTGTGGTGCCATCGAGAGCCGTTGTTTCGATCCAGCCCCAGCTGCCGTTACTGTCTACCGAGCCGTTGATCGGCGGGATGACTGTGATGCCGCCCCCCTTGTCTGAGTGTAAAGAGAGATAGTCGATGACGCAGCACCCCGAATCCTCTGAGTCGGTCAGGTTGCGAGCAGTCTCCACTAAAGAGACGAAATCAGCGATCTCAGGGATACTCAGCCAGCCGTCCCCATCACCGAGGTGCTGATCGATCTGGGCACGTACTCCGATGTCGTGGTCAGGTAGCAGATCGGTGCCGTAGTCGTCGCGGATAGAGACGTTTGCGTACCAAGTCGCGGTTATGTTCGACGAGGATGCGATGATGCCTGTGATATCCAGATGCGCGTTGCCCATGATGTCGTCATCCTGCGGCGACAGCGGGTCGGACCACACCCAAGTGGGCTCCTCAGGATCCTCTGCGATATCCATAACCCGCGGGAGATGATCAGAAGCTATTTTTGTGTCTTCTGAATTCAGATTGTAAAAGGATAAATCCTCTTCA
>PSPX01000029.1 GCA_004195715.1 Methanobacteriota archaeon | reverse complement strand
GAAGGGTGGGGTTGTTCGCCCATTAAAGGGGATCGTGAGATGGGTTTAGACCGTCGTGAGACAGGTTTGTTGCTTTGTGGTTGAGGCGTATCAGGTGCCTGATCGGAAGGGCCCTTTAGTACGAGAGGAACGAGGGCTCGGAGCCACTAGTTTACCAGTTGTCCGGCAGGGCAACGCTGGGTAGCCACGCTCCAGCGGATAAGAGCTGAAAGCATCTAAGCTCGAAGTCGTCCGAAAGACGAGGCACCTCAGGGGACTCGTAAAAGACGAGATTGATAGACAGCGGGTGTAAGGACCGAGGTTCGCCGAGGTCTTCAGCCCAGCTGCACTAACCCCCCGAGCATCAAAATCAATTTCTACAACACCAGGCCTATTGTGGGCCTCTGTCCAACAGAGCATATCAATTCATATTCGAAGGAAGAGTTGTGCACGGACACAGCGGAGGGGAGCTACCCGGTCCCATATCGAACCCGGAAGTCAAGCCCTCCTGCGTCGATTCCTGTACTGTGGCGCGAGAGCCCACGGGAACGTTCGTCGCTGTGCCACTCTCCTTCATCCCCGCAACAACTTACAAATCACTGGCGGAGCCATAGTCGATACAACTAGGTGAAACAATGTCAATCAGCACCGGAGATATCCTCGGCCACACTCAAATCGGTGTCTATCTATCAGTTGTCGACAAGGTCCTGTTCTACCCCCGGGCTCTTGATGATGCAGCCACCGAGGAGTTGAAGTCGGCATTCGATCTTGAGATGCACCCCTTCCTCGTCGGCGGCTCCTCGCTGCTCGGAAGCTTGCTCAGTGGTAACGCCAAGGGGATCGCCGTGGCCGATATCGCTACTGAGGACGACCTCGACGAACTGACAAGCTTCAGTGACGTGGTCGTTATGGAAAGCGGAGTAAACGCCGCGGGCAATTTGATTGAGTGCAATGCCCACGGCGCCGTGGTCAGTCCAGTGGTACCTCAGAATGGCGTAGACATGATTGGCGAGGTCCTAGGAGTAGATGCTATCCGCAGTAAGGTGGCAGGACACGACACCGTCGGTAGCATGCTGGTGGCCAATGGTAACGGAGTGCTAGCCCACCCCGACATATCGAGGTCCGAGGCTAAATCTATTGAGTCCGTGATGAAAGTCCCAGTGATGGTAGGTACAGTCACGTTCGGCTCACCTTATGTCGGAGCTGGATGCGCTGCCAGCGATACCCACGCTCTTGTAGGTGCAGGCTCGACAGGGCCGGAATTGAATCGCATCGAAGATGCACTCGGCTTAATCTAGCCAAACATCTGGTAGTCTATCTCGGCCTCCTTGTCTATTGACGAGGTCACCTCCGGCAGAGGGTACTTCAGGCCGGTAGCGGTGTTGAACAGGACGACGGTGTCATCCGCACCAATCAATCCCCTATCTAGCGCGGATTTACATGCAGCAGCAGTCGCAGCCCCCTCAGGGCACATCAGTAATCCATCCTCTTGTCCTATTCCTTCTACCATGCTGTGTATCTCCTCGTCACTGACAGCGATGGCAAAGCCACCCGACTCACGCACAGCCTTCAGAATCAGGAAGTCCCCGAGAGCCGCAGGCACTCTGATTCCTGATGCGTCTGTCTCGGCGTTCTCCCAGAACTCAGCGAACTCTGCACCTTCATCCCAGGCCTTGACTATGGGAGCGCATCCAGTCGACTGAACAGCTACCATCCGGGGCAATTCACAGTCTATCCAGCCCAATTCAATCAGTTCTGCGAAAGCCTTCCACATACCAATAAGTCCGGTTCCACCGCCAGTGGGGTAGAAAATGACATCAGGTAATTGCCACCCCATCTGCTCAGCCAATTCGATTCCCATGGTCTTCTTCCCTTCGATGCGGTAAGGTTCTTTCAGAGTTGAGACCGCGAACCAACCAACATCATCGGAACCCTCTGCGATTATCTTACCACAGTCCCCAATCAGGCCGTTGACAAGATGTGTATCGCCTCCCTGTGCTTCGGTCTCCCGAGTGTTGATTTCGGGTGTGTTATCGGGGCACAGAACCGTGGCCCTGATGCCAGCCCTGCTGGCATATGCCGCAAGTGCTGAGCCGGCATTGCCGTTTGTCGGAATAGCGAGGTGCACGACTCCTAGCTGCTTGGCCATGGAAACCGCTAGTGCCAGCCCTCTAGCTTTGAACGAACCAGTGGGTAATCTTGACTCGTCCTTGACAATCACTTTTCCCGGTGCAGCACCAATCAGGTGAGCAGATCTCTCGAGTTTGATCAAGGGAGTGATGACCTCACCTAGTGAAACACGGTCTTCGGGTTTTGCTACCGGGAGTAGGGGGGAGTATCTCCAGAAACCTGGTTCTGTGGAGCCCTCAATATCAGCTCTGCTGATTTCTCTGCCCAGTCTGTCAAGGTCGTACCTGACAATAAGCGGTTTGCCAACATCGGAGATGGAATGGAGGCCGTCGGCAGAGTAGTGCTGACCAGTGTAAGCGCATTCGAGATGACTGACGTAAGAATCCACGAACTTACTGTAGGTGCCGATTCGATGAACTTACCGCTCATATCGCCGTGGGAGCAACGTGATCGTCGCCCTTGTCCTCCGCATCCCTGACGCGGTTCCACACCGAAGTCATGAGTTCGTCGTGATGCTCTTTGCAGTAGTGGAATCGCCTATAGGCCTCTCTGAATGAATATGCCTTGCTCCCAGTGGCCACTAGGAATCCCTCGGGCGATAGGCGACTAATCTGCTCACCCTGATTCACACACTTCGAATAATCGCACTTCGGCACGAACAACCCTGTCAATCACCACTCTTGAACTCTGTGAATCATCATACAGATTCGTCAATAGGCTCGATAATGACGAGCGGTACATTTGCCTCGACACTATCTCCTGATTCACAATTAACTTCGCTGACAGTCCCTGGAATGGGAGCTTGAATCTCATTCTGCATCTTCATGGCCTCTAGGATGAGTAGAACCTCTCCTTCTTCGACCTGGTCGCCCACTGCTGCGTGTAGAGACACGACCTTCCCAGGGATAGAGGATGAGATGGTTCCAGAGCGGTTCCTTCTTCTGCCCCGTCCAGTCGAACGTTTTGTTATCTCGCTCGGCATTCCGCTGTCAACTTGAATCGAGAACTCCCGGCCACCGACTCGCACTTTCCAAGTTTCACCATCTCTCTCGATGTCGACCTCAAACTCCTCTCCGTCTACAGTGACTTTCCTCTTCTCACTCATCGGCTCACCTCGGGGTACTCCGTCGCGTGCGCGCGCGGAATAGGTTGCGCCTACCGATCAGCACCCGACGGTGATCGCGGGACCACGGATCGCCTGACTTTCTCTGTCCAGTAGGTCCCATAGCCTCACCTTCCTCAGTTACTAGCAATACAGCAGCCATGGCTGCAGCCAGCAACTTGGCTTCTCTGTCCGCGCGTTTCCCCATTCTCACTCCTCACAGGGGGATGTTGCCGTGCTTCCTAGCAGGGCGAATCTCCTCCTTCTCTAGTAATGCCCCTAGGGCGCGAATTAGGACAGCCCTGCTCTGATGTGGTTGGATAACATCGTCGAGGTATCCGAGCGCAGCTGCCCTGTAAGGATTGGCAAATGTCTCCACATAATCATCAACTAACCTCTCCCTCTCCTGCTCCGGATTTCCGGAAGTCTGGATTCTCTGGCGATGAATTATCTGGACTGCACCGTCAGCCCCCATAACTGCTAGTTGAGCGGTCGGCCAGGCTATGTTGTAGTCACCTCTGATGTGCTTGGAAGACATCACGTCGTAAGCGCCTCCGTACGCCTTTCGAGTAATGACAGTGAGTTTTGGCACGGTGGCTTCGGCATATGCATAGAGCAGTTTGGCTCCATGTCTGATGATGCCACCCCACTCTTGGCTTGCACCCGGAAGGAACCCGGGTACATCGACGAATGTCAGGAGCGGCACGTTGAACGCATCACAGAATCGGACAAACCTCGCACTCTTGATTGAAGCGTCGATGTCGAGGCACCCTGCTAGCACTTTGGGTTGATTCGCGACCACCCCAACAGTATGCCCTCCAAGGCGTCCGAATCCGACTACTATGTTACTCGCGAAATCGGCCTGAACCTCTAGGAAGCCCCCATCGTCTAGCACAGATTCGACAGCAGTAACGATGTCGTATGGCTGACTGGGATCATCAGGGACAAGTGAGTCTAACTCATCGCATGCCCTGTCATGAGGATCTGCCGTTGCAACGACAGGTGATTTTTCGAGATTGTTGGATGGAATCAGCCCCACGAGCTCTCTCACGATAATCAGCGCTTCTTCGTCGTCGCTTGCTGTGAAATGAGTCACTCCTGACTTAGTGGCATGAGTTGAAGCACCTCCTAAGTCCTCGAACGTGACCTCCTCGTTGGTCACCGTTTTGATTACCTCAGGCCCGGTGATGAACATGTGAGATGTCTGATCTACCATAATTACGAAGTCCGTAATTGCTGGAGAATATACCGCCCCCCCCGCGCACGGCCCCATAATTACCGAAATCTGAGGGACGACTCCGCTGGCCCTGACATTCCTGAAGAAAATCTCAGCATACGAACCCAAGCTGGCGACTCCTTCTTGGATTCTAGCCCCCCCACTGTCATTCAGGCCTATGACCGGAGCTCCCGTCTTGAGGGCCATGTCCAGAATCTTGCATATCTTCAGTCCATGCATCTCGCCGAGAGATCCTCCATAGACCGTGAAGTCTTGAGCGAAACAGTACACCGTCCTGCCTCCAATCGTACCGTGTCCGCAGACTACTCCATCTCCGGGTATCACGTTACGGTCCATTTCGAAATCCCTGCATCTGTGCTCCACAAGTGTGTCAACCTCCATGAACGAATCTTCGTCGAGCAGTAAGTCGATCCTCTCTCTAGCCGTCATCTTGCCCTTGGCGTGTTGCGCCGAGACGCGAGCCTGCCCACCACCACCTTCGGCGTGCGCTTTCCTGCGGCGGAGTTCCTCGACGCGCTCATCAGACTCAGCCATGGTACCCGAAGGTAGGAAAACCACGCCAATGAGCATTCCCGTTAGAAATGCTGCTAGTCTCACGCGTCATCGGTTGCTTGAAGGCTGTCTCCCAACTCCCAGTTTCGTCGAAATGCGTATTGTGATTGCTAAACCCGGGCTTGATGGCCACGACAGAGGGGCGAAAGTCATCGCCCGAGCTCTCAGGGATGGTGGCCACGAGGTTGTTTACACCGGACTGCGTAAGACACCAGAGGAAATCGTCCGAATTGTAATGGATGAGGACGCCACGGCTCTCGGACTTTCCACTCTTTCAGGGGCCCACGAGGTCCTCGTTCCTGCAGTCTGCAACGGACTCAGAGACGAAGGACTCTCTGAGGTAGTAGTCTTCGCTGGTGGCATCATCCCCTCGGGCGATCACGATTCGCTTCATGACCAAGGGGTCCGGGCTATATTCGGACCGGGCACGCGCACCTCTGAGATTCTAGATTTCCTCGAGACCACATCCCAGCGAATTGAGTCGGGGCAGCCGGTGGGAATAGGGGAGAACTCTGGATGGCGATGGGGTTGAATGACTTCGAGTTGTTGAATTCAGCACTTTCAGGAAACCGCAGAGATTTATCCAAGATTCTCACGGCTATCGAGGGCGGTGCCAGTTTCGAGATGGGTCCGCAAGACCCCTGGACACTCGGAGTCACCGGACCTCCTGGGGTCGGCAAGTCCTCATTGATAGGCAGGCTGATTTCAAAGTGGATCGGCAGAGGAGAGAAAGTTGCCGTTCTGGCCGTCGACCCGTCGTCACCGAACAGCGGCGGCGCCCTGCTCGCAGACAGAATGAGGATGGGGGCTACAGATTCAAGTGACTCTGTCTTCGTCAGATCATTGGCCACTAGGAACCATCCCGGAGGGGTGACTTCCCGCCTCTCTCCAATGATCGAATGTCTAGCTGCATGCGGCTGGAGCAGGATAGTCATCGAGACAGTTGGCGCCGGTCAATCGGAGATTCGAATTGTCGCCTTCGCTGACCGGGTGCTTTTGGTGGACGGGCCTGACAGAGGGGACATGGTGCAGGCTGAGAAAGCCGGTATCATGGAGTTGGCAGACGTCATTGCGATTAACAAATCAGATATGCCAAATTCTCAGCATGCCGCAGATTCAGTGCGCTCTGCCCTCGGGCTGAGTCAGGGTTCGCAGCCCCAAGTCTACTTGGTTTCAGCACATGACGGGTCAGGAGTGGATGAGTTGCTGGAGGAAATTGAGGCATGCTCGGTATCTAATCTCAGGGGGCGTCTTAGGACTAGGGAGAGACTGCTCTCGTTGTGGGATTCCCGCCTCCTCGACCACCCTAGGATAAATGAGGTGCTGTATGCTGTTGAAACCGGAAGTATAACGCTCGATGAGGCCGTGGAATCGCTGAAATAGTAAGTCAGGAGAGGTTCTAGGATGGGCGAATCAGAGACTATTTTCGACATCGATCACGTGGAACATTCAGTCGGAGGGTTCGGTGGCCACGCGTTCAGGCGCCTGACACATGTATCGATGGCAGCCATTCCACTAGTATACTACACCCGCGGGGATGATATCGCAGGCTATTTCTCAGTCGGACTCGATGAGTTGGTTAGTTACGTCTTCCTCATGATTCTCGTCATCGAAACCGTCAGACTGCGGTTCGGAATCGTCATTGTCGGTCAGAGGGAGTATGAATCCAAACAGATTTCGGCCCTCGCATGGGGTGCTTTCGCAGTCTGCCTAACTCTTCTTATTACAGACATGGAGCCATTCTCGAGTGGTACCGGGATTAAATCTGGAATTTATGGTATCCCACTGATTTTTGGCCTTACTTTTGTCGACCCCTTGATGGGCGAGATAAAGCGCCAGAAGCAAGATATGAGGCTAGCAATAACCACAGGTCTAGCAGTCTCGTTTGTTATATGGGTCGGATGCAGTTTTTGGCTTGGGACTCCGCTGTGGATATGCATCCTCCTAGCCCCTCTCACAGTTCTAGGAGAACTACCGAGGGTCAAGTACATCGATGACAACGCGACGATGATCCTCTTCCCTCTCGCCGCCCTACTGATACTCAGCCCTTTCCTGTGAGTATCGCCCCGTCATCTTTACAATCCAGTTTCATCTGGCCTGTGTGTTAGCATGTCAGATGAGGGTTCGAGCGGGGACATCATAGATTCCCCTTTATCTCAAAACACGTATGTTCTGATATGGACTCTAGCTTCACTGGTTTCGTTCGCTATCTTCGTGGTGTACTTCTGATTGCCATTTGCATAGTATAATGGCGGGATTGTTTCTCGCACATTCGTGTGCGGCATCACTGGCATGTTCGGAAATGCAGATCAGGAAACTGCTCTGGCGATGGCAGCCTGCCTTAGCCACAGGGGGCCCGACGGAAGGGGCGGATTCTACGACGAACTCGAACACGGAACCGTGGCATTCGGTCATGCTAGGCTGTCGATAGTCGATCTTGAAGGCTCTTCGCAGCCCATCGGATCGGATCACGGGGCAGTATTAGTGCAGAATGGAGAGATATACAACCAATCGGAACTACGCTCTCGATGCAATACCTATCCATGGCGCACTTCAGGAGACAGCGAGGCTGTTCTAGCAGCACACAGGAACGCCATGCTCGCTGCAGGACCCCCCAGTCACGATTCATCTGCAGACCATGCTCGATGGGTTTCCCTGCTGGATGGGATATGGGGCTTCGCCCTCTGGGATCCAGTGAGAAGAGAACTACTTTTGAGCAGGGATCCAATGGGCGTTAAACCACTTCTCAGAACACTGCTACCTGACGGTACGCTCCTGTTCTCTTCGGAAGTCAAGGCGTTCCATGCCCATCCCGAATTCATAGCTCGACCAGACATTGACGCTCTCGCCGTCAGGCTCGCATACGAGTATCCGATGGATATGACGACGCTCTTCCTCGGCGTGACACAAGTAGCCCCAGGGACAATCGAGTCTTGGTCCTTGGATGATGATGGCAGAGCAATTTTGAATGGAGTCTGTAGGTACTCTAGGAACATCATCTCACCTACGGAACACTGGGATCCGTCAGTCCAAGCCCGAATTCTCCTCGACAGTTTCCGGGATGGCCTCGAGGATCGGATGATGTCCGACGTCCCAATAGGAATCGTGCTATCGGGGGGATTGGATTCGAGTTTGGTGGCTGCACTCGCTCATCAGGTTTCTCAGAGTTCGGGAAAACCGGTCCCAGAATGCTGGACTGTAGCCAGCAGTGAGGATAATCCAGATTTCGTTGCCTCCGAGATGATTACTCAGCATCATGATCTTGGACATCACACCAAGATAATCGAAGAGGACGCGTTTTGGAAAGGACTCCCTCGCTTCGTTGCCAGCGGAGAGGATCTTGACATCACCGTACTGTTCTGGCAAACTCTGTTTGAGGAGATGTCAAAGCAAGTGACCGTGGGACTTTGTGGACAAGGAGCAGACGAACTTCACGCGGGCTATGCGCGATACCGTGATCTGGATGAACACTCGCGGCTGGTATCGAACAGGCTCTCTCTAGCCGGGGGTTTCGATATCTCTGGTATCGAGCATGGTCCGGGGGCACCTTGGCTCAATACCAAGATAGATCCAAAACATCATTTCAAAGACTTGAGCACTACTCTGCAATTCGAACTTGACAGGGGCCAATTGTCGAATTTCCAACTGCGTCTAGCTGACAGGCACAGCATGGCACAGGGCATGGAAGTAAGGGTCCCTTTCCTGAGTTCGCAGCACAGGGCCGAGTCCAACAGGCTACCGATGAGATGGAGACTCTCCGCAGATACGGAAAAACTCGCTCTGCGTGAGGCGGCTTCTCTGACCAATCTCCCTGAGATTACCGTGAGGCGCCCAAAGCTCCCGGCTGGAACAGCAACAGCTCCAGATTTGGTGTCCTCGCTGATACAGGAACTGACACCCCATGCCGCTGAGTGGGCCAAGGGATACGGCCGACTGAGTGAGCAACTTGCTGCCCAGCCCGAGATGGCCATAGGGATGAGACTGTTTCACTCGATTCACTTGACAGGAAATCCTCAACAACGGGCTACCAAGCCGATAATGGAACTTCTTGAGGATGTCAGTGACTGGCCCGAGTAATTATCTCGCCAATCGTATACCGAGTTCCAACTTCCTGCCTTCGTGCTTGAGTAACCATGCCTTGGTCTCAGGGCCGTTGCAGCCGCTGTAGTTCCCTAAAGCACCATCTCTGCGAACTACTCTGTGGCAGGGGACCAACAGAGCCCAGGGATTGCCAGCCATGACTGAGCCGACAGCTCTGCTGGAGTTCTCGTAGCCTGCGGCTAGAGCCAGATCGCCGTAACTAATCACCTCGCCGAAGGGTGCAACTTCCGAGAGAACTCCGAGGACCTTTTTTTGGAACGCAGTAAGACTCCCTATGTCGAGCACGGGAACAGGGGCCTTGCGCTTCTGGAAGAAAGCTTTCACCCATCCTCTGGCCGTTTCTACGTGGTGTTTGCCCACCACAGACTCGTTTTCCGGCTCCTCACTCCACTCAAGCCTACAAACTCCCTCTTCACTGGCCGCGACAATCATTCTACCCAGAGGGGTGGAGATCGCCCTAATCCCTACTTCCATCGAACTACCTACTCTTCTTCAGATTCACCATCTTCGTCTCCAATAGCAAGGTCATCCATCCCCACTATCTCGTAGTTCGAGGGGAACAGTGCGATAATTATCCCAGCCACTATGCAGCCGAGGCCGAGGTAGAATCTACCAGTCACCACCATCAGTTCGAGGCCAATCACGAACAAAACTAGGCCTCCTATATTGGACACCCATACTAGGGTCTTGAAGGTCGAAAGGGAGACGCCGCTGGAGCGACCGCCCCTCTTAGGGCCGAACTCGGCCCCGAATCTCAACGGCTCCTTATCTTCCACGACTATTCCTACCTGTCAATCATGATTATCGCATCGGTCGGACATCCTAAGACACACAACTTGCATCCCGTACAATCATCCCGTAGGATTCTAGCTTTTCGATTCACTTCTACTTGCATAATTGGACTTGCGAGCGGAGTGTCGTAAAGCTCAATGGCATTATCATCGCAGACTATAGTACACTGGTCACAACCTATGCATAGTTCCTTCTTGACCCATGCGACAGCGTCCTCCCCTCCCTTGATCTTGGCTTCCTCTCCCGCTCTCATCGAATCGAGCATCATCCGGATGCGTCTCTGCTCGGCGGCCCGCCGGACTAGCAGGTCGGGTATCTCTGTCACGCCCGGCAACTAGCGCCCCACATTCTCAATGTATGCTTCTCTCCGCCACCTTGACACTATGGCTGGACGGCGTGGAACTTTTGCAGTAATCTCTGCATGCTATGCATTCGCAGTTATTCCCTAGAGTTCACTTGGCGGGCGAGGAAACTGACAACGTCGAGAATCTCGAAGTCGTGACGTGGATCGCCCTCAAACTTGAGGCACTCGAAATGTGCCACGCACTTAGGGCAGGTTGTAAGCATCACTTCTGCCCCAGTCGCCTTCACCTCGTCGAAGCGCTGTAGGCGCAGAGCCCTACTGTTCTCGTTGCAGGCCATCATACTGGAGACACCGCAGCACAATGCATCTTCGCCGTGGTGCTCCATTTCCACGAGACTTACTCCCTCGACCGACTCGACCAAATCGCGAGGTTTGTCGTAGAGGTCCATTTGACGCCCGAGGCGACATGGGTCGTGGTAGGTTACGGTGACGTCCTCGTCCACGGACAAGTCCATGTCGAACCCCTTCTCGACTAGGTACTCGGTGGTGTGCATGACCTTCATACCATCCAACTCGTAATCCAGAGCGAAAGTTCGGAAGCATTCGGCACACGAGGTGACTAGAGTGTCAATGCCGCTTTCACCTAGTTTCTTCTGGTTGTAGGCCTTCAGTTTCTCAAAGACCTCTGACAGACCCTGCCACTTCTGGTCGTGGCCACAGCACTTCAGGAAGTCACGACCTAGGTAAGTGACGTCCTCACCCATCTCCTCGAAGAGGGTGAAGGCCGCTGTGGTGGTCTCGCCGAGATTCATCTCGCCCTCGTTTACATGACTGAAGACCATCTCCTGATCGATGTAGTCGACGCACCCCGGGTAGTAGCCGACGTTGGAGTCTATCGGGTAATCCTCAATCGAGACAAAGGCCTCGTCAGCATCTTCCTCAGCCTCAGCAGCCAACACAGCCTGAAGCAGTGTGTGCGGAATCTCGGTGGCCGGTGGGCCGCCGACGATGAGGTTTCTGCGAATGTCGACGTAGGAATCGTAGTCTACCAACTGTGGGCAGGCATTGGTGCAGGCAGTGCAGGTCAGGCACGAGTACAGAGGAACGCCGTCATCTTCATTGTTCCAGGTATTGTAGATGATGTTCAGTTTGTCACCGGCGTTGAACAGTCTAACCGGGCAGGCGTCGTCGCACAGGTCGCAACCGTAGCACTTGTTCATTTCCCACTCATATCCTCGGGCCATGCTACGCATGACTAGGAACACAATCGCGCCCACACCGAGACAGGGGATGGACAGACTGTAGATCAGCTTGGCATCGAGCCCCTTCGGATTCTTGTGGTAAGTTGGGTTGTCAAAGGAGAGTGCAGTCAACTCATCAAGGCTTAGAGACGATTCAGACCTAACCATAGCCGTGCCGTCGTCGCTGAGTAGGAGAGGCTGATGGGCCACTGCCGAGAAGTCCGTGGCCATAGAAATAGATTCGTTGACACCCTCTGAATTGAATGAGAAACTGACTGTGTAACTCGATCCAGTAGACAGGTAAATCGTAGTTGACTCACACAAACCACCCTCGTTCTCCCACAGAATCGACCCAGAGGAGTCTAGGAGTTTGATACTCTGTGAGTGGATGCCTGCATTACGAGCGGAATCGCCCGTATCTGTGTAAACCGTTCGGAACGTGCAACTCACATCTGCAGGGACACTGGAAACTCCGAGATTTTCGACTTCAAATGTGCTGCTATCGGTGATTGCTATTGACGATTCATCTGCATTCCCTGAGTATGTAGTGATTGAGCCACCGGAGTTTCTTCCAATCTCGGCGTCAGCATGCCCATTGTCTCCTGCAAAGTCTATGATGGCCTTCTTGTCGCTGCTGCTATCACGCACCAGTCGCTGGGATCATCATGTTCGAAGTCGAAACCATCCCACACTGCCAAGCTCTGTGTCTCTGAGTATGGCAGACAGTCATCCTCCCATTCTGTCCATACATTACCCTTGTCTTGGTGCACAAGAGTATCCGAGGGCTGCGCCCGCAGCCCATCAAGATCCTCTAATTCGTCCATCGCACCGAGGCCCCCATAGTCCCAGAAGCCACTGTCATAGATGGGCCATGTCACTACTGAGATGATTACGGTAGCCACGATGGTGCCGATTGCAATCTGTCTACCGATAATCGGCGAGAGTCTCGCACCAATTGAGTTCAGTACGAACCACCTCACGCCGAAGTACAACACGGCGAATACGAATATACCTGTCAACACCCATGGTATGGCGTTGAATACATCAGCCGTCCAAGGGGCCTGCCGTCCGCAGAACAGGTAGTTGTGGGAGTCTGACCAGCAATAGTTGCTAAGATCCTTTGAGTAGAGGTCGAGGAAGATGTTGATTGAGAATACGGAGATGAACCACACATGAGCCAGATAAACAGCTCCAGCAGTGGCGAACCAAGGGTCCTCGACGCCCCTCTTCTCCCTCTTTCCGATGATGAACGGAGGAAGTGCCAACAGGCCAACGGGGATGCCTGTCAAGGCCGAGCCCCACCAACCAGCGTTCCAAGCGATAACCGGTGAGCCGAAGAAGTCCCCAATCGGTCCCGCGGGAATGATGAATTGAGGCAGGTACTCTCCCCACCTCAAGTATCCATACGAGAACAGTACATACCAGTCTGGAAAGACGAACCCGGCCTGAGCGAACGGGTCAGCCGCACTGTGGAGTGGAGGGGGGATAATCCATGAGTAGAACGAGATCACTGCCATCATCGCTGCTAGGATGATGCTGTCGCGGATAATCTCGGTCGGCCAAAAGGCATGACCGACGAACACCCGCCGCCTCTCATCATCAGCCTCTAGCAACTGGTCTCTCTCGCTGATGTAGGTGTCAGCGATCCTCCCGAATCTGTCTATCATCCCCATACTATCACTTCAATGCGGCTCCGCGATACCCTGTACCCAGACGATGAATAGGTGCGCTAGAATCAGGCCAGTCACTAGGACAGGGAGAATGAAGACATGCAGGAAGTACATCCTCGTCACCGTCTGACCGGACAGGGTGGTGCCCGCGAACAATGCCTTGGCCATCCAACTCCCCACTAAGGGAGTTGAACTGGCCATGTTGATGCCTATGGTGGCTGCTCCGAAAGCTAAACTGTCCCAAGGCAACAGGTAGCCGGAGTAGCCAAAGAAGATGGTGAAGAACATCAATGCGACCCCGATGAGCCAGTTCAACTCACGTGGGTTGCGATACGCTCCGGTGAAGTATACTCTGCACATATGCAGAAACACTGAGGCCACCATGAAGTGAGTTGTCCAGTGATGTATCGACCTCATGATGTAGCCGAATGGTAAATCGACCATGATGAACTCCATACTGAGGTAAGCAGGAGAGGGAGTTCCATCTCCTCCCGGGACGTAGTACAGCCCCAGTACCGTTCCTGAAATCACCAGTATGACGAAGGCGAGGAAAGAGATCCCTCCGAGACAGTACAGAGGATACCAGTACCAGATGATGCGCAACTTGTACTTCTCAGCGTGTGTCAGCGGCATCTGCCTGTGCATGTGGTGGTATGCAT
>PSPX01000002.1 GCA_004195715.1 Methanobacteriota archaeon | reverse complement strand
GGCGATGACGATTTCGTTGAAGCCGGGACCGAATTGCTCGACGTAGGTGTGTGACGAGCGTGCGCCACCTTCTGCGACGGCAGTGGGTGACCCAGCGAGGAAGGCGCTCGTCAGGAACATCGTCAGAATTAGCATCGAGGTTCGGGTCCTACTTCTGGCCGAGGAAGTCATGCATCGGGCGAACAACCCTTCCTATTTTGTGCCTCTGCCCGCATGCTGGGAGGCTGTCGCTCAGAAAAGTCGCTGAATTGGTTCTTAGGTACTAGAGGCCCTAGCGAGCCCATGAGAGTCCGGAGGCTCGCGATGCTGCTGTCGGGTCTGCTTCCGCACCCATGCGACTCCGTCGAGCTCGAGCAGTACACCACCGACGGCAATCTAGCGGCCCGCTGGCTCGCCGACATCTCCGCGTTCGACGACCTCACTGAGGGCTGCACCGTGGCAGACCTCGGTGCGGGCAACGGCGTGCTCGGGCTGGGGGCGCTTGCGATGGGCGCCGGCCGAGCAATTCTCTTGGAGGCCGACTCGGGGGCTTGCGATGCGGCGCTGGCGAACGCCGAGTCGATGGGGCTCACCGAGTCCGTTGAGATCGTCTCCGCGACGCTGGGCTCGGACCCGGTCGATCTTGGCGCTGCCGATTTGATCGTCAGCAACCCGCCCTGGGGCCGCCAAACCGCCAAGGCAGACCGCCCCTTCCTCGACGCCATCCTGTCTTCCGGCCTCCCCTCCCATCTTCTACACAGTGCTGAGGCCACTCACATCCAACCTCTGTTTGAGGATGCAGGTTGGTCGGCTGAGAGGTACGGCGAGGCCGACTTCGCGCTGCCGGCGGCGTATTCGCACCACAGTAGGCAGAGGGGAAGGACAAGAGCAGCATTCTGGCGCCTCACACCTCCCTGAGCCTACGGCTCATTCAGGCCGGACCGTTCTTAGGGGATTGGCCGGTCGGCGGGCCGATGACCGCTGCAGCAGGAGACTTTGTCACCCCAGGGTCCTCAGTCATAGTTCCAGACGGAGTAGAGGCAGGAGATGGAATCCACAGCGATGCCTCAGGATCTATGGCGGTAGTCACTGGAACGCTTGTCCAGAGTAACGACACAATATCGGTTGACCCATCACGGCCTTCGGTGAATTCGCCTCAGATGGGGGACATCATCATAGCCGAGGTGAACCGACTCAACCCCAAGACGGCTGAAGTACGTCTGCTCCACATTGAGGGCAAGGATGGCGGCCACAGAACTGTCCCTGCTGAGGAACTGTTCGCAGACATCTTCGTCACCAACTTCGTCGATCGCTTCCTACCCTCCGCAGGGGATGCGATGCGTAAGAGGGATATCGTGCGCGCGCGCATAGTCGAACTAGACCCCATGCTCAAGGCCACAACTCGCGACAACCCCGAACTTGGCGTCCTGCACGCTCTGTGTCCGCAGTGCGGAGTGGATCTCGAGGCGAGCAGCAAGACTCCCGACTTCAACGTCGCATGCCCTCGCTGCGACTATACGGGCTACAGGGTCCTGTCCAACGGCTTCGGTCACGGTCACGTCCTCGGGGATGACATACAATCCCTGAACCGCCCCGGGGTCCGATGGTCATCAGAGGCCGAACCAATGCTCGGTCACGATGGCGCCCGCCCTTACCTTTCACCCGTTGCAGACTATCGTCGTGGCATGTCACACGAGATGCCCGATTCTGTCCGCCGCCAGAGGGCGGCTCAGTCACGAGGCGGAGGCGGAGGAGGAAGAGGAGGTCCTAGGCGTGAGATGCACCCAACTACGTGTACTCTATGTGGAACCAAGACACAAGTCCCATTCAAGCCCACTCCGGGCAAGCCGATACGCTGTAGGGACTGTATGGACAAGGTCAAGGATGGCAAGGCCTCGAAGGACGAGCTCGCCAAGGAGCGCAAGGTCCTGAACGCGGCACGCGCCGGGGCTGAGGGATCAATGGGACTCAAGCTGTTCATCGGAGGCGTCTCCTACGACGCCACTGAGGATGATCTCCGCGAGGCCTTCTCCGCACACGGCGAACTCAAGGAGGTCCACATCGCCACAGACAAGGAGACTGGACGCTCGAAAGGCTTCGCCTTCATCACCTTCCCAAATAAGAAGGATGGTCTCGCAGCAATCAAGGCACTTCATGAGAGCAAGATTCACGGTCGCAAAATCAGTGTACAAGAGTCGAACCCAGGCGGCCGTGACCGCAAGCGCCGTCCACGCCGAAACTAGCGAAGCCGTGAATACCCAGAAACCGACCGTCCCAACGGGACTACGATGGAAGGATGGCTTGTTCTAGACGGCTATGAGGATGAGCCCGCTGCATTTGGTGTCCCTAACTACCTCGGGTTCCACATCCGCTACATCTGCGGGGTGTTCGAATCTCGGGGCGTGCCGTACACATACATGACCATCGACCAGTGGAGAATGTACCAGAAGACACGGCTGGACGACCCTAGTGAGAGGGCGGCACTGCGCAGGGAACTGTCAGAGTTGGATGGTACTGTCATTCTGGCAGGTGCTGTGGTCCCAGGTAAGTACGTCAGGGGAACTCCAATTAGTCGTCGCGAGATGGACAACCTGCTCTCAATTCTGCCGAGTGAGCAGCCGGTGCTGTGCGGCGGTTGGGCAATCCGCAATTGGCGCTACGACGGCTGGACACCCCTCCGCTCGAGGCTGTTCTGCGCGGTTCAGGACACCGACGCCTCACTGCATCACTATCTGTCGACGGGACAGTGGAGGCACAGAAAGAGGACGCCCGAGCAATGGTCTGAATGGGCACTGGCGGGAGCATCTTCGAAAGCGGTCACCGAACATCCTGACCTCGCATCTCCTGAAGGCTCTCCTGGACCGCTAACCTATGAAATCGAACTCTACCAGGGCTGCGTCCGCTTCAAGCGCGGCTGCAAGTTCTGCATTGAGCCGAAGAAGGGACTGCCGCTGTGGAGGGACGAGAAAGACGTTCTTACTGAGATAGCCACGGCTCTTGACTCAGGGGTTAGAAACGTCCGCATAGGAGGGGCTACGGACATCTACACCTATCGTGCTGAAGGCGTGGAGAATCTCGAGTACCCGGTCCCGAACCCTGAGCCGATAGCCAAGGTTTTACACGGCGCGCGCGAGGACGAGAGGCTGACAATCCTCCATGTCGATAACGCCAACCCATCAATCGTCGCCGAGAGCATCGAACCGGCTACTGAGATTACGAAGACTCTTGTCGAGACCCTCTCCGACGGTGCAGTGCTCTCGTTCGGTCTGGAGTCAGCCGATCCCACCGTACACGAGCAGAACTGGCTGAACTGCGACCCGAATCAACTCAGGACCGCGGTCAGGTTGGTCAACGAATACGGCAGGGAGCGCGGAGAGAGGGGCCTTCCGAAGTTGCTGCCGGGACTCAATTTCATCGCCGGTCTGAATGGAGAGACAGTGGAGAGCTACCGGATGAATCTCGAACTCCTCAGGAGTATGCGAGAGGAGGGATTGTGGCTCAGGAGGATTAACATCCGGCAAGTTGAGGGACAGGGCTTTCAGGAGATCCCAGAGCAGGCATTCAGCGAGTTCAAGCGTGAGGTCCGTGAGAGTATCGACCGACCTCTTCTGGAGGAGATGCTGCCGGTCGGCACGATCCTCAAGGGGGTCTGGTGGGAGGCCCATAACGACCGCATCCGTAGGCCCGAGCAGGTATTGGACCCAAAGCACCGTGACGAATCTATCCGCGGGGCAGCTGGCATAACCTTCGGTCGGCAGATAGGGGCGTACCCTATCCTTGTGGGAGTCCCGTACAAGATACCACTAGAGAGTGCCTCGGAAATCATTGTCACGGGCCATGGGATGCGCAGCATCACAGGTGTCGAGACAGGTCTGAATGTGAACTCGGCGACCCAGCACCAGCTAGAGGCCATACCAGGTATCGGCAGCAAGGGCGCTTGGAGACTGGTAAGCGCTTGTGCAAGGGTTTCGTCAAAGGGAGGTTCCTTCTCGTCGAGCGAGGCTTTTGAGGCTGCAGGACTGGACGTACCAGCTCTTGCAAAAGCCGTTCTGAGCGCTGATGCAAGGGCGGTCGCGACGCAGGAATAGTGATATTGCTAACTGCATCGGTTTCTTCTGTAATGGGCACTAGTCGGACTGGTCCGACGAACCTCTTTGACCGAGACTGAATGAGGAGACAAGGCGGGTATGAGAATGGATAATAGTTATTCAAGGCAAATCACGCTTCTAATTCTGCTACTACTAATCTTCGCTGTCCCTCAGGAGGCGTTCGCCTACAGCTCAGGTAAGACTGGTTCGTCCAGCACGGGTTGCGGGGGTGGCTCCTGCCATGGAGGTGCAAACACAGTTACTCCATCCTTGGTTGGTCAGCCCAGTTCTGGTTACACGCCCGGGACAGTTTACTCCCTCACAATCGGAGGAAGCGGCGGGACCTCTGGAACGAATGGCGGATTCAATCTAGACACGACCCAAGGCACACTCTCTAATGCTGGAACCAACGCCCAGATAGCGACCAATGGCGAAGCTACTCACTCTAATTTCAACTCGCGCTCGTGGACAGTCGACTGGACTTCTCCTTCAAGCGGCTCTGGTGATACAACCTTCAATCTAGCAGTGAACTTTGTAGATGGATCAGGAACAACCTCCGGTGACTCATGGGGGACTGCCTCATGGACCATTTCCGAGGCGACCACGTCACCCCCTCCATCTCCTTACAACCAACCTGGCTCGCAGAGGGACTCGGTGTTCTCGCACTCGGCGTTTGAACTCAACTCGGGCTCGCCAACTCTAGTCCTTGACAACGGTACTCTGGTGACTTTCGCCTCCGGCACTGGAGGAGGGAACCCTGTCTACACCAACGACGATGTGATATCAATCGCCGGTGCGTGCGCGTTACTGGGCAACTACAGTCTCAGATGTACTGGATCCAACAACTACGGTCAACTCGGCCTCGGCTCCTTCTCCCTCAGCAACGGGACAGTTGACTTCGGCACCAGCATGCCCGCTGCGATATCCGATGGAAACAACCACAACTGCGCCATCCTCACAGACGGCTCGGTCAGTTGCTGGGGCAGGAACAACGTCGGACAACTCGGAGACGGGTCCAACGCAAATAGGAACGCACCTGTGAGTGTCGACCTAGGGGCCAACACCACTGCTGTAGCTCTCTCTACTGGAATCGACTCCACATGCGCGATAACGAACACTGGCGCAATCAAGTGCTGGGGAGGTAACTTCTACGGAATTCTTGGGGACGGTACTACGACTCACAGCAATGCGCCAGTGGAGGTCAATCACTCGACAGGAATGCGAGCGGTCGCTATAGCCACTCCAGGCTATGGAGCCTGCGCCATCTTTGAGAACGGCTCCGTATACTGCTGGGGACAGCTCTACACAGTCACCACGATGTTTGGGACAGTCACAAACGGTTCTGTCCATATCGACTTCGCTGCTGGCAGGACTGCAACCGCCATCGACGGGACCTCTGACCACATGTGCGCCATCCTCGACAATGGCTCGATGAACTGCTGGGGTGTGAACACCTACGGTCAGTGGGGCGATGGCTCGTGCAGCTCAGTCATCCCTTCCAGTGGGTGCAACGGCGTGAATGGAAACGCCCCAGTGCACGTCAAACTAGCAGCAGTGCCATAGCCATCTCGGCCGGAGCATCTGCGACATGTGCGATTCTCGATGACTACTCGCTACAGTGCTGGGGGCAGCAATCCGGCGAGTTCGACGGAACCACAGACTCCCTCCTTAATCCTCATACGATGAATTTCACACTTGGGGCTGAGGTAGCCTACTCGGACCAGGATTTGGACGGTGATGGCACTGTTAACGCCCTCGACACCCACATGGCGGGCGACGACGATGGCGACGGCGTGCCGGTTCCGGACGATCCGTATCCAAGCAATCCCTCGAGATGGATGGACTGCGATTCCGGTTCGTGGGGCAGACTATCATGCAGTCCAGCAGAGGCCGGGCATTACGCGGAGTCAGGCGATCTATACCACACACCCTGCTCAGTCGGAAACTATCAGCCAGAAGTCGGCTATCCTCTGTGCTACGATGCATCGGCTGGCAACTTCGTGGATGTCTCCCAAGCGACCGTGCAGTCTCTATGCTCAGCCGGCACCTATCAGCCGGACCTCGGACAGTCATCATGTGTCAACAGCTCAGCCGGCAACTACACCAGCCCGAGCTTTGGCGACGCCGGTTCGTACTCTTCCTCAGCGTTCAACATCTCAGCGATGAGCGCAGAGTACAATGGTTCGATACACTCTTCCAGCGACGCGCAGGACCTGTACATGATGGTGGTCCCGAAGGACCACGGCGTCACAGTGGGGTTGACGTCCCCCTCGGGTGCTGACTTTGACTTAGAAATCTACAACGAGAGCCTAACCCTCCTTAACGGGAGTTACTCAACCTCCTACGACAAGACCTCGACCAACAACACGAACTTCTCGGCAGACACCAACCTGTACATCCTTGTTTCTCCGTGGAGCGGGACCGGTCAATACACGTTACAGATTTGGCTGTTCTATGCTGCTGATGGGACCTTGGTGGGCAACCCCTCGATGTCCGTTGACGTCGAGATTGGAACTGGCCAGTACCAGTGTTCCCCGGGGACCTACCAACCAGGCATTGGACAATCTTCGTGTATTGACGCATCACCTGGGTATTACGTCTCAGGTAGCGGCTCGACCACTCAGACACCATGCAGCCCCGGCTCATTCCAGTCGGGAACAGCTCAGGCCTCTTGCCTGCTAGCCACCCCGGGGAATTATGTCAACATCTACGCTGCAATCGATCAGACCCCGGCTTCACCAGGCCACTACGTAAACACCTCAGGCGCGACCGAGGAGGTCGCGTGCGCCATAGGAACCTACCAGCCAAGCATGGGGCAAACCTCATGCCTCGACGCAGATGCAGGATACTATGTCCCGTCCAGCGGTTCGAGCTTCCAGACAGCATGCTCCCCAGGTACCTATCAGCCAAGCACTGGGCAGTCATCGTGCATCGATGCATCTCCTGGATACTACGTACTGTACTACAACTCAACTAGCCAGACGGCCTGCCCTGTAGGGGCCTATCAACCAAGTACCGGCCAGTCGTTTTGCATCGACGCCTCCCCTGGGAATTACGTGAATACCGTGGCTGCGACCACTCAGACGCCCTGTGACATCGGCTCATATCAGCCTCTGTCGGGTCAAGACAGGTGTAACCTAGCTGACCCGGGCAACTATGTCTCATCCACAGGCTCGACCACCCAAACACCGTGTGATGTCGGGACCTACCAGCCGAATTGGGGTTCTCCCTCTTGCATGGATTCGCCTCCGGGACACTACATAGACACCACAGGGGCGATTGCAGCCACGCCATGCTTGGCGGGGATGTACAACCCTAATTCAGGATCCAGCAGCGCCGATGCCTGCATCCCATCCGACCCGGGGAACTCCGTGCCGGCTGACGGTGCCTACTTCCAGACCCCATGCACTCCCGGACACTATCAGCCGTCATCCGGGCAGACCTCCTGCCTCGACGCCGATGCCGGCTACTTCGTCGCAGTTCACGGTGCCAACTCCCAGATCACTTGCGGCTTAGGCACCTTCAATCCCGACACTGCCCAGTCCTCGTGCACAGACGCGTCGGCCGGACACTACGTCGACACACCGGCCTCCACGTCTCAGATTGCATGTACCGCAGGCACCTACAACCCAAGCACAGGATCGTCCTCTGCGGCCGACTGCCTGCCCACAGATGCGGGCAACTATGTCCCGATGGCCGGGGCAGCCGCTCAGATTCCATGTGCAATCGGTTCCTACCAGCCCTCCCTTGGCCAGGCCTCGTGCACCCTCGCCGATCCCGGGCACTACGTACCCACAGAACAGTCCCAGACTCAGTTGGAGTGTCTGCTGGGCACCTTCCAACCGTACTCCGGCGCGTCTTCGTGCTCGGACGCGGAGCCAGGCCACTACGTCGACAGCAACGGTTCAGCCTCACAGACGGACTGCCCACCGACCACCTACAATCCTGCCACCGGCTCGGACGACCGGGATGACTGCATTGACGTCGGACCGGGTCACTACTCAGATGAGTGGGGGATCGCAGAGCAGCTTGAGTGCGCCCCCGGGACATACCAACCCAACTCAGGGCAGATGTCGTGCATCGATTCCGATTCAGGGCACTTCGTTGCTTCCAGCGGAGCAACCTCACAGTCAGCCTGCCCCTCAGGGACCTACAACCCGTCCGAGGCCTCGGGAAGCGCCGCCGACTGCGGGCCGGCAGACCCTGGTCACTACGTAGACAGTCAAGCCAGCTCCTCACAGACCCCCTGCAGTCCGGGCACCTACCAGAGTTCACCGGGCCAGCTGTCATGCACCGACGCCGATCCCGGACACTACGTTTCCATAGAGGGGCAGGCCGAGCAGATCCCTGCCTCGCTGGACACCTATGCCTCAGGGACAGCCAGCACCAGCACGGAGGACTGCCCTGAGAGCTACATCACCCTGCAGGAGGGGGCCGATTCCGGGGACGACTGCTTCCTCGACAGTGACGGCGATCGGATTCACGACACGGCCGACTCGGACGACGACAACGACGGAGTGGACGACGGCATCGACATGTGCCCGCTGGGCTTGATGGGATGGTCCAGCAGCCCCGGCTCCGACAACGATGCGGACGGCTGCAAGGACACCGAGGAGGACGCGGACGACGACAATGACGGATTCCCAGATGACGGCGACGCGCTGCCGCTGAACCCCGCAGAGCATGCAGACAATGACGGTGATGGACTTGGTGACACTGAGGATCCCGACGACGACAATGATGGTCTGACTGACTCCGACGAGGCGGCTGCAGGCACTGATTCCAAGGACCCGGACACCGATGATGACGGCTTCGGTGACGCCGTGGACGCGTTCCCGAAGGACCCGACCGAGTGGGCCGACACCGATGGCGATGGTTACGGTGACAACGGTGATGCCTTCCCCGGTGATGCCTCCAAGCATCTCGAGGAGGACCTGATGGGTAAGTACGGCTTCGTCATCGCCCTCCTAGGGGCACTCCTAGTCTTCGGACTGGGTGGTTGGATGGTGTTGCGGCGCAAGGGAGAGGCAACGGTGACCGAGGCGGCCGAGCACACGCACAGTGTCGAGACGCCAGCCCAGCCTGTCTATGAGCAGGAGTCCGAACTGGAGATGAACACCGGGCAGTTCCTAGAAGAGCTCGAGGCAGATCTGAGTCGTCCCACTGCCCCTCCTCATGCCAAGATGAATGAGCAGGGCCAGCTCGTGTGGGTTGACGATGCGGGCACCGTATATGCCCAGAATCCCGACGGCAGCATGGTCACGTTCAATGTCTCGACTGGATTGTGGGAGCCCCTTGAGTAACCTGAATAATGCGTGACAAGTCGTCTCACTCCTCGAATTCTGCGAGTTCCCCGACTGACTCAAACAGACTGGGCCCACTGCCGAGGAAGTAGATTGACCCCAGTCTTGTGCGGGAGTCCTCCGGGGTGGAGTTGTTACCGGTGGCGCACGAACCAGTGCAGCCGTCGGCGAAGGCCACATACACCCGTCCCTCGCGATCGATATGCAGGTCGTTGAAGTCCAGCAGGTTTCGGTTCGAGCCCCCGATGTCACGACAATCGCCGCTGTTCAGGCATATGCTCCCCACCTGAACCGGGTCAGGAGAGACCCTCACGGTGTGGAACACTGGCACAGGGTCAAGTGCGTTGAGACTGTAGGTGATGTACAGGTAGTAACTGACATTGGCGGGCGCGTAGTGCGCATTACCGTCCCACGGCTCCCCGTCGATGTCGGATTGGTTCAATTCACTCGCGTTTTCACTCCCAAGGTAGGTAACCGCAATCCTTCCTGGGTCGCCTGCATCAACCTGAGGGAATACTGTCGAGATAACCGCGCTCGGACTGATTCGGATACTGGTCTGCTCCCATGTCTCTCCTGAATTAGTACTTCTCGACATGTAGACGCCTTCGTCTGCCCCCGTCCAGATGTGATATGCATTGGATTCTGTGTCGGTCGCAACCTCTGAATTCTTGCGGGGATTGGGGGTCCCTACATCCTCACCCATGGATCGATCAAACCAAGTCAAACCATTGTCATCGGAAATGATGACGGTTGGTGTCCCAACTCGAGGCGTGACATAGACTGTACCATCCGGTGCAGAAGTGATGGCCCCATGCAGTCCACCGTTCGTGGTGGCCAATCCAAAGATCAGTCCACCTGTGTTAAATGTGGCACCGCCATCAAAACTGGTGAAGCAGAATATTCCGGCGAGTTTGTTGTAACAATAGTACACAGCCGTCTCGTAGTAAGCTTGAGTAAATTGGCCGCCAATTCCATACCCACTGCTCGTCCAAGGACCGGTTGCCAGTTTGATGTGATCATTAATCGGGGTCGTACCAGAGTCGTGTGGATTACCCACCCACGTTGCCCCGTCATCATCGCTATAACATATCCAAGACGTCTCCAAGCCCTGCATTTGCACGTTGAATACTCGATCCGTTATCGGATCTACCCACCCCCACGGATCATTGGTTTGGAACGCACACATGGGACCTGCGACGTCCTCCCAGGATTCTCCGTGGTCACAAGAACGCATGACCTTCTCAAAAGCGATGAAGAAAATACAACCACTCGACGTGACACCGAGGCTGGGCTCGGCTCCGTCCTCGCCAACACTGCTGAACACGAAGTTGAGGTTCAGCGGTTGGTAGAGGTCCAGCGAGAGGCTCTCGCCGTCCGGCCCGGTGATGAAGACCCCGTCCGGCAGAGTCGGTTCGGGAGGTGGCAGAGGAGGAGCATCATCCTTGAAGCAGCCAGCGAGCGATGCCGACAGCATCAGAATCCCGATCAGCAGGACCTTCACTCGCATGTCCTCACCGAAGGCGCATCAGCGAATTATCTTGTCCTCGGCAACTATCAGAGAATAATTGCGTTGGCGCCCCATGCGAGTCCACCGCCAAAGGCCACGGTGACCACGAGATCGCCAGGTTCTATCAGTCCCTCATCGCGCGCCTCTCGCAGGGCAATGGGCACACTCGCTCCAGCTGTGTTGCCGTACTTTTGCAGGTTCGTAAACGTCTTGTCCATCGGCAACCCGAGATTTTCCATGCCCGCCTTGATGATGTTCAGGTTGGCCTGATGAGGGATTATCATGGACACATCTTCCAACGAGTGATTAGTCCTCTCTAGAACAGCCCTGACTGCTTGCGGAAAAGCCTCAGTGGCGAAGTCCCACACAGCGGGGCCATCCATGTGGAAGTACTGGTCGCCTTCCTCGAAGCCCGGCGATGGAATCGGTTTCTTGACTCCACCCGCCGGTATTTCGATGACCCCGGCTCCGGCGCCGTCGGACATCATCCAGCTTCCAAGTAGGCCCCTGCCCTCGCCTACCTGTTGCAGGACGGCTGCCCCGGCGCCGTCGCCGAAGAGGACGCACGTCGTACGGTCCTCCCAGTTGAGAATGCGGCTGTAGACCTCGGCACCCACGACCAGCACGTTGTCGTATCCGGGGGTGCCGGCGAAGCGCGCCCCGACATCTAGGGCGTGGACCCAGCCAGCGCACACTGCGTTGATGTCGAATGCGGCTGCCTTAGTGCAGCCCAGTTTGTGTTGTGTGATTCCGGCGGTGGAGGAGAGTGGGACATCGGGCGAAGATGTGGCGAGGATGAGCATGTCAATGTCATCGGCCCCGATTCCTGCTTCGTCCATGGCCTGCTGGCAAGCGACGACGGCGAGATCACTTGTGCAGACATCGTCAGCGGCGATTCTACGCTCTTTGATGCCGGTCTTGGTGGTTATCCACTCGTCGCTAGTATCGATTATCTCGGCCCAGTCGTCGTTGGTCATGATATTGGGTGGGACGTATGCACCCAATCCGACAATGCCCACTGGCGCCATATTGCTTCGCATCGCCCAAGAGCGGACTTTCACTCTTACTGCATCAGTCGTGCTTGACACAGACGTTCATGGCCTCTGAGAAGAAGCCCAGACTCCACTTGCCGCCCTCGCGGCCCACTCCGCTGTCCTTGACGCCACCGAATGGAACTCGCAGGTCCCTGTGCAGCCAGGTGTTGACCCATACCATCCCTGTGTCCATGGCCTCGGAAATCCGCTTGCCCCTCGCAAGGTCACCCGTCCATACGCTTCCGGCGAGCCCGTAGCGGGTGTTGTTGGCGATGGTCACTGCCTCGTCTTCGCTGCTGAATGGGTGGAGCGTGACCACGGGCCCGAAGATCTCCTCGGTCGAGCACCGCGAATCGGAACTCAGTCCCTCGATGACCGTGGGCGCCATCCAGTTGCCATGCTCGAATCCTGTGGGCATGCACGGCGTTCCGCCGGTGAGCAGACTGCCTCCTTCCTGCTTGGCCAGCTCGACGTAGCCCTGAACCTTCTCGAGGTGTCCCCCTGAGATAAGTGCCCCGAGGTCGGTGGCCTCGTCCGAGGGATCGCCCATTCGCATCGCTTCGACCGCGTTAACGAAGCGGTCACGGAATTCGTCGTAAATTGAGTCCTCAATCAGAACCCTAGAGCCGCACAGGCAGACCTGGCCTTGGTTCAGGAAGCCCGCTCGGATGACCCCTGCCACTGTGGATTCCATATTGCAGTCTGCGAAAACAATGCTCGCATTCTTACCGCCGAGCTCGAGGCTGAGTTTCTTGAACGCAGGAGCGGCCGATGCGGCCACCTTCTCACCGGTTGACGTTCCACCGGTGAACGAGACCAGATCGACGTCCGAGTGGGCCACCAGATGGGCTCCAGCGCCGGCTCCGTCCCCGTGCACCAGATTGACCACTCCAGCTGGCAGGCCGACCTCGTCGATGATTTGCATCAGCAGGTCCGCGGTCATCGGAGTCAACTCACTGGGCTTGCACACCACGGTGTTACCCATGCCAATCGATGGTGCAATCTTCCACGAGAGTAGGTAGAGCGGCAGGTTCCAAGGAGTGATTAGAGCGCCGACTCCGACCGGCTTATGGACGACGTAGTTGGTCGCGCTGGCCATCTCGAAGACTTCCTCTTCGTGCTCTCGCAGCATGCCCGCGAAGAAGCGGAAGTTGGACACTGAGCGCTGTGCATCGACGTCACGGGCCAGCGAGATTGGCTTGCCGGTGTCACGGCTCTCGAGCGCTGCGACATCCTCGTATCGCGCCTCGAGCGCATCGGCGATGCGGTCCAGCCAGTCGGCACGCTCGGAGTGGCTCAGAGCACCCCATGCCGGCTGTGCCTGCCTCGCGGCGCTGACGGCATCGCCGACATCGCTCTCTCTGGACAGGGGGGCTCTTGCGAAGCGGTGGCCAGTGGCTGGTTCGAGGACGTTGATCCACTCGTCACCGGAGTGGCATACGAACTCCCCTCCGATGTAATTGCACAGGTCCAGAGGCTCTTGTCCATCAGGATCGCGCTCACACGGGATGCAGCCTGATTCGCAGCACTTGTCCGGTTCCATCACGAGTCTCCCGGGCCTTCGTTGGCGAACGGGTCAGAACGAGTCATCCCTGCTGAGTATTCCTTCCAATCCAGCGAGAATCTGTCCCGGTCAGGGTCCCACTCATCCCAGGTAACGACGCTCTCAAGTTCCTCGAGGTACTGCGATGGTACCATTCCCGGAACTATGAATGCCTTCTGTCGATGCAGTGGATACGGGTTACGCAGACGAATTCCAAGCACTCCTAGTACAGCGCGGGCGACGTACCAAGTGGCCTGGCTGTTCCAACCGTGGGCAATCTTGATTACTATCCCTAGGCCTTCAGGCCAGTCAGGGTGGATAATAGACAGACCGAGCAGACCGTCGGCGCCCTCCTTGGCTAGGATCCTGCCCTCGCCCGCCTTCAGGCAGGTAGAATCGAGACGGTTGAATCCGCCGACGAGGTCGGGATGGCTGTTCATGGCACCCCAGATCCAGTCATCGTCCTTCTCGCGGACGAGCCCTGCAAACATCACTGCAAGCTCGTCAACGGTGTTGGAGACCGTAGGCAATCCGCAGCCGTCCTTGGCGACCCTCTGTGGCTCCCAGTCGGGTTTTCCCATCATGCGCCGGAGCACATCGAGGTACATCGAGAACCAAGGTGAGCTCGGCAGGGTGTAGCCGGCCCTATTGATGCCCATACTCCGCAGTGCCTTGAGCATCGCTGCATGTTCTCCAGAACAGGTGTGGAACCAGCGGCGTGGGCGTCTGACCTGCCGGCCGAACTGAATGAGTGGGACGTCCAGTGGGCACTGCATCAGCCCCCATTCAGACTCTGTCAGCAGTGACTGCGCGGCTGCCACGTGCTCAGTGTCGCCGTTGTGCGAGGAGCAGGCTATGGCCATCTGTTCGCTGGTCAGTCCGTCCGAGGCCAAAGCCTCTTGAAATGTCTTCATCATCAGCGGCTTCATCATCGAGCGCCCGTAGACCAGTACGTTACCTCCGAAGGAGTGCACTATCTCGGTGCCGTGGGCCCATGCGATGGCACCGTGGATGGTGTTCTCGGAGATATCCATGCGGCGAAAGTCGACTAGAGGCTCCCACTCGACATCGCGACCAGTCGCGATACCCTCATACTGCTCGCCGAGGGGATTGGTTGGATAGATTGCGGAACCCGGCCTGCCGGGGGTCACGCTCGATGGCCTGCCGCTCCCGTCCTCGCTCATCTCAGACACCTCCGTTGACGCGCGGTGCGACCTTGGTCATGAATGCCGCCATGTTCCTCTGGACGCGCTCACTGTCGTGGTTGAAGAAGTCGAACCAGCACATCAGACGATCTTCGGGGTGAAACCTCTCGAGTATCTGCTCGCAGACACTATCGACATTGCCGATTACCGCATTATCCGTCGCCCGCTCGATTTTCGCCGGATCAATGGTCCCCTCCAGTGCGTTCCAGTACGTCGAGAGCGCAGCCCTCGCCTCCTCCATCGCAGCATCGTTCTGCTCATTGGGAGTGAGTCCCTCTTCGTCGTTCACGAAGACCATGGTGGTGCGCGGCATCATGCTGCGCTCCCATGCCCCTCCATCGGGATGGTAGTGCTTACGGAACCTGTCATGCGTCTCTTCGATGATGTGCGGAGGGGTGATGCTGAGGTTGAATACCTGCACCGGCCTGTGCTTGTTCACTTCGACCTGTAAGTTAGGGTCGTGGCTGCCGAGCACGAGGTTGAGCAGTTCCCGGCGCCATTCCTGAGGGATTGTCTTGATCTCCTCAAACTCGTAACGCCTAGCGATTTCGATGGAATCTGGGGGCGAATCGAGACCTCGCAGTGACACAGCAGCCTCCTGAACACCCCTCCAGTCCTCATCAGAGCGGAAGTTCGAACGAGTCAGTATTGTGGGGAGAATCATATCCGAGGAGACCACTTCGCCGTTTAGTAGCCGGAGAAAGACCTCCGAGGCCTCGGCGAAGACCTGTCCACGCAGTGCGGGCCACGCCGCCTCTTCGACTGCGTCGCGCGGCACGATGCCATATGGCCGTGCCATGAACTCGAAGCGTCCTGCAGAGAATCCGATGTGCAGTCTACGACTCTCGCTCGGGTCCATGCCGTGCAGAGCTAGGAAAGCACCGACCCGCTCTGCCTGGGCGATTGGCCCGCCTGAAGCGAGTATCGACATCACTGCACTCCCGACCTCCATCCGTTCAGTGCGGGCGAACATGTGACTTGCGACTTGGAAGAAGTCGGTACAAAGACCAACCTCGCCAGGATAGTGTGGGACCACAGGTCTGCTGTTCCGTTTCTGAACAACGGTCGAGAGATGCGCCTGAGCGACCCATCCGACTCCGAACCCAAGTTTGTCGGCTAACTCGACCTGTTCGAAGAAATTGTTAAACATCTCGCTTTCGGAGGGTGTGTGACCGGACGTGTCCGGTGTCTGGGAGATTGAGAAGAAGATGTCAAACCGCATAGCGGGACCCCATTCAGATTGAACGCATTCTCCCGCCATCTACTGCTAGACTGATGCCGCGAACAGCGCTGCTGCTCGGAAGACAGAGCCAAGTGACCGCTGCGGCAGTTTCCAATGGATCGATGAGGCGTTGAATGGGCACCCCGTTCATCCAATCATCTCGAACATCCTCGACCGGCTTGCCAGTGCGCTCGGAGATGGATGCAGCCAGTGAGCCCAGCCTGTCAGTGTCGGTGAAACCGGGCATGATATTGTTGATGGTCACGCAGGCAGGCAACTCGCGCGACAGCGACTTGGCCCACGATGCCATCGCTCCGCGAAGGGTGTTTGAGAGGCCTATGTTGTCAATCGGCTCGCGCACCGAGGTAGAGATGATGTTCACGATTCGCCCTGTGCCAGAGGCCTCCATGCCGGGCACTAGTGCCTGTGTGATCGTGTGGGCGGCATGCAGGTGGCGGCGGAACGGCCCCTCAAATTCATCGACGGTATTCTCAAGCAGCGGTCCGCCGGGAGGTCCACCGGAGTTATTCACGAGGATGTGTATGGTGTCCATATCGGATACGGCCTCGCGTACGGCGCTCAAATCTTCAAGATCCAGTGCAAGAGCCTCGTGCCCGTCTCCGTGCATTTCTGCAACCAGCGAATCGAGGTCGACTACAGAACGGGCACACGCGACCACGCGGGCGCCCGCACGAGCAAGCATCAGCGCGCAGGCGCGCCCGATTCCCTTCGAAGCACCGCAAACCAGTGCAGTCTGTCCATCTAGTGCCCTCTCGGCGAAGGGAAACCCATCATTTAGTAGTCCATCGTTCATCTTGTCACCTAATCCACGTAATGAGCGTACGTCTGGTCGCGCAGTTTCTGGTGGACAACTTCGAGCACCTCTTCCGACGCATTGCGGAAGGTCGGGTGCTCGCTTTCACCTTGCGGACGGCGCATCTCATGCCAGCGGCCGTCCTCGTATGCCATCAATGCCTCCTTCATCAAGACCCCAGCCAGAACCAGAGTCTCGTAGCACAGATCCTCGTAGGTCATACCCTTCTTCACCGCGACTTCGCGCTTGATTAACATCTCTCCCGTGTCTATGCCGTTGTCACAGAAGTGACAGGTCGAGCCGACGCGGATATCGTGGTACACCGACCATGCAGGCGAGGCCGATCCTCTGCATTCGGGCAGCAGCCCGGGATGAGCGTTGATTACCCCGTCAGAGGGGTAGTCAAGTATATCTCCTCGGATTATCCGGGTTCCTCCGAATACGATGAGGTTGAGATCCAATCCCTCTAAGTGAGGCATGACCTCGGGTGACTTGTGAATCGGGACAGTCACTAGGGGGATTCCATTTTCAGCAGCCTGCTCGGCTATCGGTGGAGCTATCGGGTTGCCCTCAATTCGGTCGAGAAACTTCTCGCGCTCCTCATCTCCGACTGGCGAATCCTCCTCAATGATAATCTCGGGAACAAATCCCTCAGAGAGTATCTGACGCAGCATCTCGCGACCGTACGGATGCTCCTTCAAGAGCAAGTAGGCGAATCTCGGCTTGGCCATGGTCCCCGTTTCGCGTAGGGGCCTTAGATACCCGTTATTTTCGGTCACGGAGTGACTCGGCTCCGGTCGCGCGGGAAAAGCACGACCTCACGGACATTGCCGGCATCAGTCAGTACCATCAGTAGGCGGGCTACGCCAAGTCCCCAGCCAGCATGTGGAGGCGCGCCGTAGCGGAATCCATCTGTATAGAAGGCGAAGTCTGCCGGCTCAAGACCCATGTTGCGCAGGTTCTGCTCAAGCACGTCGACTCGGTGCTCGCGCTGACCACCGCTGGTCATCTCATCTCGCCCGTAGTTGAGATCGAAGCCGCGACTCAACTGGCCGCCCGAGGAACCCTTCTCGTCTTCCTTGTGGTGAATGTAGAACGGTTTCATCGACATCGGCCAGCACAGGATAAAGTGGAAACCGGGATACTGTGCTGCGACAATGTCACAGTGGTGACTCTCGATGTCATCACCCCACTCTATCTGGCCACCGCCCGACTTGACAATCTCGATGGCATCGCAGTAGGGGATGCGTGGGAACGGCACATTTGGGACCTCGACTGTGACAGGCTCTTGGCCCTGGCCGGCACGGTATTCGTTGACCATATCGATGAGGCCCTGGTCGTTGACTGCAACTTGGCTCCAGATATGGTGAATCATCCTTTCCTGAACTCCCATCACGTCCTCGTCGTCCATCCAAGCGCCCTCGATGTCGAAGGAGATGAACTCGTTCAGGTGGCGGTAGGTGTCGTGCTTCTCGGCACGGAAGGCCGGGCCGATCTCAAAGACACGCTCGAGTCCACCGAGGACCGCGAGCTGCTTGTACAGCTGAGGGCTTTGCGAGAGATAGGCGTCTGTCTCAAAATACTTTATCGGGAATAGGTTGGTGCCGCCTTCTGCAGCAGCAGCGATGATTTTCGGGGTGTTGATTTCTTGAAAGCCCTCGGAGATGAGGTGGTCACGGCCGTACTGCAGTACTTTCCCTCGCAGTTGAAACATCGCGTTAACATGCGCTCGTCGTAGGTCGAGGTGACGATTGTCCAGTCTGACATCGAGACCTACGTGAACATCGTCAGTCACACCTACGGGTAGTGGAGCAGCAGCACCGGCGAGAACTCTCGCAACTGTCACATTGACCTCAAACTCCGGAGGCGGCGCGGACTCGCCCTCGGCGAGTTTTGGAGGACGCTTCTGAGCCACCGTTCCAGTGACTTGGATGGTCGACTCTCTAGTCGCTGATTGAATGGCGCTGAAAAGTCCCTCGTCCATGTTGTCTCTCTTCAAGAACGCCTGTATGCGACCGGTGCCGTCACGCAGCATCAGGAAGCAGATTCCTCCGCGTCCTCGCACTGTTTCCGCATAGCCCGCAACGGTTACTTCGGAGCCAACCATGTCCGCGCCGTCGGACACCACCTGCCCTATGGTGTGGGAGCGGTAGGCCGTAGGTCTCCATCCGCTACTGTCTCTCATGCCCTCTCGTGTCGGGACGGGGTTTTGAATGGTATCGGGCTGGGGGACTCAATCATCCGACAATCGCTCGAGATACGCATCATCGAGTTCAGGAGGGAAGGCTAGCCAGCGGATGAGCACGAAGTTGAGGAATCCGAACAAGCAGGAGTTGATTGGCCAAGCGACGTAGTGATTAATCAACCACTTCTCTATCATGATGTATTCGAGAGAAGTTGTCACTGCCAGTTGCGCAGTGTAGCACCAGAATGCCCTGTTGAGGCTAGTGGAGTAGGCAAATGTCGACTTGAAGGTGAATCTGTAGTGCATATAATGGGCTTCGACGTTCCCTATGATGTTGGACACAACCCAGGCTGACACCGCTGTGTGAGCATCCCAGAGATTCGCCCAGTACAGAATCTGATAAACTGCGAAAGCGAACGCGGAATTGAAGCAACCAGTGACGTTGAACCTCATGAACTCACGGAAGACTGTACCCGAGGTCCAGCCGACATCAGTCACCCTGTCCTTGAAGTCGTTGACCCAGTCCATGAGGAAACCACTCTCCCTTCCTCGTGCCGCGCTAATCAGTCCGATTTCTGGTATTCGCTCATGCGTATCATCTCGCAGACCTGAATCTTGAATTCCTCGTAGAATGTGGACCGCCCGAGCCGCATCGCCTCGGCATGCTCGGCATTCCTTCGCCATTCGAGTTGTCCCTCCATCGACTCGAACTCGACGATGGTGACCCTCTCGCCATCCTCTGCAGTGAAGGACTTGTGCGAGATGTATCCGGGCATGGTCTTGGCCAATTCGCTCATTCGGACTGCTATCTCCGTGTACTCCTCATTGACATCCAGATTGAGTCGGGATCGGAAGACTGTGACAATCATGTGGTCATTCCTCCTCGGTCGGAGCCACCTTGGCAGCGATGACTAGGAACGCCGTGTGCCCCATAGGCTGGTTGCCAGGCCTCACTCCTCCTTTGCTCGCCTTGACCCACTTGCGCTCGATTATCTCGCCCGCCCATTCGATGACCAGCCCCTGCCTCTGGGCGGATTCCCAGGACCTCTCGAGCTGCACGGTGGTCGGGCAATAGCAGGCCAACCTGCCTCCTGCCCTCAGCAGTGGTTCGATAGCCGGGACAACTCGCCAAGGCTCGGCCACATCTATAATCGCCGCATCGAGGGATTGACAGATTCCTGAGACAGCTTGTTCGACTTCGATTAGATCGCCGTCAATCAGGTGCCAATCCGGGAACTCAGGTAGCACCTCGGCTAGACGCTCCATGTTGGCTCGTCCGACCTCGGCGTGCTCGGGCCGTGATTCGACTGAGATGAGGATACCAGAAGAGCCTAGGACATTGGCCAGATGCATGGCGAGACCGGCCGAGCCATGACCCCCCTCAAGCACCTTCGAGCCCACTCCGATGCCCATCCAAGAGATGAGGAATCCAGAATCCTTGGCGCCGATGACCTGAGCCCTCCGTGCCATGTTCCGGCGGGCCTCAGGAAGTGCAGGATCGACGATGGACAAGGACTTCTGGCCGACGGTAATCCTATCTCCAATTGAGTATCCGTTCAGGAGTTGCTCGGCATCGAATCTCCCGAGCCCCTTCACTTTGACTTCACCAGGGGTTCGCTGTAGCAAGTAGGCGCGACCATCGTCCTCCCTAAGAGCAACCCACTCGCCGCCTCCGTCCTGATTCACGCTTCGGGGCCGTACTCTGCCTAATCAAGTTCTTCGGCGGCTCTATAGAGCCGGTAATCCGTTCTTTCGTGAGTGCAGCATGGTTATACGGCGCCTCGCTACGGGAAAAATGATGACTAGAGTGCGAATGCTATCAATCGTTCAACCGGCAGCATTGGCAGCCTTGGTGGTCATGATGTCCTTCACAGGCTTCATGGCGATGGACGATAAGGTCGAGGAACGCGAACAACTGAAGCAGAAGGAAATGCCCCTGTATGCAACCAGCCCGGGGCACGCTGTGTTCGGCGAATACGTCGGAGCGCACTGGTGCGGGCCGTGCATGGACAGCGCGGCCCCTTCGCTTGACAACCTCAAGAGCTCGAACGGTGAGGATTTCACCTTCGTCTCGTTCTTCGAGTCCTCTTCCGGAGGTTGGCCCTCCGACGGCCCGATCTCCAGGACGGACCACGTGATGGCGGCCTCAAGCGGCTACCCGACATTTGGCTTCGCCGACGCCCAGAGCGGGACCTGCTACAAGGTCGGCTCCGCCGGAACCAACTACTACGACGCCGACTACTCGGCCGGGGGGTGCATGGGCTCGGATGTATCCGACTACGCAATGGAACTCTCTATCGTCCTGAACAGCGCCGGCGACGAGGTTACCATCACCGTAGAGTCGACCTACCTCGGTTCATTGTCATCCGTGACTGTCTACCTCTACGCAGCAGTGACCGAGAAAATTGGCGGTGACGCCTACGATAATGGTGTTCGACCTCACCACAACTGGAGAGAGTGGTTGCTGAACAGCAATGGGGACGGCTTCGAGGAATTGACCCTGACTCCTAATAACGCCGCCGAGAGGACTTGGACCGTTCCACTCAACACCGTCAGGGCCACTTCAGGCAACACCCAGTACGAGAACTTCTGGCCGGTAGTTGCTTTGATGGATGGCTCTCACACCTCTTACAACGATTTCCTAACAGCAGCGGACTTGGACATGGCGCCGCTCATCGATGTCGGCATTTCCGACTTCGATGCCGACAACCAGAACGGCAATCTCGGATTCGTGCCTAGCGATATTCTCGACCTCTCAGTTGAGGTGACTAACTACGGTGTCGACCCCTACAACGATGGTGGCGAGATATCAATCTACGAGTTAGTGGGACTTGATGAGGTCTATGTTGGCGGCTCAGCAATTTCCAATCTCGCTTCGGGAGGCACTCAGATCCTCACAATCCAGTTCGACACCTCCGACATAGAGCCCTATGCATCTGGCTCCACTACCTTCAGGGCGAAACTCTCAGGTCTGACAGGTGACCGTGTCTCCTCCAATGACTACACGGACGATAATGCCCTGCATGATATGGCTCCGATAGCCAACCAACCAACCGCCATCGCTTCCACCTCCATAGAGAGAGGCAGTACAATCCAGTTCGAGTCCACGGCTCTGTCCAACGACATGGTCGACGACATGTCATCAATGACGCCGACTCTGCATTATGCCGAGTCGGGTACTGAGATGTGGGACAACTCGTGGATAACTTCCTCCGACCTAGTTGGCAGCGGAGGTAACGCTCGCTATGTGCATACCCTCGACGCACCCCTCAATGCTGAGGTGGGCGATTACGACCTCAGGGTCCGTTGGGTGGATGCTGGTGGCCAGTATGGTGACTGGCTGGTGTCCGAGGAGGCCTTTGAATTTCGCAACGCCCTGCCCACAGTGCTGAATAGCGATTACCCGCAGTATGCAGGAATGCCGACTGTCAAGGTTGAGACTCAGGAAAGAGTCTCCCTAATGGGTCTGGTGTACGATGCTGAGACTCCGCTCTCAATGCTGCAAATTGACAGCAACTCGCCCGAGTTCATCGAGTGGGACTCGTCCTCGCTTGAGATTGTCGTCGAGTTTAGCGAGGTCATCAGAGACAGCCAAGGCAATCCTATTCCTCAGGGTATATTCGTCACTATCAATGACGGCGATGACAGCAATTCCGGCATGATGATGTTCAACGTGGTGGAGAACGGCGCCCCGAGGTGGTCACCAGTCCCCTCGCAATCTTTCAACGAGGGCGGCTCGGCCAGCTTCGGCCTGTCTGAGTACCTTTCAGACACTGATGACAACGGCTACTCGGTGCCGGTTTCTGGACTGTCCCTAGAGTTACTGGGAATCTCTAACGGAGCCCTCGTCGATGCGAGTATCTCGGGGCACACCCTCTCTGTCAGTGCCATAGATGACGACTCCATTGGCGTTGTGGACCTTACATTGAGGGCCAGCGACGGAGTCAAATTCTCGGACACTGTCATCACATTCCACGTACTGAATGTCAACGACGCCCCGCGGATGGAAATGGCTGGAATTGACGAATTCACCGTTGAGATTGGCGACAGGATAACCCTAGAACTCCTTGATCGAATGACGGACATCGATGACCCGGATGAGGAGATCTGGGCGTCTGCGATGACCTTCGTCGCGGGAGCCGCTCAGTTCAACCCGATTACCGGTATCCTGACCATGGCTTGGGAAGAGGCTGGGACTGAGATTGTGACCATCACTCTGGAGGATAGGCACGGCGACGCCAGTGCCTACCTGATTACGGTCACTGTTGTCGACGATATGCCGCTATATTGGGGCACGGACCTAGTTGCGACTTTCAGCACCGTCGAGTATGGCTCAAATCCCTCTGTTATCATAGAGAATGTCGGTCAGCACGAGCTCAGTGACATCAGGATTACTTGGACGGTATGCAACAGTATCACCGGAATCTGCCACTCCTCAGGAGTGTCGCACAACTATGGTCCATTCATTGTCTACCCAGTGAGTGGGGAGGGACTCGGAGTAGGAGACTACGTCACTCTCTCTGTCGAGGGCGAGGACGAGAACGGATTCGACCGAGTCACAGAGGAGCAGTTCCGAGTATATGCAGCCGAGGCCGAGGAGGTCATTGACGAACCCGATGAGGAAGAGTCCAATGTCAAGATCGGCGGCACAAGTTCGATTATGTCAGCAGGCCTCATAGCTTTGGGACTAATGCTGTCAGTCGCTCTCGTACTGGCGCTGGCCATCGTCCTGCGTCGACAAGGGCTCGATTCGGAGTCGGCTATCGATTTCGCTTCTGAGATTGAGGCGTATGAAGGAAACGACTCCTACTCTACTGATCTGACTGGAGAAGCCCCACCACCTCCTCCGATGACCCCCCCGCTGCCACCTGAGGGCCTACCGCCGGGTTGGACCATGGAACAGTGGCACTACTATGGTGCAGAGTACCTCCACCGACGCGAATAATCACCTCATTGGGGTTTGATACCTGTAACGCACCTTCAAGAAGGTGCCAGCATCAGGAGTGACCCCGGGGGGGCACTATGTCGAGAGAGTCCGAGCACACGCAGGACGCAATTGAGGCCGAAGAGGACGCTCTGGAATCATGGGAGGACGGGCCTGCTTTCGGCGTCTCCGAGGACAAGGATCCGGTATGCGGGAACTCTGTGGAGGATTGGATTAAGGGGGTCGATATCACATCGACGACCGATGTGCCGATACCGGAGAAACTGGTAGATCAGGTGATTGGCCAGGAGGCTGCTTCGATAGTGGTCAGGAAGGCCGCCCAGCAGAGGCGACACGTAATCATGGTCGGAGAGCCTGGAACGGGCAAGTCGATGCTTGCCCGCTCTATGACCGAGTTCCTGCCTAGAGAGCAACTCGAAGACATCCTTGTATTCCGCAACCACGAAGACGAGAATGAACCCAAGGTGAGAACCGTTCCCGCTGGACGAGGCTCACGCATCATCTCAGAGAGGAAGGCGCAGATTAGACTTCAGCGAGAAAGGACCAACCGCACCCTCTTGTTTGTGGCTCTGGTAGTCGGCGCCGCCCTACTGCTTGCAACCATCTCCAGCGGCGAGATACTGACATTCATCTTCGGTTCCTTTATCCTTGTCTTCGGATACTTCTTCCTCAGGACCCGTCTGACAGCAGGCGACGATGCTAACATTCCGAAACTGCTGATTAAGCACGAGCGCGAAGATGACCCCCCGTTCGTTGATGCCACCGGGACTCTAGCCGGAGCTCTTCTGGGTGATGTTCGCCACGACCCGTTCCAGTCTGGTGCCGACCTCGCTACCCCTGCCCACGAGAGGGTTGAGCCCGGGGCCGTGCACAGATCCAACAAGGGTGTTCTGTACATCGACGAGATTCGTATGCTCAGAATGGAGGAGCAACAGGCACTACTGATCGCCATGCAGGAGAAGGAACTCTCCATCAGCGGCCGATCCGAGCGCTCCTCGGGAGCCCTTACCAAGTCAGAACCTGTCCCAACCGACTTCATACTCATCGCTGCAGGAAACCTCGACAGCGTACAGAACATGCACCCTGCTCTGCGCAGTCGTATCCGAGGATATGGCTACGAGGTCTACGTCAACACCGATATGCGTGACACTGAGCGCAACCGTCGTCGTCTAATCCGATTCATTGCTCAGGAGGTCCGCAACGAGCTCAAGAAGGGATCTGGCAGGCCGATACCTCACTTCGATCGTGGCTCAATATCCCTTATTCTGAAGGAGGCGCAGAGGCGCAGCGGTCGCCGTGGCAAATTGTCTCTGCGTCTGAGGGAACTCGGCGGACTTGTTCGCATCGCTGGCGACCTAGCCGCTGAAGAGGGTGTAGAACTGACCCGCGCCGAGCACGTCACTAGAGCGAGGATGATTGCCAAGCCTCTAGAGCAGCAGGTGGCCGATCGCTACCTCGACCGCCAGGCCGAGTATGCCATGCTGGTCAACCGCGGCAATCGAGTGGGACGAGTCAACGGCCTCGCTGTTCTAGGGGCCGATAGTGGCCTCTCTGACTACTCCGGGGTCGTGCTGCCTGTCGAGGCCATGGTTACGCCGGCTCAGGGGATGTCAGGGCGAGTCATGGCTACCGGTGGCCTCTCAGACCTCGCTAACGAGAGCGTGACTAACATCAGCGCAGTCGTGAAGAAGCTCACTGGCAAGGACATCAAGGACTTCGATCTCCACGTTCAGTTCCCTGGGACTCACAATGTCGACGGCGATAGTGCATCGATTACTATGGCCACTGCCATAATCAGTGCCTTCGAGGGCGTGCCAATTGAGCAGAACCTAGCTATGACAGGTTCGCTTTCTGTTAGAGGGGAGATTCTGCCTGTGGGCGGAGTCACCGCGAAGATTGAGGCTGCCGCCAAAGCCGGCATTCAGAAAGTCATCATCCCTCGCTCCAACCTGCAGGACGTTCTGATGGATGAGAAGTGGGAGAAGGTGGTCGAGGTGCTACCTGTGGACTCTCTGGACGAGGTTCTTGAGTATGCGCTCGTCGGGGCCGAGGAGAAGGTCAGCTTGGTAGATCGCCTCTCCAAGGTCATAGACACCATCTCGAAGGGCACCGACACCCAACCATCGGCTTGAGCACCTGCTCGTCATAATGTTTCAAGTCCTGTATCATCCCCGCAAAGCGGGGATGTCCTTGACCGAACAGCATAGATCCCCTATGGGAATATTGTTCCTAGTTGTCCTTGTCGACATGATCGGCTTCACCATAGTAATTCCATTCCTGACCTACTTTGTCCAGGATCTTGCTACCGCGGAAGGTATCATGGATGTTGGCAGCCGCGATCTCTGGGTAGGCATCGTCATCGCCACCTACTCTCTAGCCCAGTTCATCTTCACCCCTGTGCTGGGGTCCCTCAGCGACAGGATGGGGCGCAGACCTATCCTGATGTTTGGATTGTTCTCAAACACTGTCTTCTTCACCGTTTTCGGCCTCTCTGGAAGTTTGGCCATGGCGCTCGTAGCACGCTTCCTAGCCGGAGCCGGTAACGGTAACATCGCCGTTGCCCGAGCCTACATTGGCGACATCAGCGAACCCGAGATGATAGCCCGCAGGATGGGCATGATAGGGGCTGCCTTCGGACTAGGTTTCATGATCGGTCCGTTCATCGGAGGGATCCTTTCTGATCCAGCCAACAGTATCGGAGCGCCGTTCGATGGACAGCTCTGGATAGATCACCCCTACTTGCTCCCGTGCTTGTTCTCCAGCGCTCTTTCACTGGCCTCATTGGCTCTCGCTGTTACTCGGCTCCCTGAAACCCTGCCACCCGAGTCCCGAACCCCCTCTGATGGCTCGCTGTTCAGCGGAATGGGTGGGATGATGACTAACATCGTCAAGGTCATGAAGTTCCCAACAGTATCCACATTGGTTTCGATCAACTTCCTATTCATGATGGGGTTCAGCATGATGCACGGGACATTCATCCTGTACACATCGATGACTCCCGTTGATGGCGGTCTTGGTTGGAGCGAACTTGACAACGGCTGGATATTCGCCTTCATTGGATTACTGGGTGTTATCATCCAAGGGGGACTCATCGGTCCGCTGACTGACAGGTTCAGCATGCCCCGTCTGATGATTGTAGGAACACTCCTGTGCGGTGTCGGGATAGCCAGTATTCCGTATGTCCGGCATGATGTAAGTTGGCTGATTTTCGCATCATCTGCTGGCCTAGCGATAGGTAACGGGCTATTCTCTCCGACCCAGTCCTCGGTGCTGACCTTCGAGGCTAAGTCACGGGGTTACGAACTTGGTATGGTCATGGGGGCGCAGGAAGGATTTGGTGCCTTAGCGCGCATCATCGGCCCGCTGTTTGCCGCCTACTTGTGGTCTCTTACGGTCCAGGGAACAGGCCTATGGACTTACCACACCTGCTTTAGAGTAGCAGGAATAATATTCGTCCTAGCCATACTGCTCCAACTCCGATTGAGATTGAATGGCGAGTCTGTGAATAAGTCTAGAATGGTGTAGTGATAGTATGGCAGTTCCAGCAGTAGTTGCTCATGGCGGCGCAGGTCCGGGGCCTCCTAGGCAGGAAAATGTGGAGGCCGCAATCGTTCGGGCGGCAAATATTCTTGAGGCCGGAGGCTCCGCTGTTGAGGCGGCAGTAGAGGCATGTGTGGTACTGGAGGACGACCCTGTGTTCAACGCCGGTACCGGGGCTGTATGCAGGACCGACGGTTCAGTTTTGCTGGACGCCTCACTGCATACTTCGGACGGTCGCATGGGATTCGTGATAGCTATGCGAGACACGCCCAACCCGATACGAGTCGCAGCCGATTTGCTGGACGAGGAGATTAACGGACTAGCAGGCGACGGTGCAAGGGTCTGGGCAGATTCCAAGGGCCATCTCAAGGCAGCTGTCGAGGGCAGGCCCCCTCGTGTGGGGGCTGGAGATACTGTAGGCGTTATCACTAGGGACTCTATTGGGACTCTGGCTTGTGCTACCAGCACGGGCGGGACCAGTTACCGTCCAGCAGGCCGGGTGGGAGATGTCCCACTGCCGGGCTCTGGATTCTGGGCCGGCCACGGCCTCGCAGTTGCCGCAACCGGGGTCGGTGAGGCTATCACCAGATCGCTGTTGAGTTACAGAGTCCATGACAAGATACTCTCGACTGAGTCGACTATAGAATCGGCGATGCAGTGGGGTATCAATGAACTCATCGACGACGGCGTATCCGTCGGCCTAATCTCCCTTGCCTCTGAGGGCGAGGGGGTGGGTCACTCGAACACCGAAATGCCATGGGCAGCATGGAGGGGTGAATCGCCCTAGGGCAGTTCCGGGGATGCGCTTAAGGGGCCCCCTCGGGTGGCCGCGTCAGAGGGATATGCGTGACCGACATCGAAGAAAGAATACAGCAGATTGCGCAGGTCCTCGGTCAGCTCGATGACACACAAGTGCCCCGTAACATCAGGACATCTGCGAAGGACGCAGTCGAGAAGTGGCTGCTCAACAAAGACAAGGAGATGGACCTCAGGCTGGGCATGACCGCATCGATCCTAGATGACATCTTCAACGATGCTAACCTGCCAATTCACTACGGTCCCCTGTGCCTACAGATTCAGACAGTTCTGGAGACTCTTCTGAACGAAGTTAGACACTCCTGAGCCTTGAAGTGCGCAACACCTGTCGCTTGTTCCCTGGGACTCGTATGAAGAATTGGACAAATCTCTCTTACGCCAATGTGGCGACTACCTCGCCCGCGGCACACAAGGCCTCCATGGAATGGTCCGATGCTCTTGCGCGCGGCGGTGCGGCAGAATTCGGTGGAGAGGCGGAGAAGAACGGAATGATGCCCTTGCGCAGAGCCGCTGCGAGACTGCTTTCCAGCGAGGTCGCAGATGTTTGTGTGGGCTCGAGCGCGACCGAACTGCTATGTTCTCTGGCATGGGCAGTTTCCCCTCCAAGAGGTAGCAACATCGTATCCACCAGAACCGCGTTCCCATCCACGGTTTACCCTTGGAGCAGGGTGGCTGAGGCAAACGGGGCGGAAATAAGACTCGCAGATCATGACGAGGCACTCTATACTAATCCAGACAGCATCTTGGATTTGATAGACGATACCACCTCAGTGGTCACTTTGTCCCATGTCGAGTACTCCAATGGTCAGCGTTACGATCTCAGGAGGTTTGCAGATGCAGCACATTCGGTGGGAGCGTTGCTGGTAGTTGACGCGACCCAGTCGATGGGAATGGTACCAATCAATGCCGTCTTGTCGGGGGCCGATGCCATAGTGTCCTCTGGGTACAAATGGCTGCGTGGTACCTACGGCGCCGCAGTCGCTTACATTTCACCAGAAATCAGGGACGACCTGAATCCCGGCCTACTGGGATTCCGAAGTCACGTTGACATTTGGGATCTCAGGGCCGACCGCATGGAGCTGCCAAAGGATGCCAGTCGATTCGAGTACACCACAATCCACTTCGGCGCAGCGCTCGGACTTGCCGCTGCAGTGGAGGAGATTAACGAGATAGGGATTGAAGAGGTTTGGAAACATGACCTAACACTTGCCGACTCGGTCGTCGATGGTGCACGTCTCCTCGGTATCGAGGTGGCCTCGCCGCTCTCGGATTCAGAGCGCAGCGCCATTGTCAGTCTGAGGCTCCCGGAGGGAGTCAGCAGCGAGGAGATATCCCGCAGGCTTCAGGACGAATACTCCATCTTGGTAACTAGCCGGGCCGGACTGCTTAGAGTATCTCCTCACATTGATAATTCACAGGCAGATGTGCAGTCCCTACTCGATGCGCTCAAGCATCTACTCTCATAGGTACGGCAGCAGAATCGCTCCTGCAATCACGAACATTATGCAGGCAATTCCGAAATCTATGGTCCTCCAAGACTCCGGCTTGTTCAGAACGCCGGAGAGACTCTTGGCGCCGTAACCGAGAGAGAAGAAGAACACGAACGAGGCAGTAGCAGCACCTATTCCGAACGCCAAACGGTCATCGCCGAAGTACCTGCTTGATGCGCCTCCGATTAGAAGCAGCGTGTCGATGTAGACGTGTGGGTTGAGAAAGGTAAATGCAAGAGCTGCCCCTATAGTTGGCCCAAGTTCGCTTTCTCCCTCGCCCTCTGCAGACATTCCAACCGGGCTCATCGCAGACCTGATACGCAGCAGACCATATCCAGTTAGGAACACTGCCGCAGCAACGGCAATCCAAATCTCTGCTCCCTCGATATCCGATAGCACTGAGCCCATTCCGAGCACTCCCGCTGCTATCAGACTGGCATCGGCAAGAGAGCAGACCAAGCATACGGCGAAGACATGCGAGCGCAGTAGGCCCTGCCGGAGGACGAACACGTTTTGTGGACCGAGAGCGAGTATGAGTCCTAGACTCAGAGCAAAGCCTTCGAGTCCTGCAGACCCGACACTCATGCTCATGTCTTCCTGCGCTCGGAAGCCTTCATTCTCAGGCCCGTGTATTTGCACTTACGACATGCTCTCGGCTTGCGCCCCCTGTGGGTTGCAGAGCAACGCATACATATCCACTTCTTGAGCAGACGAGCCTCTGCCTCGGGGTGTCTCTGAGCCATGCAGTTCGGCCGACCTGACAACCCTTCATAATCGCTTCCCACCGTCAAATCTCTGAGATATGCGGATTGCTTCCCGCCAAAGCATTCATCCGCAGTTCATACTGCCCGAGGCTACGGTGCCTGCTAGCGTCGTACTTGGAGCCCAGTGGGGTGATGAGGGCAAAGGCAAGGCCATAGATCAACTAGCCAACCATTCGACGTGGACCGTCCGCTTCCAAGGAGGCAACAATGCCGGCCACACAATCGTACATGGCGACACCACTCTCAAACTCCATCAGATACCCTCGGGAGTTTCTTACGAGCACTGCAATCTCGTCCTTGGTGATGGCATGGTCATCGACCCCTGGGTCCTCGAGGAAGAACTCGACAAGTGGCACGACCTAACTGGCGAGAGGCCCGAGGGCAAGCGGTTGTTCATCAGTGAGAGAGCCTCAATCATCCTCCCCTTCCACAGGCTGTACGACAGCGCGGATCGCGTCGTTGGCACGACCGGCCGTGGCATCGGCCCGACCTATCGAGACCGCATAGAGAGAGTAGGTATCAGATTCGCCGACCTCGCTAATCTGGTAGCCAACGAAGAGGCAATTCAAACTCAGGCAGAACGGATGAGTAAGCAACTCGAGACAGTAGGGGTGAGCGATGGCATTGAGGTTGATGCCCTGCAGTCAGACCTCAAGTGGATACTCGAGCGCTATTCGGATGCAATTAGGCCAACTGGACTGATGATTGACATGGCCCTGAGGAACGGAGAGAGGGTACTGCTAGAGGGAGCTCAGGGAGCTATGCTTGACATAGATCAGGGCACTTACCCCTTCGTTACCTCGTCGGTGACCAGCAGAGCCAACGCCACTCACGGTGCGGGAATCCACCCCGGGCATGTAGACCAGTGCTTCGGAATCACCAAGGCCTATACGACGAGGGTTGGCAACGGGCCGTTCCCTTCTGAACTCTCTCTGGAAGGGGGCCCCGGAATGCACATGGCGCAGGTGGGCAACGAGTACGGAACCACCACAGGCCGACCGAGGCGTACCGGGTGGCTGGACATGGTGGCACTGCGTGAGAGCAATCGTATCAATGGCTACACCGGCTTGGTGGTCACTAAGTTGGACGTACTCGGGGGGCTTGACGAACTGAGGATATGCATTGGCTACGAGCTGGACGGCAGGACACTCCATGTTATGCCGACCACCAGCGAAGACCTTGCGAGATGCACTCCGATATACGAGACTCATCCAGGATTCCCAGCGATTTCTATGGATGAGTGGATCGCTATGGCCGACGCTTCTAGGTCAGAGGGCACTGGATTCGACACCTTCCCAGAAGTCATCAAGAAGTACATCGCGCGGATTGAGTACCTAGTAGGAGTCCCCATCGTCAGTGTTGGAGTCGGCCCCGATCGTCGCGCATCGGTCGCTAGCAGAGGAGGCCCGTTCGACTTCCCTGCGGATGAGGCAACCTTCTAATCAGTCCACTTTGGCGTGCGCCGTATGGGATTCAAGGCCAACGCACGTAAGAGGCGTAATACAGCGTCAGCCGCCGCTGGCACTGGGAAGAAGGAAGACGAGGAATACGTAGGCGAAATCAAGTGCGATGTTGCAGGATGCGAAAACTGGTCAGACAAGAAGGTCGGCGGTCGAAAATTAGCCTTCGACAGAGCAGTTGACGTCTGGGGTGAGTCAGGACTCACCAAGGACTCGAAGCGAGTCACAGTATGCAAGTCGTGCTACAGGTCATGGAAGAAGGCAAAGAAGGACGAGCCGACCGAGTGGACATAGTGAATCGTAACAAGTGATTTTCCATGGTTGGAGGGACTGAACTAAATCGAATCGGTTCAATATTGATGGGGCTGTTCTTATTCTCCTTTGGAAGGGGAAAAAGAATTGGTGGGAGAAAAAATCTTAGGATTCTTCTGAATTCTTAATCGTAACAATGTTAGATGGAATCTTAGAGTGGGATTCGCAATCATCAAAGCCAACTTGATTGACCCGCAGCCATGGCGGGACATCCCGATAACGAACCGATTCTCGGATACGCCCCCGGCTCCGAGGAGAGGGCACTGCTACATGCAGAGATGGACCGGCAGATGAGCGAGGTTATTGAGATACCATGCATCATCAATGGCGAGGAGGTCTACACCGAGGTCACCGCCACTCAGGTCATCCCTCATGATCACGGGCACATCATCGCAAATGTGCATCTGGCAGGAAGGGCCGAGATGGAAGCCGCCTGCGACGCGGCAGTACAGGCCCAACAGGACTGGATTGAACTCGGACTTGAGGGCCGTTGTGCCGTGTACGAGCGCTGTGCAGAATTACTGGCAGGCGACTGGCGCATGAGAGTCAACGCAGCGACGATGCTAAACCAGTCCAAGACAGCCTTCCAAGCAGAGGTAGACGCGGCTTGCGAACTCATCGACTTCTGGCGCTTCAACTGCCACTACGCGCGCAGCTTCCACGATGATTTCCAGCCACTCATCTCTCCTGAGGGCGTCCAGAACTCGACTGAGATTAGACCTCTCGAAGGCTTCGTTCTTGCAATCACACCCTTCAATTTCACCAGCATCGCTGGAAATCTACCCAGTGCGCCAGCGATAGTTGGCTGCACCGCAGTATGGAAACCAAGCCGGAATTCATACCACTCAAACTACGTCCTGATGCAGCTGATGATGGAGGCAGGCCTGCCGGCCGGAGTCATCAACTTCCTGCCCGGATCGGGCGCCGAAATCACCGAAATCGCTCTGGCAAATCCGGATTTCGCCGGACTTCATTTCACCGGATCGACTGCCACCTTCCAGGGACTGTGGCAAGAAATTGGTCTAGCCCTGCCCAATCTTCGGTCATACCCTCGGATAGTCGGCGAGACTGGGGGTAAGGACTTCGTTGTCGCTCACTCCGACTGTGACCGCCAGGGTCTACTTGTCGCGCTTCTACGCGGGGCTTTCGAGTTCCAGGGACAGAAGTGCAGCGCAGCCAGTCGCGCATACATCCCACAATCCGTCTGGAATGCCATCTCGGATGACCTGTGTGCAGAGATTGGCAAGATTAAGATAGGCGATGCGAGAGATTTCACGAACTTCATGACCGCTGTGATAGACCAGCGGGCCTTTGACAAGATTACAGGCTACATCGAGCGCGCCGAGGGTCGCGACTGCTGCCAGATTATCGTCGGAGGCGGCTCGGATGACAGCACGGGATGGTTCATTGAGCCAACAATCATCGTCACCACCAATCCGGCCTCGGAGACCATGGTCGAGGAGATATTCGGACCGGTACTCACCGTGTTCGTGTACGACGACGATGACTTCGACAACGTCCTGAAGATGTGCGACGAGGCATCCCCGTACGCCCTCACTGGCTCGATTTTCTCCAGTGACGAGTCCAACATACAGAAGGCGTTCAACGCTCTTCGCTTCACAGCCGGGAACTTCTACATCAACGACAAGCCGACCGGGGCAGTCGTCGGCCAGCAGCCGTTCGGCGGGGCACGGGCCAGCGGCACCAATGACAAGGCAGGCGGGCCTCTGAACCTGCTCCGCTGGATTAGCCCGCGCTCAGTAAAGCGGGCAATCGACATCCCACAGGACTGGAGTTACCCGTTCATGGGTGAGGATTGATGGACACACTATTTTCCTACACACTGCTGCTAGGAACTCTTGGCATTTTCGCCTATGTCGGCTACAAGGCTGCAACGGAATATGAGATCGATGATGATACCTATCTTTCAGCCCGAGGCACTCAGGGATGGCAGAGAATCGGCCTGAGCCTCTTCGCTTCTGGAATGGGAGTCTGGGTGTTACTGGGGCCTTCAGAGGTCGCATACTACGGCGGCTTCTGGGACGTGATGGGGTACGCAGTCTCCTCCTCGACACCGTTCCTACTTCTTGCTTATGTGGGACCTAAGATTAGAGACAGCCTACCAGACGGAGTCACCTTGGCAGACTATGTCAGATTACGTTTGGGAAGAAGGATGCAGATCTATGTGGGTCTGATTTCTATTCTCTACATGTTCACCTTCCTATTCGCAGAATTCACCGCCATCGGCAAGGTAATGGATGAATTGGTAAGCATCAAGCCTCTAATCCCAATGGTTCTGGTCGGGGTCATCACTGCAGCCTACACCGCGTACGGTGGTTTGCCCGCCTCTTTGGCCACTGACAGGGTTCAGGCCTTGGCCATCGGCCTGCTCGTCACAACTCTACTACTCTTCTTGTTCGGAGCCGACATGGGGCAGTTGATTGATGACGCCAAGGCCTACAATCCAGATGGGTTCGACGCGACTTGGTCTCACGGTAGCATGAGCTACATGGGCTCCTTAAAATCGGGACTGGCCTTGGTAGTCGCCATTACCGCCGCAGAGATGTTCTCCCAGGGTAATTGGCAGCGAGCCTACGCCTCAGAGGATGACGAAGCCCTACAGAAGGGGGCTCTCCTAGCTGCGGGCATGGTCTTCCCCCTAGTTTTCGTGATGGGTGTCCTAGGTACTGTGGCTGCTGGCCAGGGGGGTGTGTCTGATCCATCCATTGCTTTCTTCTACCTAGTTGATGGCACTAGCAGTTTGATTGTAGCCGCCTTCATTGTTCTGGTAGTCTCACTGGTATGTTCGAGCACCGACACACTGCAGAACGCCATAGTAGCGTCTGTGTCCAGGGACATTACGGACGGAGGGATGAGCATCGTATATTCGCGAATCGTCACAGTGACTATGATTCCGCTGGCAATCTATCTTGCAACAGGGCCTACAATATTCGGATTCCAGTTCAATGCCTGGAGTGTATTCGGAATCTTTCTGTTCGCAGACATGCTAGCCGCAGCAACGGTTGCCCCGATTCTATTGACCCTCTGGGGAGGGGTGTCATCGAGGGGTGCCTTACTCGGATGCTTGGCGGGTCTGGTATCGGTAGCAGCGTACGGGATTATTGAACCTCCCGTGGACTCCCAGTTTTACATGTACTTGATTCATCCAACAGGGGGCGCAATACCTGCATCCGATGGTGGCCTGACGAACTTATGGCCATTCGTCTCAGCCATCTTCGGCTCGGCCGCAGTAACGATGGCAGGCTCATACGCTCTGCCAGACAAAGTCGAGTGATTCATTTGCCGGACTCGCATCGGGGCCCCATGGATGAGTCGCACCCAACTCGTATTCACTCTCTTATGATGCCGTGGAGGGGGTTCTGGCGTTCGACGTGGTCACGCCGTGAGATGATGGGTGGGTACTGGTTCCCAATCGAGATGTTCCTCTTTGGCATACTCTGCATTGCCGTTCCTTACTTCGGCTCAAACAACATCGCAGAACATTACCTCAGTACGGTTTGGGATCCGGAGATTTGGCTGGACCGCGAGATTCCCGTAGTCAACTGGATGATTGTCCCATATACTGCGCTATACCTGTTCTACCCTGCCACGCTCGTAATCAGTCCTAGAGACGATAGAGGTAGGGCCGAACTGATTCTGGCAATGCAAGGACTCATTCTCATCACTCTTTTCTGCACCTTTTTCTTTCTTGTCTTCCCGGCTGAGATCGACCTAAGGGACCAGCTTGATTTGGACTCGCTAAGTGGACTCGAAGCCTCCCTGTTTAGTTTCATTCACTTTTCCGACAACCCGTGGAACGCATGGCCGAGTCTACACATAGTCCACTCTTACCTGCTCGCTAGGGTGATAACTTTCTGGGTTAATCGAGAACATGGTGAAAAGTCTCTCGCAAAGGCCTTTCTGGTTTTGTTATGGGTTGAGTATGTGCTGCTGTGCGTGAGTATTCTGACGACTAAGCAGCACTATCTATTCGATCTGGTAACCGGACTTGCCACGGCCATGCTGGCGTGGAAACTGTTCGAGTATGCGCTGGGGCTCGCAGAGCGCCAGTCACCTGGGCAGATCGCAGAGGACGCCGGATGGGCCTGATCAGTTGTACACTATCGGCAGGAAGGCGTTTGCCGCAGTCTCACATGCATTGGATACATCGTCGAGACGTTGTAGGACTCGGTACATGTGTACAGCAGCCAGTGGATCGTCCTCGCCGATGCTGAACACGAACCCAGCGGCCCGACTCTCGACCAAGTCAGACTCGTGCTCAGCCAGATTGACATCGTCAATCAGCCCTCCCAACTTCTCTCGGCCAGCTCTAGTGTACCCGGAGAGCGTCAGGTCACGCAGCGCTTCGACAGCATCCTCGTAAGTAGCCGCGGTCTTAGCGACTGCTTGTGCCATTTCCTTGAGCAGGGTTTTGGCCTCCGCATTGTCGTAGAGAGGTCTGAAGGAGAGTTGTTCGGCGACGTTTTGGGCATAGTCGGCAATGCGATCTTGGCGAGCTAGCATGTGGTAGAAATCATCAGACCTCATTAGCAGATTCCACTTGCCTGAACCGACCCTCTTTCTCAAATCATTCTTCACATTGTCAGCGTTCAATTCGGCCGATATTGTCGCCTCGATGGCTTCGCTCGGATCCTTTCCGTCTGCTGCGTTGTTCACTGCTTCCAGCATGTGGTTGACCGTGTCCTCGACAGCCACGGCGTGTGTATGGAACAACTCGAAGTAGGTTGAAGCCCCCCTCTCTGCATCGCCTCCTGCATCGGCCAAGGCGTCATCGACAAACACCTCTCCGTCACGAGTGGACCAAATCACATAGATCACCATAGCGAGTGCGATGGGTATTACGATGAGCATCTTGATGGGATCCGAACTGATGGCTACGTAGATTACTATCGAACCAAATCCTGCAGCCGGAAGACTCGCCAACCAGGAGGCGATAATCTTGCCGAAGACCCTGAAGTCGACGGCCTTTGCACCCCCTGCTAGCCCTACTCCAACTACTGCGCCTACGAGAGTGTGGGTGGTAGAGACTGGGACAGCGAGGAAGGGCATGGAGAAGATTAAGACAGTCGTTGCAGCACCAAATGTCGCTGCGAAGCCACGAGTAGGTGTGATGTCGGTGATCTTGCTTCCTATCGTTTCCATCACTCTCCATCCCCAGGTGACCACACCGACGGCTATCCCGACGCTTCCCAGAAGAACGAGCCAAGTCGGTACATCAGCCACCGCTTCAAGTTGCCCACCGTTCGAAAGGACTTGGTAAACAGCGGCCATAGGACCTATAGCATTAGATCGGTCATTTGCCCCGTGAGCGAAGGCGACGTAGGCAGCGGCGATGACTTGCAACCAGACAAATATCTTCTCAACACCATGAAAACCCTCTTTCTCGCCCTTGAAGTCGTAGTTCCTCAGGATGTAGGCCAGAGTCCCTGCAGCGATGATAGAAACCATTCCTGCTAGGATGAGGCTGTTGATTGGGAACCATGCATTATCCATCATCGGGTTCCAAGAACCATTCTCCTTGACTGGCAACCAGTCGTACTTGTTCTCAATCCAGCCATTCTCCTGGGCATTTGCGAAGAAACCCTTCAGAGCTTTGAACTGCAGTGCGAGGCCAAGCACGAAGAACGTAGGGATAGAAAGTACCGGTGCCATCCAGCGAGCGCGCGCCTCAGGATCAGACGTATCGAGAATAGTCTCTCTGATGACCCAGAAGGTGAAGAATGCGAATAGACCCCCCATCACTGGGCTAGCAACCCATGACATAGCGACCTTTTCAACCACCACCCAGTCGATGAGGGAGGTTTCATGCTGAACCTCCATGACTAACCCGACACCTACGATTCCACCGATGATACTGTGAGTTGTCGAAACCGGCAGTCCGTATCTTGTGGCAATAGTTAGCCAGACCGCCGCTGCCATCATGGCAGCGATGAAACCATACATTAGGTCATTCGAAATCGCGTCAACTAGGACCTGATTGTCGAAATCAACAACTAAGATTCCCTTGCGAACTGTGTCTGTAACTGCATCTCCAGCAAAAAAAGCACCTATGAACTCAAAGATGGCAGCGATGATTACTGCTTGCTTAAGCGTCAGCGCGCGAGAGCCGACAGATGTCCCCATCGCATTCGCGACATCGTTGGCACCGATATTCCACGCAAGGTATGCGCAAACCAAAATCGTGACGAACAGAACGAGCATCATCAGAGGTTCCATTGATTCGCGCGCATCGCTGATGGTACTTGACTTCTGCTCAGAGCAAACCTGCCACGATTTCGGGTTGTGTCAGGTAGGCGAGCAGGCCAATTCCAGCGAACATCATCATCCACGCACCAGTGGCCTTGACTATCCCTGTAGAGCGTCTTAGGAAGTCGAGCATCGACTGCCGTCCGAGGCCGACTAGCACTGTCACGGCTATCATCAGCATAGTGACTGAAAGGATGAGCCCTGCCATCCCGAACGCGAAGGCACCGTTGCCGACTACAGCGAGCCAAGCGACGAACGGGAAGACCGCCGCAGCGGTGCAATCTACCGAGGCCGCACTGTAGCCTATGCCCCACAGATACATGTTGCGTCTAGGTGTGAATTGCTCATCCATCTCCGTGGTCTGATAGCGGTCGAGCACACCTTGGACCCAGTTCAGCAAGTGCGAGGTCCAGCCGAGTAGCATGAGTACCCCGAGGATTACCAACAGCAATGCGATACCAATTGCGATGTCATGCAGCACTCCCGAGAGATTAATGATTCCGTCAAGTCCGAAGATGACAGTTCCGACCGCACCAAAGAAGGTTAGTTGGCCCAGAGCAGCATAGCCACCGACCTCGAAGGCCTTGGGCATGCTGCCAGAGAGCTTTCCAGCCTCTTGCAGTTCGTCCTCTCTCATCCCGAGGTTGAGGTAGTAAGCGATGTAAGAGGGTAGTACTGGGAAGGCACAGGGAGAGAAGTAGACCAGTACGCCCAAGAACAGGCCAATCACGAAGACTCCGGAGAGCGATCGATCAGCCTTCTCAATGCCGAATCGGAGGTCACTGGCCCCGCCAGCATTGGCGCTTGCAATAGCCGAGTCGAAGGATGACCAACCATCGAGAGGCGTCCCAGTGTTCTCCTTGGCGACGACGTACCCTTCATGGTCGACCACAATCACCAGCGGGATGGCTTGGGCCGAATAGTACTCGACTAGGTCACCTGTGTCGCCATTCTCGAGGATTATGACATCGGTCCCACCGTTGGCGACCGGCCACGGCATGTGCTTGTCTGAGCCTGATTCCCCAAAGGTCTCGTTGATGTCTTCAAAGGTCTCGTAGCCATACCAGGAGCCAATTGACAGGACCAATACCTCGTATGGCCCATTGAGAGCCCGCCAACCCTCGAGATTCTGGTCTATATGTGTCTGGACGTAGTGGCAATTCGAGCAGTCCACCGCCATGAAGTCCAGAATGACCACGCTTCCGCGTAGATCGGAAAGACGAACCATTCCCGAATCGTCGGCGATTGCATCATCGATTCCTGTCCGATTCATCGTAGAAACCTCAAAGTCAGGCACCAGCTCGATGTCGTCAGACACCCCATACGCAGATGCCGAGAGGCCAAATAGTGTCAGGGATGAATATCCTATGATGCAGAACAAGACAAGGCCAACACCAAATGCCTGCCAAGTCTCTTTCTGGTGCAGAACATCGAAGTCTAGGCCTGCTACCATGGAACACCGAATTAGGGTCGACTTTTGATTCCGGCGGGAGTTGTGCTCTTGAGACGAGTCATCACGCTTATTGCCGACTCATGGCCGGCTGTGGAGCGCGGGCTCGTGGTCTAGGGGTTATGACGTCGCCTTCACATGGCGAAGATCGCAGGTTCAATTCCTGCCGAGCCCACCATCATTCTATGAGTTCATCGAGCAACGTCGATGCGCCAATTCTCAGTCGCTCAGGCCCCTTGATGCTCGGGTCCTCAGAGTTGACCAGTTTAAGCAGGCGCTCTACGTCTTCGAGGGTGCTTATCCCTCCCGATAACTTGACTCCTGGGTGGCTGCCCATGGTGATGCCATGCCTCATGACCTCGAATGCCAGAATCTCAGCCGCCTCGTTGCTGCACCCCCCTCGCTTGCCTGTACAACTCTTGACGAAATCCGCCCCTACTGCCAGCGTCATCCGAGCGGAGGCGCGCATACTGCGCTCATCGAGCAAAGGAGTCTCGATGATGACCTTTAGGACGCAGCCTGCCGAAGCCTCGCGCATAGCAATCAGCATCGCCAGTTCAGGCTCTCCAGGAAAATCCTCGTCCTCGCGCGGCTCTAGGACGCAATCAATCTCGTCTGCCCCGACCTGTACTGCTGCACGGATGGCCTCGGACGCAGCAGTGGAATCACTCTCTCCGACAGGGAAGCCAGCGGCTACGGCAGCCACAGGTATTCCATCGTTCAGCCGACTCTTGACATAAGCGACGTGCTCAGTGAAGACGCAAATCGCTGCAGGAAAGTGCTCATTGGCATTCTCACATAGTATATCGAGGTCGACTTCGCTGGCATCGTGGTCGAGCAGTGTGAGGTCGAGTAGATCGAGCACGCCCCTCGCGTCCATCATATCACTCAACCGTGCTGCGACTCGAAGTCACGCATGAAACCAACTAGGGCCACGACGCTCCCAATCGGGCACCCATTGTACATGCTGGCACGTATGCCGCCGACGCTGCGATGCCCCTTCAGTCCGCCGAATCCTGCTGCTGCGGCCTCTGTTAGGAAGACTCCCTCGAGATCCTCATTGGCCAGACGCCATGTGACATTCATCATCGAGCGCGAGCCGCCATGCGCGTGCGGACGCCAGAAATCACTCCGGTCGAGCTCTCCGTAGAGGAGAGCAGCCTTGGTGCGGTTTCGCTCGATGGCGCCATCGAGCCCACCGTTGCGCTCAATCCAAGCGAAAACCCGGTCGAGCACGTAGATGCCGAAGGTGTTGGGGGTGTTGAACATCGAACCCTTGGAGACGTGGGTGCGGTAGTCGAGCATCGTAGGGATGCCCTGCTTGGCTCTGGTCAATGCCCACGGCGAGAGAATCACCAGAGTCACGCCACTCGGACCGAGGTTCTTCTGCGCGCCTGCATAGATGACATCGTGAGCGGAGACATCAATTGGAACGCCGCAAATGTCCGAGCTGGCATCGACCACCCTCGGTTTGCCCCCACTGTCAGGCAGGTGGTGGAATTGGGTGCCGTACAGGGTATTGTTAGAGGTATAGTGGATGTAGGACGCATCCTCGCGAATCGTGTAGTCTCCATCCTGCGGGACTGATTTGAAACCGTTCTCAGAGTCATCCCAAACTGCAAATGCATCGCCTACTCTGCTGGCCTCCTTGAGAGCCTTCTGCGACCAACCACCAGTAACTAGGAAATCCGCCTTCTCTCCCTCTTTGAGTAGATTCAGGGCAGTCATGTAGAATTGAGTTGAGGCACCTCCCTGCAGGAACAGCACCTCGTAGTCATCTGGAACAGATAGGACTCTCCTGATTCGTTCCACAGCCGAGTCGATTACGCTCTGGAAGGTCGGACTGCGATGAGACACCTCAAGTAGCCCGAAACCACTCTCGCCGAGGTTGGGCAGCGTCGCCGCAACCTCCTCAACTACTTCCAGTGGCAGTACAGCCGGTCCGGCGCCGAAGTTGTGGATGCGACCTACAGGTTGCACACTCCGACGCGCCCGCTTCCGACCTTTCAGCCCATCGGAGCCTACGATAGGGTTCATTTTCGGATGGCCGGACGGACAGCCGTGCTTCGCATAGGTCTCGTCATGCTGCAAGGCGCCCGCCACGTCCACATTGCAGCGCTCCAGCGGGCCGCCGAAGAGTGCAATATCGAGATTGAGGTCCACGAGCTACGCAAGGCCTCCGATTTGGCCGCAGCAGATCCTCACGCCATCGTGCTGCCAGGAGGGGAGTCGACGACCATGCGACTGACTGGTAACCACGAGGCATCAGGGCTCCTGCCCGCTCTATTCGAATGGATTCGATCTGACTCATCGCTCCCTGTGCTTGGCACCTGCGCGGGCGCGATTCTACTGGCCGACCCGCAGGATGGCGGCGATCCACTAATCGGCGCAAACATCGATCGTAACGCGTACGGTCGACAGTCCGATTCATTCCAGAGTCCACTCAAGGCCACTATCCTAGGGCGCGATTTCCCCGGTGTGTTCATCCGGGCACCTCGGTTCGCATCGCACAGCGAGTCCTCATCTGTGGCCGCACTGCACGGAGAGGAGGTGGTTGGCGTGAGGACCGGTAACAGACTCGCCCTGACCTTCCACCCTGAACTCTCATCTGACACAGGCTTCCACCGTTGGTTGCTTGAGACCGCGACAGGTGCTGCGACATGAGCATCATAGTTGGCCTGCCACAGGTGCCCGAGTTGCATGAACCTCCCGAGGAGGCTGACACAGAGGGGTGTATACAGTGCCAGATGGGAAGCAAACTGGTGCTGTTTATCACAGGTAACTGTCACTGGCGCTGTGATTACTGCCCACTCTCCGAGACCCGACGCGACATCGACCACATGTTCGCCAACGAACGGCGATGCGAGAGTTTCGATGAGGTAATCGAGGAGGCGAGGGCTATGCGCGCCACAGGCGCAGGAATCACCGGGGGTGATCCGCTGATGGCACGCGAGAGGACACTTGAGGGAATCAGGCGTCTAAAGGCCGAGTTCGGCACGGATTTCCATCTACACATGTACACCAGCATCCCATTCCGTTCGGAGTGGGCATCCGAGTTCGCCGAGGCGGGCCTTGATGAGATACGCTTCCACTTCCTCGACCTCGAAGCCGAGCAGTACCGTGAAACCATAGCAGCCTGCTCTTCTGCCAGTATCCTCACCGGCGTCGAACTGCCATGCGAGCCCGACAAGGAATCCGAACTGCTAGAACTGCTGGAGGCCCTACGAGACTTCGATGTAGACTTCATCAATCTCAACGAGCTTGAAATCACCGTTGGCAACATCGACAACATGGAGTTGCGCGGATTCAACCTGTCAACTGAGATAACCGCTGGCGCTGCTGGTTCAGCCGAACTGGCGCATATTCTGCGTAATCGCGTAAATGCCGCAGCGAGCGGTCTCCCTGACCCAACCGATGGAGAGACGCGAGACCCGTATGGCTACCACCTGAAGTTCTGCACCGCCGTCTACAAGGACGCCGGGCAGTTGCGAAGGAGGTTCCAGCGTCGTGGCGAAGCGACCATAGCACCTCACGAGACGCTGACTGAGGACTCGACGCTGATGTTCGGTGCCGTATACGCTACCGAGAGAGATCAGGAATCGTGGATAGAGGAGATAGCCGAGCAGACCGACCTGCCGCACAGGTTCATGCTGTGGGATTCCGATAACCAGCGCATCGAAATCCCACTCGTCGTGGCTGAGTCGATAGCCGAGCACGTCGACACTCCAGTCGCCATGGTGGAAGTCACACCAACCTTTGAGAGAATGGAGGTCACGGTGGTTTGGCTCAATGACAATAGATAGAGCAAGCCCTTCTCGTTGGGTTCATAGAGCCTCGACTTTCGTTACCTGTTATGCCAGTTAGAATCGGAGACCCTCAGGCTGTTGGAGTCAATCCGTTCCGCAGGCTCTCAGCCTCTCAGGTCATCACTTGGAAGTCCTGCAACAGGCTCTGGTACTACACCTACATAGAGCGGTTGAAGAGCCCCCTACCGCCTCAGATTATCCGCGGTAACGCTGCAGAGGAATGCGTCTGTCGTGTTCTCAGGGACTCTCCAGTTCTAGTTTCAGCCGACTCAGCCGACGAAATGACATCTCCTTTGCTCGATGACGGCTCACTTGACTATGACAATCAGAATGCATGGCCCTGCCCTGCCATGTCCGAGTTACCCCGGGAGCAGTGGCCCACCGACAGACAGTCCCTTGAGGCTTGGGCACTGGCCCGAGTCAAGGTTCATTTCGATGTCTGCTGGGAGGCGGCTGTCGCAGATTGGAAATCATCTCCCAACCACTCTGGCTCGGTTGCTGATGCTGATCCCGAAGAAGCTCTTGAGATGACACGGGCTGGTATCAGGATGCACCTCGACCAGGTCGAAGCCTGCTTAGATGCCGGAGGCGGTCCAAGGTTTCCACAGTGGCGCGCAGGTGGAATCAGGGGTCATTGGCCTGCCCCAGATGGCTTCCCACGAACTTGGATTGAGAGGCACCCTGCCGCAATCGACTCTGGAGACATCACTTGGTGTGAGGCATGGGAGGTAGCCCGGCCATGGTTCGTTGACCCTGATGCTGGGCAGTGGAAGCAGACCACTTCACATCCCGAAGAGTGGTTCCAGGGAGAGTACGATATGGTGTACTATTGGACAGGAGCCATCAGGATTATTGACCTCAAGGCTTCGATAGGAAGGGGCGACCGCTCAGGTGGCTATATCGACCAACTGCGCCTGTACTGCTGGCTGTGGTGGGAGACACATGGAAGAGCCGATGAGGTCGAGGCGCTGGAGATCTGGTATCTCGGAACTGGTTCAGTTAAGGATGTCCCTAGGCCGAATCCGGAGGAAATGCAGACTCTCAGCGATGAGCTCGAGGAGTTGTATCAGACTATCCACGCTCGTAACCCCTCGATTGATGAGTGCCAGCCCGACCCGGCACCACTGCGATACTTCGACGAGGGAGGTGTGCCTTCCAAGACCCCAGTCGACCCCGACCCGAGAGCCCGTTGCAAACGCTGTCAGTTGCGAGGTGTATGTGAGGGCAGCAATCACGAACTCGAACTCCCCCTTGAGCGCAGCATAGAGCGCTTCGGTCACCGCTGGCCCGTCACCCCAATCGGAGAGATAGTGACCCGTGTAAAAGTCGTCGGAGAAGTTTCAGGTTTGCGCGGGCCTAACCTAGCAAAAGACGGCTCAGTAGAACTCTCTTTCATGTTACAGGAGGGCTACGACCGCGCCAAGGTCCAAACCTCGCGCTACGGCACTCCGAGAGAGGTGACCCGCTCAATTACCAACGGCAGCAGGGTACGCATCGAGAACGCTATGGCATCGGTGTGGAAGGGCGAGGTCGTCCTCGATCTCGACGAGAAGACCTCAGTCGCAATCACAGACGAGTCCGACTCCGCTCCCATCGTGGACATAGAGACCAAAATCAACGCTATTGGCAGAGTTTGGTCGATAAACGCATTCCCGGATGGAGCAGGAGTGACTAGGTGGTCGGTAACGATGATGGATCAGACAGGCTCTGCCGGAGTGGTGGCGTTCAGGCAGTTCATCCCCCTAGCTGCAGCAGGGGTGGCGAGGGGTGACGAGATAGCGGTGTTGAATGGAGAGATTGGTGAATTCAATGGGCAGCCGCAGGTCAGGATTGGCCCCGGTGGACGGCTCGTCATACTCCGAAAAGCCTCTGAAGTGCCAGATTTCTAATGGCGCCGAGAGAGGGATTTGAACCCCCGCGTCCAATGGACAGTGGATTTCGAATCCACCGCAATACCGGGCTATGCGATCTCGGCAGCGGTCCGGCCACCTACGGATTAGAGATAAGCATGACCCGACACGCAAGGGCTGTGCGAATCGAGGTCAGCCACGACGGAGAAGTACTCTCGATCGAATCCGAAGGACCTATCGCCATATCGGAGTTACTAGAGAAACTAGGCATACCTTCGTCTACCGTTCTCGCGGTTCACGACGATACAATAGTACCTCACACATCTCGAATAGAGTCCGATGTCAGTCTGGAATTGATTGTGGTCTCATCTGGCGGTTGACTCGAGTCAATCGCTTATTGCATTGTATTTTACGTCCGCCGTCTAACGACTGGGCATGCGCCGCCTGAGCTATCTTGCTGTGCTCCTAATTCTCTCCGCTTCTCTGGCCGGTTGCACCTCTCCCCCGGATGGCACCGAAATCGCTTCCGGATGCACCTATTCGGATGCGCTCAATTTCAACGAGTCGGCCGTAACTGACGACGGCTCCTGTGAGTACCCCGAACCGCCCGAGGAGACTCCTGGGTGCACGTACGAGGGGGCCACCAACTACAACGAGGCCGCCACAGTAGACGACGGCTCCTGTGAGTACCCCGAACCGCCCGAGGAGACTCCTGGGTGCACGTACGAGGGGGCCACCAACTACGACGAGGCCGCCACAGTAGACGACGGCTCTTGCGAGTACCCTCCCGACCCAGTCTTGGGTTGCACGAATTCTTCTGCCCTGAACTTCAATGCGACAGCCGACACCGATAACGGCTCCTGCAGGTATATCCAGCCCCATGTTCTGATGGTGCTGCTAGACGGTTGGAGGCCCGATGTCATCGCTGCGGCGCACACCCCGACCATCGACATGATGATGCAAGACAGCGCCTACTCGATGGAAGCAAGAGTAGAGGATACGACCATCAGTGGATCAGGGCACTCCAGCTTCCTGACTGGTGTCCACAGGGATAAGCACAACGTGCATGGCAACAGCTTCGGTGATGCGAACTATCAGGAATACCCATACTGGTTCAACCTCCTGAAGTACGAACGACCGGAGATGCATACGGCAGCGTACCACAACTGGCTTCCGATGGCCAATACTGCTCTCGATTTCTCGGTGTGCGGCTACTGCGTGGACATGTACGTTACAGGGAGCGACAATTTGATCGCAACACAGCTCGCCACTGACCTTGCTAACCAGCAGATGGACGCGGTGACGATAGTTATCGACGCCCCGGACGCAGCAGGACACGGCTACGGCTACCACCCCTTGATTCCCCAGTATGTCGCAGCCATGAACCAGAGCGATGCGTGGCTTGGCACGATAATGGATGCGATATTCGCTCGGACCAACTACGCCGAGGAAGACTGGATGGTGATCCTCTCCACGGACCACGCTGGGTCCGGATATGGCCACGGGTACAACATCCCTGAGCATAGAGAGGTTCCGTTGATCATCTGGGGTGCCGAGTCCCCAGGTCCAATCTGGCCAGCCCCTGATGCGGTTGACATCGTGCCCACGGCACTGCACCACATGGGGGTGGAGGTGAGGCCCGAATGGGATTTGGACGGACGAGCCGTTGGCTTGGAGCCGACCGGGCCGCCGGACGCCGAACTGGGAGTTAATCTGGTCTTCAATGGCGACGGCGAGCTCGAGCGCGGGATGACTCCCGGCTTCGACGCATCTGTGCCGGGATGGGTCGATAACGGAACGATGACGACTTGGATCTACGATGTCTGGGATTACCTGCAGAAGACCGATCCGGGGCCGGCCGACGGGGGGTCGAACTACTTCGGCGGGGGATCTGGAGATGGAAACTCAACGATGCACCAGGAGATCGACCTCACCGGAATCGCAGAGGAGATTGGTTGGGGCAATCTGACCTACTCGCTCACGGCATACATTGGGGGTTATTTGAGTCAGAATGACTGCATGGAGGTGCTCGTCGAATTCTTCGATTCTTCCGGCAACCTCCTCCTCTCGGGGGGAATCGGGCCTGTCTACGCGGCCGACCGCAACTACACGACCGGAATCCACCTTCACGGCGTGATTGGACAGGTCCCAGCGGATTCTGCTTGGATCCGAGTCACGTTGAACGCATATCTGGAGTATGGCTACAACGATGCCTATGCTGACGACGTCTCGCTGATTCTCTCAACTCAGACATAAAAGTCGCTGGAACCTTCAGACTCCGATGCACCGAGTGTCTCCTCTATCGTGCCGCCGACCTCCATAGTTTCCACCAGTTTCCTAGCCGTCTCTTCAGTTGAATCGAGATCCAGGTCCAGGGGAAGGTCCAACCCGGCCTCTATCCACGAAGCCAGACGGTCAGCTGCCAGCACATCGGTGCTGGCTCCAATGGTCTCTGCTACAAGGCCGACTGTGGGAACGCCATATAGGGGTGAGAGGGAAATCAGTAGCCCTGCTATCCCTATCATCCCGGCCTTAGGGTGCTCCCTGCTAACTGGGATGTCATTGGCCTCGAGATTCTTCCTGACTTCGGCATCGGCGCAGATTACGTGAATCTCTCTGTCGTCGGTACCTGCTGCGAGACCGGCTAACACCAGCAACTGAGGGGTGCCCGATTCCGAAGCCATCTCGAGGATTGCCTCGGAGACCTCGTGCTGACCGGCAGCTGTCATCGGCTGCAATGGCCCACCGACCGTGATTACCGTCCTGCCATCGGGGAGTAGGATTGAATTGATGTTGATGCGAGGAGGTGAGACGAGCCCATTGCCGTCTAGTGTTGAATGGGGAGGGAAGTCAGGATGTAGGATCCATCCTATGGTTCGCGAGGGGTGTTTATCCACTAGGGAGTCGACCACTATCTTGCCGACGTTGCCCACACCAGGCACCGCCTCCAGTATTGCCGCGTGCTCAGGCGTCCCTTCGCCTACGAGCCAGTGAATCTTCGTACGGTTCATTCCTCTTCACTCCCATCAGCCCTAGGTGTTGGGAGGGATGCGAGCCACTCCTTGCTGCCGACATCGAGCCTCTTCCTACGTCTTGCCCCCTGCGGGTCCTCTGGCGAGTACTTCATCGGTGAAACAGCCACCATAGCAGCTCCGCACTCCTTGCATCTCGTAGCCAAGCCGTACTCGCCACAGGTACTGCAGCGTTGTAATCTGGTGCGAACCATCCTATCCTCAATCAGCGTCCGCTAGGAAGAGTCAATGAAGTCTGTGCCTTGTTCGTACTTCTCAGAGGCGTTCAAGGGAGATTGAGCCCTCGACCGAGGACATGCGCTCCGAGGCTGCCTTCTGTGCAGCTTCCCACACAGACTCCGCCGCCCGATAGTCAGGGGCCCGTATGTCCACTCTGTAGTGAGGGGCCCCGTCGTAGTGACAGGTCAGTGTGACATCCTCGAGGTCTACGGCACAGGATTCCGCGGCTTGCAACGCCTCACGAATCGCACTGACGCCTTCAGGCCCCCAGACCTGTAGGTCGAACTCGCCACGAATCTCGACGAATGGAGGCACGATGTTCTCTACTGCGAGCTCGGTGACCACGGTTATCCAATCTCCGGTGAAACCTGATTCACTCAGAACATTCTCGCTCATGGCGCACTCCTCGAGAGCCCCATACAGAGTCCCGAAGATCTCACGCATCTCATCGCAGATTTCGACTGTCTTCTGTTCGTCCCAGCCGACTCTCTCGGCCGCGACTCGCATGATCTGGCTGGCCCTCTTACGGTTCTTCCACTTCTGCAGAGTGTCTCTCCTACGCTCGTCGGAAACGGATTTTATCGAGAGTTCGATACGCTCCTTGGCACGCTTCACCTGAATCGCCTTGGCGACCACGCGCTGACCTTCTCTCAGGTGGCTGCCGATGTTCTTAACCCAGCCAGAGGCGACCTCTCCAATGAAGACGAAACCGGTTCTGCCCTCGTAACCCTCAAGATTGAGGTAGGCACCGTTTTCCTTGACGCTCCTGACCGTACAAATCAGCAGTTCCCCCTCTTCGGGCCAATCAGCAGAACTCACCTAAACGCCCCCTTTACTCGAGGACATCTACAATCGTGCTACCTGACAAGTCCGCCCTGCCTCCTGCGGGGCGAGCTAGTGTCGCACCGCAGATGGAGCAGGCAATCGAGGTCGATGCCCTTTCGAAGATGATGGCCTCGTGACCGCAGTCACGACAATTCACACGAAGGAACCTTCCACTCATCATCCCACCTCAATCACTTGTCGACTAGTTCGAACTTCTTAGCGCGCTTCCCAGCAGGAGAGTGCGCCTTACCGGTCTCTTGGCATCGGAAGATTAGGTTCACGCGCTTGGTAGGCTTCTCTCCGGAAGGCTTCGGCCGGGGGAAACCGCGGTATCCCGCGGTAACACGGCGGAAGCGGCGCTGACCCCACTTCAGTTCGCTAGCACGTCGCTTCTTGACACGCTCGACGGTGTGTATGGTGTGCTTACCAGCTGTAGGGCTGTAGCGCTTCACCGTCCGCGGCATCTTCACCATGTCTCCACCTCAGCGTCTTGCGACGTCGCGGCCACCGATGACCCGTTTATGAACTCTATCGAGACTCCTGCGTAGCAGGAATCCTCATGATAGGCCGATTGCACAAATACGATGTAATGAGTCAACGCGCAGCGGAACATGTCGCCATGGGCCGCTCAGGTGTGGCTCGGCATGGCCATTGCTGTCATTGGTATCAGCATGCACAGAACGGGGCCTGCATTCAGGCGGCACCTCTTCGGAGCCCCTGTGGCCCTGCTTGGATTGACGGTGATGCTATTTCGAGTCGAGGAGCCCCCGCAGCCCGAGTTAGAAGTGGTGGCAGCTGCTATAGAGGCCGCCATGTGGCTTCTGCCGGCTCTGGCTGGTTCGACACTCGTACTCATGGGAGCGCCGTTGTACTGGAGGACGCGATTGTTACCGTTGCTGGTCGGCTGGGCTCTGATTGTGGTGGCATGGTACCAGTACTATTCGACCATGAGTGTGGTCCTATCGGACACCATTAGGTGGGTAAGCGCTCTGCTTGGAGCGGTTCTGGCTTTCGCAGTGTTTGCGCTGTGTGTCCGCACGGCTGAGAGGATGACCCCGCAGGAGCCCGAGACAGAGGGCCTGTCTGAGAAGGAGAGGAAGTACGTTGAGAGCGTCTTGAGGAGGCATTTGGAGGTGGCGGATGAACCCTAATCTCGAATCGGCGATCTCAGCGTTTGCGGGATCGGCCGCACTAACCTCGCTGTTCATAATACTCGCATTGATAGGCACGTTGAACCCCTATCACCGTCCTGCCATCCCGGTGCTGGGCGCCTCAACTGTCATCCTTGCTTCCACCTACTTGTTCGCCAAAACCGTTGGCATACCTGCTGACAACGTCGCCCTTAGAATGACGATGTCCGAGGGCGTGTTTGCCTTGCTCGATATATTGTCGATTATCTTCTTAGTGTCCACCTTCATGTTTCTTCAGGCCTCATTGCGCAAACGCCCCGAAGACCCTCTACTGGCCCTGCTGGAGTCTGAACCCGGTACCGAGTGATTCGTTTCGCTTGGGCAACTCTCATAACACTCCCTTCGGTCGCCGCGCTGTCCTAGGTGGTACGATGTCAAAGGGAACTCCAAGTATGGGCAAGCGGCAGAAGTCGACACACATCCGTTGCCGACGCTGTGGCAGACACTCATATCACAAGACCAAGAGCGTCTGCGCTCACTGCGGCTACGGCGCCACCGCTAGGATACGCAAGTACCGGTGGAACAAACGCTCCCGATTAATGGGAGCACGCAAGTAAGCCGGAAAGGGCTAAGTCCCGGACCACTAGGGCCCAATGGTATCCGATGTGCGGCATCATCGGGATCTTGGGGAACCCGGACTCTCAGGTCGCAGGCTGCATCTACGACGGCATGATTGTACTGCAGCACCGTGGGCAGGACGCCGCCGGAATAGTGACCAGTGATTCCGACAACATCTCGCACCGCCGGGCCAATGGACTAGTTAGAGACGTCTTCAGGTCGAAGCACATGTCTAAGCTCATAGGGTCAATGGGAATCGGGCACGTTCGCTATCCCACAGCAGGCTCAGGCTCAGCGAGCGAGGCTCAGCCCTTCTACACCAACACCCCGTTCGGAGTAAGCCTCGCCCACAATGGCAATCTGAACAATACTACGGACATCATCAACAGCCTGCTCGAGTATGACCACAGGAGAATCAACACCAGTTCTGATTCCGAGGCCCTACTGAATCTCTTCTCCGCTGAGATTCAGCGCTCTGTTAACGGCCGACCGGGAGGCATGGAAGCACTCACCGAGGACGATATCTTCCGCGCCGTAGAGCGCACACACCTCCGGGCTGAGGGCAGTTACAGCGTAGTCACCATGATCACGGGATGGGGGCTAGTGGCCTTCCGCGACCCCAACGGGATAAGGCCTCTATTCATGGGCAAGAACGAGGTCGACGGCTTCACTGAGCGACTATTCGCCTCAGAGAGCGTGACCTGTTCTGCTTTAGGATTCGAAACAGATCGAGATGTCTCCCCCGGCGAGGCGGTGATAGCCAAGATGGATGGCTCGTTCTCATCCAAGGTCTGCCACGCTGAGCCGGTCCACACTCCCTGTATTTTCGAGCACGTCTACTTCGCTCGCCCGGACTCTGCCATTGACGGTATATCGGTACACGGGGCGAGGCTAAGGATGGGGGCGGCTTTGGCTAGGAGGGTCCTCAAAGAGCGCCCCGAGCACGGTATCGATGCGGTGATCCCAGTGCCGGACAGCGGCAGGATAGCCGCTATGGAGATGGCCTCTGAGATGGGTGTGCCGTTTCGAGAGGGCTTCGTCAAGAACCGCTACATAGGCAGGACGTTCATCATGCCAGGTCAGTCTATCCGTAAGGATTCGGTTAAGAAAAAACTCAACACGATAGAGGAGGAGTTCTCCGGCAAGACGGTGATGATTGTTGACGACAGCATAGTCAGAGGTAACACGTCACAAAGGATTGTCGAAATGGCCAAGGAAGCCGGTGCCAAACAAGTATACTTTGCATCCTCGGCACCTCCTATCATACATCCGAACGTGTACGGCATCGACATGCCGGCCCGCGATGAGTACGTCGCCCATGACAGGACTATCGATGAGATCAGGGAGGCCATCGGCGCTGATTGGCTGATCTATCAAGAGTTGCCAGACCTCATTGAGGCCTGCCTAATGACGGGGGACCATAATCTGGTAAACTTTGACTGCTCCTGCTTCAACGGGGTGTACGTCACCGGGGGAATTACTGAGGAGTACCTAGCGAGGATAGAGGGCGCACGCAGCGATGCCGCCAAGAGAGAATCTTCGGCTGAGCACGCCGACGCGGCAGAATGAAGTCGCAGCGATTGCTCAGGAATCCATGAGAGGGGTCATTGACGCGCTGGCGACCATCGAGATGGATGAGGTGGCTCGCTGCGTCTGCATGCTCCCTGAAGGCAACTTCGCAGCGGGCTTCGACTCAGGGGCTCTCCACATTTACGGCTCTGACGGAGTAGTCATCGACTCCGCTACGCTTGACAGTCGAGTAGTAGGTCTCGCGAGCTTACGAGGTGTTTTGGTCGCCGGCACCAGCACTGGTGGCGTTCAAGCATTCCACGACGAACTTCTCTGGGATCATCCTCTGGAATCCGGGTGCGAGGCGGTGACAACGTCATCGTTCCGCGCGGTGGTGGCCGATGGCACTGGACGGATCGTCTCTTTAGCAGACGACGGAAGCGAAGTCGCCAAAGCAAAGTTTGGACACGTCACATCTCTCACATGTTCGCCCGAGGGAGTATGCGCTGCTGCCCTTGAGGACGGCAGGTTGCTTCTCCTCGGGTCAGCGCTCGAGGTGTTGCACGATTCGCCCGCCGCCGAGGACGACGTCGAGACCATATCGTGCATGGCATTCCGTCATGATGGTGTCCTCCTGGTCGCACGAAACTCTCTCGGGATGACCGTCGACGACAGGCCTGAGAACAGGCTCGAGTGCTGGCATCCAGAGGAGGGGATGCTGAACACCTCGGAACTCCCTTCTAGGGCCACAGCGTTGCTGCCTACAGGGTCCGGGACAATAGTGGGCTGCTTCGATGGCAGTATTCTTTCCCTCGACATAGGCGATTCAGACCCTAGGATAATCGCCAGATTGGACTATCAGGTCTCTCAAATCATCCAGTGGGGTGATGACATCTTGGTCGCCTCGTGGTTCGATGTATTCCGAATCACCACCAAGGGAGAGATGGTCTGGCATTTTGAGCACATTGGGGTGGTCGAGCATATCCTCCCTCTCACAGAGAGAATCGCTCTTATGGGCGACGACAGGAAGGACAGGACACCAGCACCTCTCGTCATAATCGACCCCGACTCACCACCTAGGTACGACGATATGCCTGTGGAGGAGGAAAATCCCTCGATCTCTGAGAAGCACTCGGGGGCACTATCCGACGAGGAGGAGAGGCAGGTTGACATGAGGCCCAAAATGCCTGAGGGGGCTGAAGGTATTCTGGACACGCTGCACGAAGAGACAGAGCTTGAGGTTGGCCCGCCGACCATAGAGAGCGACCTGCTCGAAGATCTCTCGGCGGCGGCGCGAGCGATTAACCTGCCACCGGTTGCAGATGCCGGAGAAGACAAGACAGTCGATGTCGACGAGGAGGGCAAGGCAACAGTGCTGCTGGACGGGGGACGATCTTACGACCCGGACGGCAGTATCAGGAGATGGGCTTGGGAGGATGGTAGAGGGAATGTCATAGGAGACACTCCACAGATCCGTGCCAGGTTGTCCGGCGGAGTCCACGTTTTCCATCTGACTGTGACCGACGACAGAGGCGCCTCTAACAAGTCCACGATAACCGTCCAGGTCCGATGATTAGAGTTTGCCTAATTCTTCTTTGAGGGCGGGAAGCGCAGCTTCCCAAGTAGCTACTATCCCATAGTCAGCCACACCGAATATGGGGGCATCAGGGTCTTTGTTGATGGCGACGATGTACTTGCTCGTCCTCATCCCGGCAAGATGCTGTATTGCTCCGCTGATCCCGACCGCGATGTACAGGCTCGGTGTTACCGTCTTCCCGGTTTGCCCCACCTGCATTCCGTGAGGTATCTCCCCCCAAGTGTCTACTGCTGCCCTGCTGGCGCCGACGGCGGCACCTATCATGTCCGCGATATCGTTTAGATGAGAGAAGTTGGCGGGATCTCCCATCCCTCTGCCACCGGAGATGATGATGTCAGCTTCTGCGACATCCAGTCTCTCACTGGCCTTGGCAATGGCTTCTCTCACGGCCACGGCCACGTCAGCGCTCTGATTCACCGTACTGACCACCGCCGAACCACCTCCTCCGGCGGCATCGAAGGCATTGGCTCGCAGGGTGATGGCGCATGGCGCAGTTACCGTTGAGATCTCGATTGCCTTGCCGGAGTATATGCCCCTAGTGACGGTGATGCCAGCTTCTAGTCCGGTCGCATCCTGTATGATTGGGATCCCGCGCATAGCTGCGATCTGCGCTGCGACCTCCCTTCCAGAGGGTGCCGAAGCAGCTATGATGACTCCGTCGGAGACGAGAGGGTTGAGAGCAGTCGCCCAAGCACCGCTGTCGAAGGTGTTGAAGCAATCTCCTTCGACGCCTATTACTTTGGAAACACCGCTGATGGAAGCAGCGGCGGTCGTACCTAATCCTCCCGGGCACAGTACGGTCGGAGTTCCGCCAATGGCAATTGCGGCGCCGACGAGTTGCGATGTCACCGGGTGAAGACCATCCACTGTGGTTTCTGCGATGATTGTCACGTCCATTATTGCACCTCAAATGACATTGGCTTCATCACGAAGCTTTGCTACTACTACGGGTACAGAATCGGCACCTTCGAATTTCTGTCCAGGTGGCTTCACTGGAGGAGGGGAGTGAGATTGCAGTGAGACGGAGGAAGTTCCAATTGCCACCCCTAGGTCATCTGAGGTCACAGTTTCAATCTGTTTCTTCTTGGCCATCATAATCCCTCGCACATTTGGCCTGCGCAGTTCCGTGGCCCCCTTGTCGAATGTGAAGAGGCAAGGTCGGGAGACTTCGACCCGTTCGTTACCGGTCGGGCTGGCTCGCAGGGCGATGAACCCATCCCCTTCTGCATATACTTCCGAAATCATTCCCACACAGGCAGCTCCAATCAGATGGGAAACTCCAGGGCCGGTCGACCCTCCATTGGTGTCGGCGGCCTGCTTGCCACAGAGCACCACATCCGACCCAGACCTCTTGACCGCGGCTGCGAGTAGAGACTGAACGTGCGTGCTATCGGTAACCCCCTCATCTTGGATTAGAATCAGGTTGTCAACACCTACGGCAGCGGCATCCGTCAGCATCTTCGTGGCTCGAATCGGACCGCATGTAATCGCGACGATATCCCCTCCTCCGGCCTCCTTCAACTGGAGTGCGGCTTCGAGCGCGTACTCGTCGTAAGGACTCATGGACCACTTGCTGACAGCGGTTTCGTCCACCCTATCGCCCGAGACAGAGATTTTGGCTGTGGTGTCGGGAACCTGCTTGAGTAGTACGGCTATTCCCATATCATCACCAGCGCTCTGGCGACTAAAGCCCCCTCTATGAATTTTCGGCAGTCCCACCGTAGGTGGGAAACATCAATCCAGACTTCAAGACTCTCTTGTGAATGCCTGTATCCCGGTAATGTAGCGACCGAGAATCAGGTTGTGGATGTCGTGAGTGCCCTCGTAGGTCTTGACCGACTCTAGGTTGGCCATGTGCCGCATCACCGGATACTCATCTAGGATTCCGTTGGCACCGTGGATGTCACGAGCCATACGTGCAACATCGAGTGCGATGTCGACGTTATTCATCTTGGCCAACGAGATATGCTCAGGTATCCAAGTCCCCTCATCTTTTTTCTTGCCTAGGTGGTACGCCAGCAACTGGGCCTTGGTGATCTCCCTTAGCATCCACGCCAACTTATTCTGCACCAGTTGGAAAGAGGCTATCGGGTGGTCGAACTGTATCCTGCTCAGAGCGTACTCTCTAGCCGAACTGAAGCATGATTGAGCAGCCCCCACAGCCCCCCATGATATTCCGTAACGGGCGTTGTTGAGGCAGCTGAAAGGCCCCTTAAGTCCCTTAACATGCGGCAGCATCCTGTCCTTGGGGATTTTGCAGTCTTGGAACACCAACTCGCTGGTGACACTGGCCTTCAGTGAGTGCTTTCCTGTCATCTCGGGGGCTGTGAATCCAGGGTCGTCTTTCTCGACTATGAAACCTCGGATTACACCATCAAGTTTGGCCCACACCACGGCTAGGTCCGCGATGGTTCCGTTGGTTATCCACATCTTCGCACCGTTGAGCAGGTAGTAATCCCCCTTGTCCTCGGCCCGAGTGATCATGTCACCAGGATTTGAGCCATAGTCGGGCTCAGTTAGACCGAAGCATCCAATCCACTCACCAGTCGTCATCTTGGGGAGGTAGTGATTCTTCTGCTCCTCACTTCCGAAGTCCCAGATTGGATACATGGCTAGTGAGCCCTGAACACTGGCAAAAGAGCGCACGCCACTGTCGCCACGCTCCAACTCCTGGCAGATTAGACCGTAAGCGATGTATGAGAGTCCAGGGCAGCCATAGCCCTCTAGGGGGGCGCCGAGAATGCCCATTTCACCGAGGTCGACCCGCCATTCATCGGGGAACACGCCATCATGGCAAGCCTTCTCGATGTTTGGTAGAATTTTCTCATCTACCCAGTCGCGCACCATGTCGCGCACCATGCGTTCCTCATCGGTTAGCAATGAATCGATATCGTAGAAGTCCAAAGCCTCGTACGCCATCTTCCTCAACACTCCGCGACAGTGCACTGCAAATGAACGTTGCTCGATTATCTGCCCTTCTTCCTACGTGCTTCTCGACGTGCCGCCCGCTTCTCTTCGACAGTGCCGAATCGCAGGGTGAAACGCTGTTGAAGCCCCGGAGAGAGGCTGAGCGCGAAACTGAGTAACACCAGTAGTGTAACAGCAGGGATGGCAATGAGGATCCAAACCTCTAGCACGCCTCCGATGGCGTTCGAGTATGGCGGGTGGTATTGCACCAACTCACCTCGGTCCGTGAGTATCCACCCACTGTCTCTGTCGGTACCCCATGTCGCTACTATCCGGCTACCTGAGACGCCCGTGTCGTATTCCGCCACATCTGAGTTCTCCAGCCAGGGGAAGGAGGAATTCAAGCTCAGGTCGTGCTCAATCAGGCCGAAGGGAGCCACGTAGATTAGAGATCGGCCATCGCTCTGACGCGATATCCCGGTGAAGTAACCCTCGGCACCGGTAACTTGCACCAACCTCACATCAGAGGTTGACACGACGTCTGCGTCCAGAGTCACCCTCGCGATGTTCCTGTCGCTCGAAACAGCGACGCAGTCTGCTGTCTCAGTTGAGGGGCATACGACGTCGGACCACGGATATCCGGTACCACCTAGCCAGTACAGAGTATGGTCCCTGTCAATCACTCCGATGCCATCCATCAGGCTGGTGACTACGCAGGCCATTACCGATGGATGACAGTCTATTCCTGTGATGTCACTCTCTCCTCGGCCCTGAACTAGATGCACCTCGGCACCACCGTCAGCAGCGGCCCTCATCCTCCACAGCCAGCCATCGGACCCTCCTACATAGGCCCAAGATCCTCCGGAGTTCCATGCCACTGCGGTCAACCTGATTTGATTAAACTCCAGATCCCCTCCGGCGTCGGTTACCGAGTGGTCCTCGCGTGCGTATCTGAGGACCTGCCCATCACTGCCTACGATGAGGGCTGTTTGCCCTCCGGGGTGGAAGTCGCCATACGTCAAATCCTCACCGCCATTCCAAATCAGTTCCACTCTGTCATCTGGATTAGAGGTCTTCACTAACTCTAGGTATGAGTCGGCCCCGAACACTATCGCCCATTCTCCCAGAGGATCTACCGCAGCCCCATTTAGCCCGAGATCCTGCTCAGACAGACTGATTTTATCGTACAGTCCGACAGCGGAACCAGCGCTGGCCACAGGAGTCAGCATCAACATCGCGAAGATTACTGCTAGCGCGCTGCTGCTGCCTCGGTGCACGTCCCGCCGACGGGCGATGCCGGTTTAGCCCGTTCGACACAAGCATCGATTGGACTTGCATGGCAACAGCATTCAAGAAGGGTTCAGCCAGCGCTCGACCATGGAGAGATTTGATGTCAAGCGCGGACTGGTAAAGCAGGTAACTTCGAATGGAGGGCTGGCAGTGCTAGCGCGGGATTACTTCGACAATATCAAGGACGCCGGTGACAATTCATTCAACGGTTCGCACGACATAATGACCTCCATTGTAGCCAGTTACAACGAGCAGGGCGCACTGGTTGTGAACATAACCAATGTCCCTCCTGACTTCGATGATGCGGAGGCCGTGAAATCAGCCATGGAGGCGCGCAAGAATTGGACTTCGTTCCTCGACGCTGCCACCGGATACAATTCCAAGCAGAGAGGAGACAAGGCCAAAGAATGGGCCAAGAAGGCCAGTAAGGCGAAGTCCGGCATTTCTGCAGCGCGGCACTTCATATCAATGTCACAAAACATCCCCGAAGAGATATCCGAACAGGCAGAGTCTATGATTGAGGAAATCGAGGCCGCGTTGGAGCAGGGAGACAACACGAAGGCGGCAGGACGCGCGGGGAAACTGGCCAAACTGCTCGAATGAGGTGAATCATGAACGACGATGACCCCCTCTCGTCGCTAGATGAGGAGGGGCGCTCTCGCGTCTCCCGTATGTTCGCCGGCTGCGCTGAAGTCGTTGGCGTGGGACACGTCGCATCTGTTGTTTCAGGAGGGTCGACGCATTCTGGAGACGACCAACTGGTTGCATATATTGGACTTGAGCCCAGTGGCAAGGCACACTTGGGTTGGATACTGCTTGCCGACACCATACGCAACATGCTTGACGAAGGCGTGAACGTAATCATCCTACTCGCCGACTGGCACGCTTGGGTGAATGACAAGTTCGATCGCGATATGGACAAGATTACACTCGCCGGCGAATACATGACCGAGGTTTTCAGGGCGCTGCTGGGAAATCCTCCAGAGGGCGAGGGGGCAGGCCAGCTCAGATTCCTGAGCGCATCACAGCTGATGGACTCAGGCAGGTACTGGGAGAGAGTACTCAGGTGCTCGAAGAACATGAGTCTCTCTAGGGTGCGCAGGACGTTCAGCATCATGGGTCGCGACGAGGACTCCTCGGATCACGACCTAGCCGCGTTCTACTACCCAGCCCTACAGGCAGCAGACATTTTCGAGTTGGAGATTGACATTGCTTTCGGAGGTATGGATCAGCGCAAGGCGCACATGTACATGCGAGAGGTTGCCGACAAGTACGATTGGATCAAGGCCACGTGCATCCACACTCCCATGTTGTCGGGCCTGAAGGGATCAGGGGGGAGGATGGATTCGTTCGATCACAAGATGTCCAAGTCCGACCCAGGCAACGCAATCCTGCTTGATGACGACCCCGAATCACTCAGAACCAAGATGAGGAAAGCATTCCTTGAGATCGGCAACCCCGCCTCTCCAGTATTCGAGATTGCCCAATACATCGTACTACCAAAACTCGACTCCATCGCGGTGACTCCCGACCCCAAGTTTGGAGAGCCCTCGAATTGGGATGACCTGCAGAGTTTCGTCGAAGCCGTCTCGGACGGATCTATACACCCGCTCGACGCCAAGATGGCCGTAGCAGACGCCCTGTCCGAAGTCCTTGCTCCGGTTTCGCAGCACTTCTCTCAAAAACCGGACCTCCTAGCAGCGATGAACCAACTAACCGGCTCACAGTAGTACGTTATTACTGAATCTAATGGTTGTTGCGCAGGGCGAGGACTCATAACCCACTCTCACCCGCGCGGGTTTGAGAGTGGACTAATGACATCAGTCGGGATAGACGACATCGCGATTCACTTCCCTCGCCTCTACTTCGACATGGAGGATTTCGCCAAGCTCAGAGGGGCCGATTTCGGTAAGTTGAACCGTGGACTCGGACTTGCAGCGATGGCAATTCCCGACGTCCACGAGGATACAGCAACAATGGGTGCTAACGCGGTTTGCAGGCTGCTCGACCGCAATGGGCTTGACCCTACTACCATCGGCAGGATATACCTCGGAACCGAGTCAGCCTTAGACGGTTCCAAGCCGACCGCGACTTACATCATGGACATGCTCGAGCAGCGTTACACCCCCACACAGGGGAAGGACTGCTTCCGCAACTGCGACGTAGTCGACATGACCTTCGCTTGCATAGGTGCAGTGGATGCCATGCACAACACCCTCGACTGGGTTGCTCGTGGGGGCGAGGAGAGGGGTAGAATCGGCATCGTTGTGTTCGCTGACAACGCCAAGTACGACATTGGTTCGACAGGCGAGTATACTCAAGGTGCTGGTGGCGGTGCGATACTGATACGTCACAATCCCCGGCTGCTTGAGATCCCTGACATCTGGGGTGTCTCGACGATGCCCGTTCATGACTTCTTCAAGCCGCGCAGAGAAATCGACACTAGGACCATCGTAGAGAATGTTCTCGACCTCGCCCGTGAGAGTGGCGAGAAGATCAAGGAAGGACTCGCTGAGCGTATACTCAAGCACCTTCCACGCTCTTCTCAGAAGAACAATGTCATGTTCGAGAACCCGATGCTACAGATTCACAAGGACACTCCCGTCTTTGACGGCCAGTTCTCCAACCGCTGCTATTCTGAGTCAGTCAAGCAGGCATTCATCAACTTCCGCGAAAAGGCGATTCGCGAGGGTCGCTATAGCCCCGAGAACGACGAGATTCTGACCAATCAATGGAGCCGCATCATCGTCCACTTGCCATATGCATTCCAAGGTAAGAGGATGTTCCCGGATGTCTTCCGTCACGACAGGAGGCACCTGCCGATGTGGGCAGAGATTGTCGAGCAGATTGGCCCAGAGCCAATGCCTGAGGACTTCCCGGACACACCCGAGGGGATTGAGGAGTTCGAGCGAGCGAATGATTCGTATCGTAGATTGATCTCCAAGACAGATGCATTCCAGATCTTCGTGGATGAAAGAATCGAGAGAACCACCCGCGCATCAAGCCTGATTGGCAATCAGTATACTGGTTCCATCTTCCTCGCTCTGATGTCGACTATGGAGTCCGATTATATTGAGAACATCGATATGTCAGGGGAGAAGCTTGGGCTGTGCGGCTACGGTTCGGGTGCTAAGGCCAAGGTCTTCGAAGGCATCATTCAGCCACAGTGGCGCGAGATTGCCTCAAGGTTCCACCTCTTCGAACGCCTGTCTGGACGCCATCCGATCAACAAGACGGTCTACGAGGCCCTGCACAGGGGCTCCCGTAAGCGTTCAGTGATCAAGCCGAACGGCGAGTTCGCACTAGTCAGCATTGGTGCCGAAGGAAATCTCGAGGGTCAGCGCGAGTATCGCTGGGTTGAGTAAACGCTAACCATTCCTCACTCAGGTGCTATTGAGCGGTTGATAACAATCCTCTGAACCTCTTGGGTACCTTCGTAAATCTGGGTGATTTTGGCATCGCGGAAGAATCGCTCGACAGGAAAGTCGGTTGTGTAGCCATACCCTCCGAGGACTTGGACCGCCCTCTCAGAAACCCACATCGCGGTATCGCCCGCGAAAAGTTTGGCCATGCTGGCCTCCTTGGTGTGTCTGGGGGCTGCATCCTCGTAATGCCTCTGCTTGGCCCAAGCCGCCTTGTAAACCATCATTCTGGCCGCTTCAGTTCGGGTAGCCATGTCTGCGAGGTAGTTGCCGATGCTCTGGTGGTGGGCAATCGGCTTGCCGAAGGCGACCCGCTCGTGAGCGTAGTTCAGTGCCGCCTCGTATGCCCCTTGCGCGATTCCTAGAGCCTGGGCAGCGATTCCTATCCTTGAGTTGTCGAGCGCATTCATGGCTATTGGAAATCCCTCGTCGGAGCTCTTTAGGACATTTTCCACCGGGACTTTACAGTCCTCAAGAAGCAACGAACAGGTGTCGCTAGATCTAATTCCAAGCTTGTCTTCCTTCTTTCCAACGGAGAAACCATCGAAATCCCTCTCGATGATGAATGCCGTCGTTCCCCCATGCTTCTTCTGACCGTATTCAGGATGGTCGACATCCTTGGCGAACAACACGTAGATGTCGGCGCTCGCGCCGTTGGTTACCCACATCTTCTCACCGTTCAGGACATAGTGGCTACCATCCTCGTTCAGTTTCGCCTTGCATCCGAGTGCAGCAGCGTCGGTACCTGCTCCGGCCTCGGATAACGAATAGGCCCCAATCTCGCTTCCAGCCAGTCTTGAGAGGTACTTCTGTTTCTGCTCGTGGTTGCCGTGCAGGGCTATGGTCTTCGAGCATAGCCCGACATGTACGCAAAACATCACGGAGAACGATGGATCGACACGGGCAAGTTCCTCGACAATTATCGCTTCCGAGATGTCGTCGACTGGGCTACCTCCATACTCCTCGGGTATTGTGATGCCCTGCAGTCCGGATTGCTCGCAGAATGCTGCCCATTCCTCAAGGGGGGCCCGCTGCGCCCTGTCACGTTCCAAACAAGTTGGGGCGAGTACGCTCTCAGCGAAATCGCGCACCATCTCGCGAATCATGCATTGTTCCTCAGTCTCGCGGAAATCCATATCTCTCCCCATGCAACCGAAGCGGGTTTCGTTGTTAATCCCTCGTGGTCTTTCTAGGGGCATCCCAATCGAATAGTTCAAATTGCACATCTGAGCGGCCGGTTCGGTATAACATGGCAAACGGCGACTATTCCGAGTTCAGCATCGCACACGACCGTAGGTACACGTTGGACCATCTTTGGCTCCAACCATTGGATGACAAGGCAGAATCGGTGAAGATCGGAATCAGTGAATTCATCCGTTCTGAGTACGGCAACATCATCAGAATAGTACTCACTCGCCCTGAGGATGATAGCGAGTTCAAGGGTGACTCCGATACCGAGGACACCGATGATGACTCTCCTCAAATTATGGGGAGCGGTGACGAGGTCGGGGCGGAGGACCTGCTGATTACCCTCACCACCAGCTTCGACGGCGAGATCGAGACACTTCTGATCAATTCCCCTTTCTCTTGTAAGATTCTGGAACTTAATGGAGAGGTCGAGGACAATCCAGACCTAATCAACGACGAGGCCTATGGAGACGGTTGGTGCGTGATAGTGGGGCCACACGAATTCGACGAGGACCAATTCCTCAATCAGGAAGAGTACATTGAGATGCTGAACGAGTTGCCTTAGGGCCAACTTAGTGCTGGCCACTCTTCGTAGTCCGAGTCTTTCCATTCCAACTCATCCAGCAACGACAGAACTCTTTCTGCAGTAGACAGGTCTTGCTCTATCTGGATTCTGTGTAACAGTCCCTTCAGACGCCCCATCCTCGGCCCCGGATCTAGCCCGGTGGCAGCAGCCAGAGTGTTTCCGTCTATCAGAGGGGCGTTACCTGCAATGAGAGGGCTTAGTGAGGCCAGAGCCTCGGCGAACTCGACAGTTTCCCGTCCCAATCCGTGTGAATAGGCAATGAAAGCATTCTGCCACTCTGGAGGGAGGGCGGCACGGAAGCGGCGAAGTCCACCGATTTCAGTTGGCACAGGGGCATTCCTAGCGCTGTGAAGAAACGCGACCTGACGCAACGGTTCTTTTGCCATCATAAGGGCACTGCGTAGAGTACCTGCAAGGGCACTGCCCTCGACTGAGTCTCCGCTGCATAGCAGAGCGAGATTGACCAGAGAGTCAGTGCAGAACGATGGTGATACGGTGCAGGCGATTCCAGGTAAGATATGATTCAGAACACCGTCTTCATGCATTTGAGAGATTACCTCTCCGGCATTTCTTCCTCCAAGAATTTTCTCCATCTCCATTCCAATCCGCTCTCTGGAAACCACATCGAGCATGCCGAGATTCTCTCTCACAGCAGATCTCAACGAGGACTCCATGCTCCGCATGCCGCCAGTGGAATCTAGGAACCGGTATGCCCTCATAATCCGTAGACCATCTTCACCAAGCCTCTCGCTTGCTTCACCCACTGCCCTCAGGACGCCCGCTCGTAGGTCGGATATACCGTCAAATGGATCTATCACATTGCCATCCGAGTCGATGGCCATCGCATTGATTGTGAAGTCTCGCCGGGCCAAATCATCCTCTATACTTTGGCCAAATTCTACTTGATCTGGTCTCCTGCCATCGCCGTAACTACCTTCGCTTCGCAACGTAGTCACCTCCCAAGTTCCATCAGAGATATTATTTTCCAATCGGACAATCACTGTACCATACTTCTCCCCTACCATGAGAGAGCGCGGAAACAGCTCTTTGACCTCAGCAGGCAGCAGTGTAGTGGCGATATCAATGTCGTTGTAGTCACTGTCCGAGAAAGCCTCCCTGACCCAGCCTCCGACTATCCACGCCTCACCGGCTGAGCGCAGTCCTTCCAACACCAGCCTGTCGGCTTTGCTGAGGTGCTCATACTCGGGTCCCATGTTGCGCCGACGGCCTTCTGGACATGATTGCTTCGGGCGTTAGGCATATTGGGAACCAGGTGAAGGTCGAACTTGTGCCCGTCGAAACTCTGCTTCCACACGAGCAGGTAGAGGAACACCGAGTCGACAATCTAGAGAAGATGACTCTGCGCTGGAAGGCTTACACTAAGCCCTTGCTGGTCGACCACAAGACAGGCACAATACTGGACGGCCACCACCGGACTAGCGTTGCGCATAGGCTGGAGCTTCTGTGCCTGCCGTGCGTACGAGTCGACTATCTCGAAGACGACCGGGTGGCGCTGACTGTTTGGCCTCGCTGTGGACGCGACTCATTAGAGAAGGAAGAGGTCGTCGAAGCAGCGCTGTCCGGTGAACTGTTTCCTCCTAAGACATCCAGACATTTTCTCTCGGATCATCTTCCGCCGATTTCGATACCGCTGTCCAGACTCTTACAGCCAGCAATAGAAAATTAACCATCTAAGGTATGAGATCCTCGTGACCGCCGAATATATCCTGGTCATCATCTTCGGGCGAGCCGGGGTTGGCCATCTCAACTGACAGATAATCTCCGAACAGCGGCCACATGGGGCCAAGCCACTCCATCTCCATTAGCAGAAGTTCCATCACCGGGTGCTCTAGGATATCGTCCTCGGTGGATTCCTCATCTAGGAGAGGCAGGTCGATAGGAAGGTCTCTGAGAGAGAGGATCAGTCCCTCCAATCTATCGATAGTCTCTTCTTCTATTTCTATTACTTCAGCCATCAAATCAAGTAAGTCTTCAAGGTGTTCAGCCAGAGAATGAGGGTCTAGGGGAGATCTCTCCGACTCAGCGAGGTCCATTGGTCCGAAAACCACTCCTCCAAGGTCGGTATCCATCCAATCATTCCCCTGCCTTTCCCTCTTGAGCAGCCTCTGGTGGAGCGGGCCTCCAAACGGACCTAGCACGAAGCCGCCTTCTTCGACCACCGACTCCACCTCGGGAGCCAGTCCCCTAACGGCCCCAGTGACAAGTACCCTGTCTACTCGTCTGCTGAAGTCCGCCCAACCCTCTATGGCATCAGGCGGCAACGCCCTCAGCAGGCCCATCGAGCGGTGCAGTTCCAATCTCTCGCTGGTGTGCTGCAGGACCTCAGGGTGAGGTTCTATGATAGTCACAGTGCCGTCTGGACCGAGCATACAATCGAGGAGTGAAGCAAGATACCCTCCCTTGGAACCCATCAACAGCACGTGCTGCCCCTCTCTAATCTCAAGGTGGTGCAACAGGGTCGCTACCATGTGAGGGGCAGAAATGGTCTTGGCCGCACCGCTCTCAGTGACTAGGAATGGGACTGGCTTGTCCATCAGGAACGGCTCCGTGTCGTAGTCGGTGAAATTTCCAAGGTCAACGGAATTCATAGCTTCGGCGATTCTGTCATCGACTGGTACCCCAGCGGCCCTGAGCCGTTCGACCAAGTCGGAAATACCCTCCACACACACTCCTCTGTACTGTCACTAAGCCGCAGAGGATTTGAACACAACGCCCGTGCGCTCTCCTAGGGTCCGTGGTCTAGGGGTTATGACGTCGCTTTTACAAAGCGAAGATCGCAGGTTCAATTCCTGCCGGACCCACCAAGCGTAAAACGACGTCAGACTCCGTCAATCGCACTATTGAGTCCCTATTCGGCTCCGAGAGGTGAGTGAAACTCTCAAGAGTGTCGGCCATGGCCGGTGAACGTGGTCGAAGAGACTGCGGGACTGGCTTCCCGAGTGACCCGCCGACTTCGCATGCGAGGTTGGACCGTATCGACCGCCGAGTCTTGCACAGGAGGGCTGCTGGCATCATTGATTACTGACATCTCTGGAGCGTCTGAATGGTTCAAGCAAGGATGGGTGGTCTACTCCAACGGGTCCAAGATGCGCGAACTCGGTGTCGAGAAGACGGCGTTTGACGAGGGCGAGGCCGGAGCCGTTTCACACGAGGTCGCAGTGCAGATGGCCCGAGGAGCGCGCTACCAGTCGGACTCAGACGTGGCAATCTCCATCACCGGAATCGCTGGACCAGGGGGTGCGACCGCTGACAAGGAGGTTGGCAGGGTGCACGTGGCAGTGGTAACCGAGGATTATTTCCTAGTCAGGAGGATGGACTATGGTGATAACGACCGGCTGGACAACAAGCGATCTTTCGCCGCCTTCGCGCTCAGACTGGCTCTCGAGGCCCTAGACAGGGTGGAAGAAAACGAGGAGAGGGAGTCCAAAGCGTCCAACGGACAGGTCGAGGGTGCTGAGATAGACACCTCCGGGCTCGACCCGTCTGACGAGGAGTGGGAAGGCAGCATGAGATGGCAGGGCACCAAGAAGACGGTGGCCGAGGAGATATCCGAGGTCGATCTCGCTTCACTCACAGATTGGGACGACTGAATCGGTGCCTATGGCACCGGCACTGGAATTCCTGCGATATTATCATGAGCGTTCCCGGCACACCCGCTAAGGATGGTCGATGAGGAATGGGCGAATCGGCAGCGTCAACTGACCGCTGCGGGGCTGCTCGTGCTCGGTAAGGCGGCCCAAGAGAGGATTCAGCGCCTCTCTGACATCTCATCCTTAATCGAAGCAGCTCAGAGATCGAATGTTGTGATGCTCAGTGAGAGGGCCGTAGAGGAGATGCTGACACTGGTCCCGACTGAGGAGACCATCGATGCACCTCAGGGCACTCCAAGGTCCGAACAGGCAACTCTGCCGGATCCGGAGAGCCAATCTTCTATCGGCCGGACACTGGCACCCGTAGGGTCCCAGGTGCTCTCCCCTCCAGTGCGTCGCCACGGCCTTGATTACTACAACCTCGACGACTTCCCAATGCAGGCCAAGGATGTCGACTCGGAAATTGAGATTCACTTCGATATCACGGGCAACTCGACTACGGAGGGTAAGATGAACGACATAAGGTCGTGCTTCTCTGACAGGCTGCGTCAGATTCGCCAGATGATGATCTCAGGTAGAGTTCTGCCGCGTCGCCCAATCAGTGTCTCGGAGGCGTGGCGCAACAGGCAGCGTCACTCGAGTCGAGATTACGAAGTCACTTTGGTGGGTCTTGTCAGCGTGGATAAGTGGTCCAAAGGAGGCTATCTGTGGTTTGATATCGAAGACGACTCCATGCAGGTCAGGTGCATGCTGAAGGAACCCACTGGGGCCTCTAGCTTCCACCCATCGCTGGATGGCCTGATGAACGACGATGTAGTCGGAGTCAGCGGTCACTTCGTGATAGGGAACAGGGATCCATATTTCTCGGTGAGCGACATCCACATGCCTCCATTGGGAAGGCATTCCAAGTCCGCTGCCAGTGAGGCCGAGGCCGTCTCAGCCGCCTTCCTGTCCGATGTTCATGTTGGCAGTAAGACCTTCCTAGCACCACAATGGGAGAAAATGATTGAGTGGTTCAGAAATGACCCTCTAGCCCGGACTGTGAAGTACTTCGTACTGAGTGGCGACGGTGTCGACGGCGTGGGTATCTATCCGGGCCAAGAGCGTCACCTCGCCATCAAGGACCTGTTCAACCAGTACGGCGAGCTGGCAAGGCTGCTGGAGGATCTTCCCGACTGGGTCGATTTGATGATCCTGCCGGGCAACCACGACGCGGTTCGTCCAGCCGAGCCGCAACCGGCGTTGGACCCAGAGGTCCAACAGGACTACTCAGACGCAGTGTTCGTGGGCAATCCGTGCGACTTCAGTCTGCACGGCGTTCGTATACTGTCGTACCACGGCAAGAGTATCGACGACTTCGTCGCAGGACTTCGCTCTGTAACTTACTCATCTCCGGAATTAGCGATGAGGGCAATGATGGAACGCAGGCACCTAGCTCCGTCATGGGGTGGAAAGACTCCGCTTTCCCCCGAGCCGGAGGATAGAATGGTCATCTCAACTGTCCCCGATATCTTCGTGACTGGTCACGTGCATGGGCACTACGTAGGCAACCACAAAGGAACCACGATGGTACACAGTTCGACCTGGCAGGATCAGACCGACTACCAACGTATGCTGGGGTTCCAGCCCAAGCCCTGCATCCTGACAATCGTCAATCTGCACACGCACGCCACGGCCTCAATCCCCTTCGCCTGAATCGGGAAAATCCTCGCCGCCATACAGATACTGCCAGAGATCACGCAGATCATCGCCTTCCACCACCGGCACCCCTGCTCTCTTGAAGGCATCCACAGCCCTCTGCCGGGCCGGGTTGAAACCGATGAACCGAGAGCCAGGGATCATCATTGACAAGTCCGTACTGGAATCTCCCACTGAGACGATTCCCGACGGGTCAATTCCCTCGATCCTAGCCAGTTTCTCTACCAACAGCCCCTTCTCGTGAGAGTTAACACGCGAGGGTGCGGGCCCGCGCAGCCAACCGTCGTCATCCCAGTCGAAGCCATTGGCGACCCAGTCATCGACCTTGAGCATCGATGCTATACTCGCGACGAAGACATCTACGCCCGCGGAGACTATGGCCACGAAGACCCCCCTCTCCTGCAATTCGCGCACGACATCACGTGCCCCGGTCATCAGGGTGATGCCGGAATAGCATCGCATGATGTCATCACGATGTATGCGAGGCTGCACCGCTGTCCACAGGCGTATGTCTTCTGCCATGAACTCGTCATCGCTGATTTCACGATTGAGGAAACGCTCCAAGGTCTCGAGGTTTTCAGTCCCGAAGTAATCGTGAATGTTCTGCCACGAGGAGCCGTTGTCTGTGAGAACACCATCGCAGTCGAAGACCACGGCACCGAGTTCGCTCATCGCCCCTTCGCGGTGCGTGGGCGGTATAGTCCCTGCGAGGGAGATGGGTTGATGGGAGCCGCTGAGTTCGGTGGTGCGTGGCTGACACAGGGAAGGCTGTCAAGGTTAGAATGCTGTTCTTCGGACCGCTAGCCGAGAGGATAGGCGAACGCGAGATTGAGGTCGCACTCAAGTTCGGAACCACCGCTGAGCAACTAATCAACAGGTTCGAGCTCTCAGAATACCTCGATTCTGGCCTCAGAGTGGCAATCGACGGTCAGATAGGAGCATCTCTCGATGCCCCACTGGCCGATTCTTCCGAGGTAGCCTTCCTCCCTCCTGTTTCTGGCGGTTGACAGGCTACCGAGCCGAAGCATTTGAACGAGGACACTCTCACCTAGGGATGATAGCATGGCAATAGGAACTACAGAGATGGCGATTCTGATTGGATTTGCAGTACTGTTATTCGGCTCCAAGAAGATACCAGAGTTGGCCCGCAGTCTCGGATTGGCTAAAGGTGAGTATGAAATGGCAGTGAGTGAGGTCAGAAGTCCATCCGAATCCGAGCGCGATATGGACAGAGGCGGCATGACTGAAGATGTCGCTGACGAGGCCGAATAATCAGTCCTTCTTACGACTCAGTTTGAGAGTGGAACCACAATCAGAACAGTTTCCCAATTCTCGGCGGGAACTAGGTGTGCCGGGAGAGGGGAGTACCGCCCCGCACCCCGTACAGCGCAACTCCCAGGACCAAAGTGAGCTTATGCCCTCCATGGTCACAGAGAGCCAAGGCACTCCGCCTAACTCACACAAATTCTGCAGTCTGTAATCATCAGTTGCCAGAGTTGCGACCCTCTCGATGGCCAGCGCCAGCAATTCGAGGTCGACAGGCGACAGGCCAGCCATGTCCCCTGTGGTGGTGGCGAGGTCACTGGCTCGAGCAATCGCAGCAGATCCCGGAGATGCCCATTCTAGTTCTGCTGCGTCGAGCATAATCTCGCGATCTGGCGATATTCGGGAGAGCTCTGCTCTCTGAGAGGGGACAACGAGGCTGCCCCGCATCCTCTCCAGAGGCCACGCGATTAGCGCAGCGGTGTCCAAGACCTCACCCTCCGCCATGCTCGGGCGGAGGTCGGCTGCGCTTTCAGGGGTCGCCTCCGTGCCTAGCCAGTGTCCGCGGGAAGCAACGTTCATCCCGAAAAGGATGGACGAAGGTACGTGTTAGAGGGTGTTATAGGCTCGATAATCGATTGGGCGGGTGAATGGGGTCTGCTAGGTTTGGCCATCGTTTCGGCCTCCGAAGCAGCCTTCCAACCAGCACCGCCCGACTTACTGGTCATCCCTATGGTCCTCGGGACCGATAGTTCTCTCGATATCCTAGCCATCGTCCTAGTTGCTACCTTCTCGAGCGTGGTTGGAGCAGTAGGGGGCTATGGAATCGGTGCCTATGCTGGCAGACCGATACTCGGGCGTTTCGCCAGCGATGCCACAGTTGCCAGACTCGATGCCCTGATGATTAGGTATGGGTCCGTCGGCATCTTCCTCGCAGCAGTCTCCCCGATCCCCTACAAGGCGCTGGCATGGGCTGCGGGGGCCGGCAGGATGGACCTCAGGCTGTTCATCGCAGCGGGTCTCTTCGGCCGAGGCATAAGGTTCGGTATGGAGGGAATAGTGCTTGGGATTTGGGGTGACGAGTTCCTCAGCCTGATTGAGAACCCGCTAGCTTGGCTTGTCGGCGGATTATTGGGATTGTTACTGATTTTTCCTTTGATGGGCTGGTGGACGGGACTAGCGGAAGCAGTTGACAGCGAGTAACGATTCCTGACAAACGCGACAACCCACGACCCTTAACCCCTGCAAGCATCTCCGATTTCGCATGGCAAGGGCGCAAGCGTGTGCCACACGCACGGTTTCCATCATCGCTGTGCTGACTACACTGCTCATTGTTTCTGCCCCCTCTGTTGCCGCAGATCAGGAGGCCACCTGGGTGCGGACATCCCCTGGTGTGTGGATGCTGGAGGACTCTCAGGGCCTGCTGCACGAGCCGCAGCCCGAGGCAGGGCTGTTCCTCAGTCCTATCGTAGGCGAGTTGGTAGATGTTTCAGTGAGTGGTTCGACGGCTGGGACATGGACCATCAATGGAATCATCGCAGATGATCAGCAGGAATTACAGCAAGACACCCCGGAATCTCAAGATAGAGGAGCGAACCTAGATTTTTCATTGCCAGTTGTCCCATACGCCTCCGCATTCCTCGCAGTCATCCTGTTCTCTCTCGCTTTGGTTTCAGCAGGAGATGAGCCGACAAGGGCGAAGATGGCTAGATCCATGGGCCGCTTCTCACAACTCAGGGTCACCGAGGGTTCTGGCACACTGGCCGGGACCTACCAGAGAGGGCGACTCGAGGGTTTTCTTACTGCACATCCCGGCTGCCACCTCTCTGGTATAATCCGCGCTCTCAAGATGGGCAACCATCAGGCAGTGCACCACCTCAGGATTCTCGAGAACGAGGGCCGTGTGTGGTGCAGGCGCGACGGTCGCCTACTGCGCTACTACACTTCGGCAGTCGACCGCGCCGCAGAGTTATCCAATCTGCCTCGTCCAGTCGATACCAATCAACTCAGTGACGTGGCTCTGATGGTGCTGCGCTCGATCGCCGAGCAAGAGGACGGACAACCCTCTCCGACACAGAGGGAATTAGCATCGAGACTTGAGACTAGTCAGCAACTGGTAGGGCACCACCTGAAGAGACTCGAATCACAGGGGCTAATCATCCGCAGAAGGAGTGGATTGCGAACCAATCGTGAGCTTACTGAAGAGGGCTTGAGGCTATGGACGACGCTCGTAGAGCCTCTCTCTTCGAGGCTTTGACAAATCCAATGACCCACTTTCCTTTAAGGTGGCAAGGGACGCCCTCTGGTTGATGTACAGGACTGCCCGAGAAAGAAATAGCCGACACCGAATCCATACCGGTCTGTTCCTAGTTGCCCTGATGCTGGGTTCCGGATGCTTGAGTGCCACCGATGAGATTGTTGGGCAGCCAGAGCCGTCGGTAGTGACCGCCAGTGTGACTATCGAAGGCTCGCCGATCTCGGCCAGCGACCTGATTATCGCAAATGCCGTCATCGAAGAGGGAACCGCCCCTTTCATCGCCAATTGGCGCCTCGATGGTGTACTCGTCCAGACTTCCAACAGCCTGGCCTACGATGCGGGATTCCTCTCAGTTGGGACCCACACCATCGAGGTAGAGTTGACTGATTCAATGGGCGCCTCTACCGTGTCAACAGTCATATTCACACTACTTGAGCCCAACAGAGCGCCCACTGTCTCTCTTGAACTCCCTTCCGTGGGCATTGCAGGAATCCCCATTGCTTGGTCCGTGGACGCTGCCGACCCTGATGGAGACAATCTAGTTGTGGAGGTGGATTTCTCAGATGGGGTCACTTTGCGCGACCTCTCTGGTCAGCATATTTGGGGTGAGCCAGGTACCTACTCAGTTCGTGTCTCGGCCACTGATTCCTCGGGTTTCCTAGCCACCGCGCAGGAATCGATAAGAATTGACGACGCAAATGCCCCATTGCTCACCGTCTCAACCAATCCTTCTCCCCAGGGACGCATCCACCTCAATCTGGCCGGTGAGCTCAGCATCGCCACTGTAGTAGAGGACCCACTAGGGTCGACCTCTGTATCCATTGACTGGGGCGACGACTCCACATCCGACCCAGCTCTGGCTGAAGAATCGCACCAGTACTCCGAAGAAGGCATCTACGTGGTCCGCGTGACTGCCACAGGGCCCACCGGGATAACCACCGAGCGTGTGTTCCACGTCGAAGTGGTCTCGGTCGTCGACGATCTAGAGGCCGCGCAACTCCAGGACGAGCTGGAGGACGAGGCTGAGGGGCAGTTGGAGAACGAAGTCGAGCAGGGACTCGACCCCGACGGCGATGGTACTGTCGACGAGGTTACTGAAGCTCAGGGGGACTCTGAGTATGACTGGCAGTCTGACTTCGACCCAGATGGAGACGGATACTATGATGATGACCAAGAGGTCGATGACTGGGTAACCACCGACGAGGAATCAGTGCGCGACGAGGTCGGTGACGAGGAGGCGACCGACACTATCCCTAGCGACTCTCTGATGATCGAGAGTAGTGTCGTCAACGAGGGAGAGGGCCCATCTGAGGATGAACTCACTCCGATTCCCTTCTACAATGAAGCTGATATCGAGATTGTCAACCCAGTTTTCAACGAGGCGTGGGGCGATGTGGATGACGCCTCGATGCAGGAACAAACCTACTTGCGTTCAATTTCACAAGTCACCGCCACATGGTGGAATGACAGCTTCTGGGAGGACTGGGACAACGACGGCGTGCCCGAGACTCTGTGTCATAGGACAATAGGAGTGTTCTGGTTTGATTCGGATGGCATCCCTGGGCCGGAACGCATCATCCTAGTGCGCACCACACACTGTTCGCAGGACCGTGACGGCGACGGCAATGACGACCTGTTCTTCACCCGCTTCAGGGGTCTCGACCTAGTTGATCAGAACTCTGACGGTATCCCTGAGCGCCACGACGTCCTGACTAGAACCGTGTGGACTTGGGACAACGGCACCTATGAGGATGTCAACATACATCTCTTTGCCCACGCTCGAACTGATGCCGACCAAGATGGCAACCTCGAGCGTAGAGTGGTTGTGAACCGAGATCAGAGGATGGTTGACCAGGGCATTGGCTCGGTTTTGACAGCGTACTTCTCGCACTCCCGATTCATCCTGAGAGTTGACAACAACGACGACGGCACACCAGAGCGCTGGATGACCATAGACCACACCTCATGGATTTGGGATCCTACCGAGGATGGTAATGCCGACCGTCATCGAGACAATCTACGCGCTGTGGTCAAGAGAGATACAGACTCAGATGGTAGCGTCGATGTAGTCCGAGCGCTTCAGCAGAACACCGTTCAGTTCGACAATGACTCGAACGGTGTTGTCGAATTGCAGTGGACATGGCGAGCGGGGGTCCTCAAGGTCGACACTGACCACGACGGCGATCTAGACTACACTGCCCGGATGCGAGGATGGCACCAGCATTGGGACTGGGGAATGATCGAGTACCACATCCACCGATTCGCACTGACTCGAACGATCGACCACGATGCCGATGGGATACTTGAGTGGAAACAGCGCACTATCCATATGTCAAACGCCACAGATTGGGACTTTGATCGCCATCTAGAGCAGCGTGAGTCATACACTGCCACCTTGACATGGTGGGACTCTAATGAGGACGGCTACGAGGAACACATCTTCAGAAGAGTCAGAGAGGCCTCCTATCTCGATGAGCACGCCCATGGTTGGACTAGCCAGACCGAGGAGACACGCTCGATGGAAATCTGGCGCGACTCGAACCACAACCTGCATGCCAAGCGCGTGGTCGTCATCGGACTGTCTTCATGGGACAACAACTCCGATGGCAGCCCGGACACCTACGACCACCTAAGCAGGACTTGGCAGGGATCTGACACCAATAACGACGACTTCCTCAATCGCAGGGTGTTCCACCGCCACCACATGATGCAGAGGGACGACAATGCTGACGGCAACGTGACTTTCTCGATCAATTCCAACATCTGGCACGCAAGGAATCTTTCGCTCTCGTCTAGCGGCAACATAGAGGTTCTGCAGGAGGCTTATCTCTCGCATAACGTGCTTGAGTGGAACATCAACTCCCTAGGTCACGCCTACCATACCAACAGCACCTGGATCGGCTTTCAGATCGACTATGTAACTGGGACATCGCAAGGCATCACTGTCACAGTTATCACTGTTGATTCCAATCAGGACGGCACGCCCGAATCGCAGACCATCACTACCGCAGGATCGGGCAACCCTCCGTGACGAATCGTTATGGGGGGGGCGTCTGTCGTCACCTCGTCGCTCCTGTGGTGTAGCACGGCCCATCATTCCGGGTTTTCATCCCGGCGACTCGGGTTCGAATCCCGACAGGAGCACCAATCATTCCACTTCATGAACATCCGTGGGAATGCCTCTGGAAGCTGCCTGTTCAATCACTATTCTCGTCCACTTGCTAGTCGGAGATGGCATCGCTAGGATGTGTGAGGCCCCACTCAGGATCTTCTCGGTCAGGGTGTTAGCGGCTTCGCCCCTGCCCCTGTCAAACAGGCTCCTGTTGGGATCACTCCACTCCTCAGTGAATACAGCTATCGGAATCGAGTTGTTGTCGGCCCAGCGCTCGGCCATGTAATCGACTCCGCTCGCACCGCCGACGATAATCAGGTCTGGGTAGCCGTTATCGTCGACCCATGATTCGACGGCGGTCTCGAAGGCCATGAAGTCGTAGAACCTACTCGATCCAACGATAGCGAGATTGATAATCTCTCCATCTAGATTGAGGTCGCGACTCCCGAGCCGCTCGACCGTGTCTTGTCCAGCATGACCTGCCATGGGCCGGTCGATGGGGGTTGTGAACAATAAACATCCGCTATCAATGTGCGATTCAGTCGTTTTCTGGATTTCTTCTTCTTCTAGGGAAGAAGGCATCAGAAGCCCAGATAGATTCATTGGAATGTTCGGGCGTGAGTTGATATCGGACCGTCTGTTCGAAATGACTGAGGAACAGCAATGGCTTTGGATATCGAGGCTATACGGGGCGATTTCCCTATTCTGAGACGCACTCTTCCTAACGGCAAGAAACTCGTATACTTCGACAACGCTGCAACCTCACAGAAGCCACAGTGCGTCATCGACGCCATGTCCCGCTACTATGAGGAGTACAACTCTAATGCCCACCGCGCCAACCACACTCTTGCAGATGAGGCTACCACCGCTCTTGAAAGCGCCCGGGAGCGAATATCCTCCTACTTCGGGACCTCGCCCGATCAGATGATCTACACCAGCGGGGCCACCGAGGCAATCAACCTAGTCGCCTACGGCTGGGCACGGGAGAATCTCGGCGAGGGAGACGTCGTCGTTCTGACCGAGATGGAGCATCATGCGGACATCGTTCCGTGGCAGCAGATGTCAATCGACAAGGGCGTCGAGATCAGGTACGTGCCGATAGACACTGAGTCCTTCACTCTTGACATGGATGCCTTCGAAGTGGCTCTGGATGGCGCCTCGCTGGTCTGCGTTGTACACACGAGCAATGTTCTAGGGGTACGCAATCCCGTAGAGAATATCGTAGAGATGTCGCATTCCGTTGGTGCGCGGGTGCTAATCGACTGCGCACAGGGTGCGCCGCACGAGAGGATTGACTTCGACTCTCTCGGAGCCGACTTCGTCGCCATCTCGGCTCACAAAATGGCCGGACCCACAGGGATTGGGTGCATACTGGTGAAGCGAGATGCGATGGCCGAGATGGGTCCGTTCATGACCGGTGGCTCGATGATTAAGCGAGTCACCACCGAGGGCTCGACGTTCCAAGAGGGTCACGCCATGTTCGAGACCGGGACTCCTCGGATTGCTGAGGCGATAGGATGGGGTGCCGCCGTGGAATGGCTCGACCAGTTCGACATGAGGGAGATTCATAATCACATCAACGATGTTGCTTCTTGGACTGCAGCCAGGATGAGGGAAATCCCCGGAATCAGGATATACGGCGACCCCGAGAGGGAAGACAGCAGCGGAGCCGTTTCCTTCCTACACGAGAGCATCCAATCTCAGGACCTCGCATTGCTTCTCGATGAGGGCGGTTTCGCCGTCAGGACCGGCCATCACTGTGCCCAGCCTTTAATGGACGCATTGGGAGTGCCTTCGACAAACCGTGCCTCGTTCTGGATTTACAATACCATGGGAGAGGCAGAGTCCTTCGTAGAGTACCTCGGCCAAGTGGTGGAGAGATTTGCCTGACCGCCTAGTCACGTTCAAGGCTGGCCTCTAGGACGCAGTGGTATGGCAGAGGACAGGAAGTGGCCCGGTCACCTCGACCCTGTGGTTGAGGAGTTCCGCGCTTGCTTCGACGCGATGGAGAGATACGAGCTTTTGTTCGGATATGCCAAATTACATCCGTCACCGCTCCCACAGGAAGAGTGGAACGACGATAACCAAGTCCACGGTTGCCAGTCCAGAGCTCACGTCATCTGCTCAGTCGATGAAAGTGGAGGGTTCCTCCTGAGAGGGGGCGCTGATGCCCAGATAGTGCAGGGCCTGATGGCGGTGACGGCGATTGCCGTTAACGGCATGAATCCCTCTGAGGTGGCTGAGATGGAGCCTGATTATGCCGAAGCGATGGGTATCCGATCTTCGCTCACTCCGAGCAGGGCCAATGGCTTCCTGAACATGTTCAAACGGGTCCGCGAGGAGGCGGCCCTGTTCCAATGAGGCACCACCATGGTAGAAGAGTCCGATATCATTGACTCATTAGGAGAAGTAGAAGACCCAGAGATGAAGATTTCAGTCACCGAGCTGGGGCTAATCTACGCCATCAGAATTGAGGAGAGAGATGATGGAGTACACGCAGAGATTGACATGACTCTGACTAGCCCAGGCTGTCCAGTCGCACCTGAGATTATGGCCGCAGTGCATCGTTCAGCACTAGCCACTGAAGGAGTGGGCAGTGTCCACGTGAATCTCACATTCTCTCCGCTCTGGGATCCCCGAATTCACGCAACAGAAGACGCGAGATTCGATTTGGGCGTGTTCTAGAGAGACTCGGCTGCACTCACTGTGTTGGCCATCAGCATAGCTATGGTCATAGGTCCGACTCCCCCGGGAACCGGGGTCAACCAGCCAGCGACTTCCTCAACTCTAGGGTCGACATCACCGGCGAGTTCGCCGTCATCTGCCCTCGAGATGCCGACATCGACTACGAAGGCGCCGGGCTTAATCCAATCAGCTTTCACAGTGTGAGGCCTGCCGATCGCTGCCACCACTATGTCAGCCTCACGACACAACGCCGCTGCATCCTTGGTTCGCGAATGCGCAATGGTCACCGTTGCATCCACTCCTCGCTGGGCCAGCATCAGTGCCATTGGCATACCCACTATCCTTGAGCGCCCGAGCACGACCGCTTTCGCACCGCTGAGTCCGGTACCGTTCTCCTCGAGCATCATCAGCACACCGGAAGGGGTACAGGGCAGCAGCCCGCTGGCATCGCCCTGCACTAGCTTGCCAAGGTTAGCCGGATGAAATCCATCGACATCTTTCTTCGATGAAATAGCCGATGCGATGACGAGCTCGTCGACCCCCTCGGGAGCCGGACTCTGGACCAGAATCCCATGCACTGATGAATCGGCATTTAGCTCCGCGACCACTTCAAGTATACTTTCTAGTGTAGTGCTGGATGGCAGGTCAATACGGGTACTCAGGATACCGCACCTCTCACAGGCCCGCTGCTTGTTGCGGACATAGACATGACTGGCAGGGTCATCCCCGGCGATTACCACGGCAAGATGAGGGAATATGCCTTTCTCTCCGAGGCCCCCGACTCGCTCTCGCAACCCCTCCTCGAGACTGAGTGCAAGTGCCCTCCCGTCCACTATGACCGCACTCATGTCAGCCTCTCGGAACGACTCGCCCTTTGACCTTTCACAGTGGTATTTTGGAGCCTCAGGAGGGAGTTGAACCCCCGACCGTCTGATTACAAATCAGATGCTCTACCAGGCTGAGCTACTGAGGCGCGCTCCAAGACAACGGACTCAGACTCTTGAACCCTACATCTCGGAAACGATGGTCTCAGGGCCATCTTCATGCACCCGAGTCCTCTCGAAGGAGCGTGCAGTTAGCGCCTGAGAGCAACCTCAGGACCAATACGGTCCTCGCTGCATGGATGTGTATAGCACTCGGCAGTGGCATCATCCTCTCTTCCGGCATCTCTGCTTTCGCCCTAGCTGTAGCCGTTCCACTTGCAATCGCTGGAATCGTGCTTTTGGTCGTCGGGCTTGGGATGGCTGCCGAGGAGAATGCAGATCCCGAGAAGGTTGCCGCATGGGAGCCCGATTCCACTAAGATGCCAGATGCCGGCCGGGTGATGTACCGGATCGACACTACTCTGGAGCCGCCAATCAGAACCTCTGTGCTATGTGGAAGGTGCGGTAATCTCGATTGGGTCGACGGACCGAAGCCGAAGACTCACTCTTGCAACTCATGTTCGACTCTCCTCTGGGAGTCCGAGGAAGAGTAATCGCCGCCCCTTAGGGCGGCGCATCGGCAAGCATCAAGTGGATGGCCCAATTCGGCAAGGTCCAAGGTGGTACTATGGATCTTGGCAACAACGAGCGCCGGATGCTGCGTGTGATGCTGTCAGAACCCACCCACTCATGGTCTCTGGAACAACTACTGTCGGCGACGGGCTGGGACGATCAGGTTCACGTAGCCGGAGCCGGAGTAGGCCTCGAAGAAGCCGGACTAGTCGAGGTCCTTGAGGAGCGAGTAAACTCCGTCTCACTAGGCGGAGAGGGCTTATTGGCTGCATCTGCAGGACTGCTCGAGGCTCGACTGTGGAGATGGATTAGCGAGCAGCAGCCAGACGACAGGACGATGGCCGCATTGTCATCTGAGTTCGAGCGCCATGAGGCTGGCCCGGGAGTCGGATTGCTCAAGGCTCTGGGAATCAGGCTCGAGGCAGGCTCCATGGTGGCTGAGAACGAGGACTCGGTGACTTCTGCCATCGAGCAGAGGTCTGCGTTCATAGGGTCGCTAGTGGCCGGCCCTGTAGGGCAGTCTGAGCTGGACTCCGACATGGTTAGCCACTTCACATCTCGCAAGGGACTGATTGTATTGGAGGAGCGTGTTTCGCGGAACTGGGCCCTCACTGAGGTAGGATCCTCGGTCGATGTATCAACACTCAAAGAAGTCGACCTGATTGGAGATGTCACTCCAGAGATGCTCCAAGGAGAAGACTGGAGGGATGCGATATTCAAGCCGTTCGACGTCAACGCCCCAGCTCCTACTCCCTCAGGGGGCAGACCCCATCCCATGCAGGCACTGATCGAGATGATTCGCTCGGTCTTCCTCGAGATGGGTTTCTCCGAGATCGAGGGAGACTTCGTCCAGTCTGCAGGCTGGAACATGGATTCGTTATTCATCCCCCAGTCTCATCCGGCTCGGACTATGCAGGACACCTTCTACCTCTCCGAGCCAGAGAAGGTTGAGGTCGAACAAGAGTACCTCGATCTGTGGGCCCGAGTGCACGAGCATGGCCACGACACCGGCAGCAGGGGCTGGGGGGTCACATTCGACCAAGAGGAGGCGAAGAAGGCTCTTCTCAGGACCCACACTACGGTCAACACCGTCCGCCACATCGCCGAAAACCCGCACGAACCCTGCCGCGTGTTTGGAATCGGTAGGGTGTTCCGCCAAGAGTCGATAGATCGGACGCATCTTCCGGAGTTCTACCAGATTGAAGGTATCATCCACGAGTCCGAGGCCAATCTGCCAATGCTCATCTCGACCCTCAAGACATTCTACTCCAAAATGGGATTCCCGGATGTTAGAGTGCGCCCGGCATATTTCCCGTACACCGAGCCAAGCGTCGAGGTAGACGTCATGTGGAGGGGCAAATGGCTAGAGCTCGGCGGCTCCGGTATTTTCCGTCCCGAGGTCACAGAGCCTCTCGGGACCGAGTGGCCTGTTTGTGCTTGGGGTTTGGGACTGGAGCGCTTAGCAATGCTCATTCTGGATTTGGACGATATCCGCGAGTTGTACCAACCCGATCTAGAGCGCCTTCGGCGGATGCCAATCCTCTAATCGCAATCATCGCCATAGCGAGCATGGCGATAATCGAACCTCCACTAGGGGGAATTATCTCATAGGGCAGGGCTATCAGACTGAGGCCCTCGGTTGTCTGCCCTCCCGGAGGTGGGCCTTCGTCACATCCTTCTGGAGGGGGGCCAATCCCCGGCCCCCACACATCACCATCCGGGGGACCCCCAGCACAGGGATCATCCTCTCCTTCGGAAGATAATTCGCCTCTGTAGCAGTTGATGAAGTAGGGGAATCCAATTCCACCCTCTCCGTTCTCCCAGGTACTGTGGTAGTGATAGATGCCTTCTGGCCAATCTGGTGTGGCTGCATAATGGCCATTGCACGAGTCCAAATCACCAAGTTCGGCGATGTACTCGTAGTCGTCGATTCCGTTGTATCCAGTCTCGCCGTCCTTGAGCCGGTAAGAGGAGGTCATTTCGACGACCTCCTCGTCATCGTCCCAGCCGACAAATCCGTAAATCGAGTAGCCGTCGAGGGCGAATCCGATTATTGGAGAGTGTTCGGCCACTGTCCTCGATGATTCCATGCTGTAGTTCAACCAGGTCTGTTCGCCCTCGGGGTGCCAATGCATGCAGTTGCTGTCTGCGTGGTAGTGGTATTCCCCCCCTGGTCCCGAGTGACCATGGCACAACCCCAGCCAAATATCCTGTCTATCCTCCTCATAAGCTCCTTCATGCATAGCCACTGCATCACCACCCGGGCCATCCTCAGGGCCGTATATTGCTACTCCATTCACTGCTACGGCTACCGCTCCTCTCTCGGGGGCCATGACGCAGTTTTCTGTAGAGATTGATGGGTTACAGTCAGGGTCATCTATGGGTTCGAGTGGAATCGTGTAGCTCTTTGTCTGCGAGCTCGCACAGCACCCATCTCCCGAGTGAAAGTCGTGGTTAGGGAGGCCGTTAGTACTGATTGTGATGTTCCCGTCCTCGATGACATAGCTAACATCGCAGACATGATTGTCGAAACCAGACGTGTTGTAATCATCAACGCCACCGCCGAATCCGACATCGGTGTCGTCACACAGCAACGTCATGTCCCACCATTCCTCAGAACCAGTCACAACTACGGGCTCCGGCTCTTCGTCATACTCGCATGAACCATCATCCTCTTCAGCGGCCTCGTCGTAGTTGTTGGCCTCCGGGTCGGTGCATCCGCGAGTAGGCTCTGGCTCTGCCGCTGGCTCAGTGACTGTGATGTTGAATACCTCAGTTTCGCTCGAGTCAATCCAGGTCCCGCAGGTTCCCCTGACCGTGATGGTCAAATTTTCTTGGATGTTTGAGAACCCTAGGTTGAACCTGCCATCCTCGTCGTATGGCAGGTTGAGGCTGAACTCGTCTATGTTGCCGTCAGACCACTCTAGATTGCAGGTATCCATGCTCTGGTGGACCAAGACTCCTGAGGCCGTGGTGCTGTTCCCTCGCTCGACGGTTATCTCGTTGCTGTTGACTACGATTACCGTATATCCCTCGTCAGGATACTCAATCATGAATGTGGCTGACCACTTCGATTCTTGGCCGATGCTGTCAGTGGCCACTATCTTGACTGCGTGACTCCCGACTCCAAGTTGGGAGATGTCGATGATTAGATTACCGTCGGCATCCATCTGATGTTGAATCTCAATGCCGTCAAGGGACACGGACAAAGTCAATTCGATCATCTCCTCGTCTGTGATGCTCAGACTCAGTGAATCGATGCTGCCGATGAGAATGTTGGTTGGGATGTCGCCTTCAATCACTGGAGCTAGGTTCCCACCCTCTTTCTGAATATCGAAAAACAGTACGCCAACCATCACGCTGGTAACCATAAGTCCCGCGAGGAAAAGTGAGCGGGGCACCCCATCATCATTCCAACTTGCCATATCATTTACCAATCTGTAATAGCATATAACCACAAGACTGCAAATGTGTGCAAAACTCCGAAAAAACTTATTCTTCTGCTAATTCCTTGACATCGTGAAGGAACTCATCTGCTTCCCAGTAAATTCCGGAGTAGGCGACACGCTTGCGCAGTTGTTTGTCGAGGATGAAGGTCACTGTCGAGTGGCCAACCTCATACTGCCCCAAGGACTCCTCGTGAGGATCTGCTCCGTCGCTACCATCGCTGCTACCTGTGCCCTCGGCTATGCATGACAACCAATCTCCGTCCGGCCTCTCGTAGCCGTCATCGCACATGCAGTGAGCTCCGCCTTCTGAGCCCATTACCCAGCCACGTCCATCACAGTCCACACCAGGAGGTAGGTTGTCGAGCTCGGCGTTGCTGGCGGCCCAAGCAAGGTGAGTGCCAGTACTGAGGGTAATGGATGAGATGCTCTCTTGGGTCACCGCCCAAGATTCGTTCTCTATATCCCATATGTGCAGCACCCACGACCATTCGCTATCTGACTGCCAGTTCCCGATAATCCCCTCAGCCATGTCATAACTGATGTTAGACTCACTGAAAACCTGCATTGCGAAATCACTCCCGCCCAGGCCCACTCCGTCTCCGTCGTGGTGGAATGTTGAATTGTCAGGGTAAAGCACTGCAATCCGATTTGACTCATCCTCGGGCGGCTGGCTGGCGTTTATGTGCTCGTTATCCACTAACACATTCCACGACCTGTACGTATCTTGGAGGGTGGAAGTCGGCCCGGTCAGGTGATGCCAATCGTAGCCCATCAACTCGGTCCACTCAGCGAGGTGGATGATTGTGTCTCGAGCCGGATCTATTGTGATTGAGATGATTACGACTTCATCGGAATACTCACCGAGGTTTTGGTCGATGTAGTCTAGGTTGGCCGAAATGACTAGACATACATCGGGGCAAGATGTGTAAACGAATGCAACGACTACGACTTTACCTTCGTATTCAGAGAGTGTGAACGACTCTCCATTCTGGTCGAAGAGAGTGAAGTCGGGAGCTTCAGGCGGTTCCCTATACTCAATCCCAAACAAATCAACTCCATCCTCAGATGCAATGCATCCTGGGAGGAGCAGGGTGCAGGCAAGTAGGACAGCGACCATTTCCTTGCGCATATTCACTCCTCCAACAGCAGGTAGATGTCTTCGAGGACCATCTCCGCATTCCAGTCAGTATCGCCCCACCATACCCTCTGACGCATCTGCTTGTCCACGATGATGGTCCCGGTCGTGTGGTCTACCCAGTAGTTAAGCGGATGGTGCATTATCTTGACATCCCCTTCGGACTGCTGAGTCTCTAGGCCGCAACCGTTGTCGTCGACAGGCTCTCCCTCAGGGGTGCCAGAGCAGGTATCGAAACCATCTGCCACTCCATCAGAGTCCTCATCGGACGCATAGGTCGAGAGGCCGACATCGAAGTTGGACCAGACCTCCTCTAGGTCGGAGATGTCGCTGGCATTGGAAGTTGTAAGGTGGGGCCAGTCCAAACCCCTCTGCTCGGCGTAGTTCGCTAGAACTGAGGAGTTGTCAGTCCAAGGGTCCACAGTGATTGACAGAATTGCGACCTCAGAGCCGTACTTGTCGCCGAGCTGCTCGGAGATGAAGTCAAGATTGGCGCTGACGATTGGGCAAATGTCCGGGCAGCGCGTGAACAGGAAGGCGACTACAATCACTTTGCCTTGCAATTGAGACAGCGAGTAGTAGTCGCCGTTCTCGTCCATCAGCACAAAGTCATCGACAGGCATCGGCGGGTCAATATCGCTGCCGTAGAATACATTAGACTCCGCATCTCCGAGACATCCCGCCAGAACGACACTGGCGATCATCAGAATCGCCAGGACCCGACTCACCCCTCCTCATCTCCCTTCACGTTGCGAAAAACCCAGATGATCGCAGCGGCACCAGTCATCAGCACGGCAGCACTCAGCAGCATGCTCGCCAAATCGTCCTCTTCAGGTTCGCCCGGATCCGGGACGAAAACGAAGCCGTCAGGAGGCAAGGTCTCGGTGTGGTTGTCTAGTACCATGGTAAGGTCGATGGTCTGCCACAGGCTGCCGTTTGAGTAGATTCTGACCTCATACCCTCCCTCACTCCAGTTGGCGGGCTCCAACCATAGGTAGCATTCGTCATCCGTGGACGATGAATTCGAGGGGCCCGCAATGCAGTCCATTTCGTCCGTGCCGTCTCCATCACTGTCGATGACCACCCTTCGGTCATAGTCAGCCGTGTTGACGAAAATCAGAGTGTCGTTCTGTATGACCTGCGCAGTATCTGGCTGGATTGACTCGTTGCGCATGATGAACGAGAACGTGTTGGCTCCGTGAGCAGTTGCAGTCGGCATCATCAGAATCAGAATGAGAATAGCGGCAAGCGCCTTCACGCGCACCTGAATCAACTCAGTCATCACTCGCCTCGGCCTGCCAGAGGGCCGGGTAGTTGTAGCGAGGATCGTAGTCCTCGTCGAACTGCACGACGTAGATTCCGCTGACCATCTCCGAGATTAGAACGTAGCCCCGCGGATCGTATTGGAGGCCCCAGTCGAACGGTATCATGCATGATGCCCAGCAGTCGGCCATGTCGTAGCCCATCGACTCGCTCGCATTATCAGTCCACTCGGGGCCAGAAGGCAGGTAGTATCCGACGGTGTAAGTAGGGGCGAGTTCAGTTATCGCCTTGTATCCACGATCGGGCTCAGGGTAGCCGTTCTCCCATACCAACTCGTCCCAGGCATGACCATGATCGGTTGCCCAAGCACCTGCATGGTAGTGGGCCCAGTAGGCGTGACCGTTGGGGCCGACGTCACCATTGTGCGGGCTGTAGATGTAGCCACCGGGGATGTAGTGCTGAGGATGGCTGCTGCCGTTGGCAAGCATGCCCTGTCCTGGAAGCCTCCATTTGGAGACGAGGAACGGCTTGGTCGGATCGGTCGTGTCAATAGTCCATAGGTATCCTGTGTGATTGTCGTTAGAGCCGTACTCAGGGGCGATGATTGTGTAGTGCCTCCAGTTCTGACTATAGATCACGTCTTCGGGTCCGGTTCCGCAACTGGCAGGCCATTCTGACATGGGATCGTATTCGCTGATGCCGTCGCAGACTAGATTCTTGAACGGAATTGCGTAGTGGATGTTGCCGTTGCCCTGGCCAGCGTCGAGCCACTCTTCGGCAGACATGTCGGCATGCCCCCCTCCATCGGGGCCGTACCATCCGCTGTCATCAGATGAGCACCCCATCCATCGACCTATCTCCTGTGGCCAGGTAATGCCCATCGGGTCAGCCACATCTGGTGGTTCGGTGACGTCCACAATCCTCAGACCAGCATCCCAGTAAGATGCAATCAGAAGTTTCTGCTTGGTCACAGGGTGGACGAAGAAGACATGGTCGTGATTGAAGACTGAACCGCCGCAGGTGGTCTGTCCCTCAGGAGTGTAGGCTCCCCATCGGAGTATCTCGCGACTCGAGTTTTGCTGCTCGTCGTTTTGATTCGGCAGCCACGATTCTAAGCCTAGAGGGACGTAGAACACCTGAGTGCCCTTGATGGGGCCGCCGCCTGCTACGAGTTCAGGGTAGGGGTCGGCGCCAAATAGGAACAGGTGGCACTCTTCGCCGGACCACACCGGGTTGGCCGGCTCCCAGTCGCAGTATACATGCACATCTTGATTGTGGAAGCCCGCCGGCGGGTTGTTCCACTCGGCGACCTTGATCGGACTGGTCTTGTCACCGACGTAGATGACATCGAGACGATTTGTTCCGCTGTTGGCATCGTCATCGTTGGGTATCGGGTCGAGCTCGCTGTTGGTAAGTTCGTGGTTCACCAACACCCAGTTGTTGTCTGGGGTGACCTTGATGTCAATCATCCGGGCAATCTCGGCGTAGTATGTTGAAAGCAATTGTATGTTGTTCGGGTTGCTGATGTCGAGGATCTCAAACTGATTGTAACTAGAGACATAAGCGTAGCAACCACCGCTACCGTCGGCGTAGATTTCGCAGTCCTCGTTGAAGTTGCCCTCGATAGCTATCTCTGAGTTGTCCCCAGGGGTCGGAGCGACATTTTTCCATTCTGAGTAGCAAGGCCGACCAGCCGTGTTGTCCAAGTCTGCGGGGGGTTTGACCTCTCCGTCGCAGTTGAGGTTGTGGTAGTCTATCAGATTCGCATTGGGAGTGGAAAGTCGGTGGGCCGGCATGTCGTTGTGGGAGTGATTGGCATCCTCTATCTCGATAACCGGATCGACCCAAGCGTCCGTGCCCTCATCCAAGTCATCCCCGGTGATGAACGAGAGGCACCCAGAGAGAGGCGCTAGCACTATCAGCGCGACCATCATCAGCATCGGAGCGTTTCTCAGTACTGACATGGACAAGCCTCGCAATCGCCGACGAATACAGTCGGTTGTTCAATGCACCGGTCGCCCGAGAGCTACGCGCTGGGGTGTTATTGGTCCAATGGAATACCGTATGGCCGATCAATATCCAGTTGGACGATGTAGAGTCCCGTGGTGATGCACGACAGGTAGGTGTAGCCCTTATGGTACTCAGCGGCCCAGATGAATGGAGTCCAGCCGAAGTCGTAGTATGCGCTGTCTAGCGGCTCGCCGTCGGCTCCGTGAGACAGGTGGTAGCCAACTGTCGCAGCCATGTGGACATCGGACTTGTTGCCGTCCTCAAGTCCCGCTGCCATCAGCGTCTCGATATCCATCACCCAGAGCCCCGCATGGTAGCTCCCGAGGTAGATCCTGCCGTCCCAAGCTCCACCATGGCTGTTATCAGGTAGTCCAGGCAGTCCAGTTTGGAAGATCTGAGTGTCGGCGTTATGGGGGCTGAACAGCAACCACTCCTCTCCGCCGGGGATGTGGTGGTCGAGTGCGAACGGGTTCTCCCACCCGTGGATTAGCCGAGGCATGAAGCGAACGTTGCCGTTGACCTCCTCATACGGAGTTGTGTCGAGCAAATAGGCCATGCCGGTGCCAACAGTGGTCTCAAGGACCTCAGTAGCGAGAATGGTCAGGTGCATCTTGCCTGGAGAGTATCCGAGGTGCGAGGCGTCGACCATGTCGTCAACCGGCTCGGCGTAGTGTATGTAGGAGGCCCGACCACCATTCTCGTTGCCAGTGCAGCCACAGTCGATATTGCCGTCACCGTCGAAGTCCTCGAACTCCATCCACTGTCCTACTTCCGGAGCCCTCCAGGTACAACCGGCCTGTGTACCTCCTGAGAGTCTGCATAGTGAGCCGTGCCACATGTACTCGACGAGGTCCTTGTTGGGGTGTGGGACGTCAGAGACGTCGAAGATCCTCAGGCCGGCTTCCCAGTATGCTCCGTAGATGTAGGTCCGGCCGAAGCGCGGGTCATTGGAATCTTCTCCCGGCCAGGTCTGCACTGTCATGTCATGGATGTAGATCCAACCGCCCAGAGTGGACTCCCAACTTACTTCAGCCTCGCCTACCTTGACAATTCGCGGTAGGTCGCCGTAGCCAGCGAAGTTCAGGTGGGCAACAGTGATGCCCCCACAAGCATCGCCCTGGCCGACGTCACAGGATTCGTAGTCAGGGTTGGCGACGAAGATGTACCACTCGTTGTCTATCATGTGGGTGTAGAGGTTGTGCGGCCCGCTTGGGTGGTCGACGTCGTACCACGCATCAACGAAACTAGGATCGGTCTTGTCGGTGACATCCACTAGGGTAACAGTGACTTGTGCAGGGTCCTCCCAGTTGCCCACATTTGGATCTGCGGCCCCAGGGTCAACTATCTGGTTCTGTACTATGACGTATTCTCGCCCGTTGTACTCGAGGTACTTGACATCAAGGACTTGTGTGTTCGGGTCGTAGTACACGCCAGTGACTGTGGTGTTTGAGGGATCGGTGACATCTACGATATGCATCTCGGTCCATCCGGCGATGTAGGCGTAGGTCTTGCCATCAGGGGAGTCCGCGACTTGAATCTCGGCGTTTCCCGGGGCTGTCAGTTCGTTGAATGAGACAGGCTGGATATTATCTGTGTACATCATGTGCTGGCTTGCGTTCCTGTGGTCATGCTCCTCATCCTGCATCAGTGGGTCGAGCATCATGCCAGAACCAGCATCGCCGTCATCTGCCACGTCTGACATCATCATCACGGCAGTTGCAGCCGCCACTACGCAGACAGCGAGCCCGATGGCCAGAATGGTGCGTTGCGAATCCACTGGTCGCCGCGAGCCCCCCGGTCATGTTGAAGCCATCGCCCCACTACGGCGAGGCGTGCGCAGAGTCCGTATGTTGACAGTCGCACTGTCGCTGCTGCTACTGGCCGCCCCGGCCGCTGCTCACGACACCAAGGAATACACCATGCTTCTAAAGGAGGACGGAGTGACCCCAGACGGAGTCTCTTCGGGTGTTTTGGTCTCCACGGACTCGTTATTTTTCTACAATGTTGACAGTCGCGAGGAGGTCATTCACAGAGTCCTAATTGATGCCGACGGGGATGGAGAGTTTGAGGGCGTGGACGACATGGCGACGGTATGGTTGAGTCCCTCTTGCGAACTTGATGAGAATGGCGACAAGGTCGACCCTAATTGCGAGGTCACAGAACTTGTCCTACTCGGCCCCTCCAACGGGTTGCTACCTGGTAACATCTCAATGCTCCACCAGATTGACCACAACCAGTCTCTGACCGAGTCGGCCTTCACCGTCAGTTTCTCCGCGGATCAACACACGGTACTGGATAATCTCCCGACCGGTTCCGAAGAGGGGCAGTCAGGGGGCAACGACCTCTTCGTGTTGGTCCTGATGGTTTCGCTGGTAGGGATAGTGACCCTCCTGCCCAGACTGATGGACTCAACCAAGGACGAGTGAGCCACGGGTGACGGTCGCACTCAAGAACTCCAGCCGATTCGAACTGCCAAGGGCGCTTAGCTCAGCTTGGAAGAGCACCTGGTTTGCAACCAGGTGGCCGGGGGTTCAAATCCCCCAGCGTCCACCATATCCCGATCAGAAAATACCCAATACGAAGCCAATTAGGTATATTGTAACTAGAACTGCTGGCCCGTAGAACAGAACGGCCTTGAAGGAATTCCACCAACTTCTCTCTCCAAACTGTTCCTCAAGCCCGTCAGCGATACCGACACCCAATTCTTCTATCGGCCCTAGGGGCATACCCGGGCTAGGGAGTTCAGGGCTTCAACAATGCCTACTCTGCAGTTAGTTGAGCCAGTATCTTCAGTAGGCCCCTGAGAGTTACCTCACTGATTCCTGAGACCTTACAGACTTCGCTTTGCGTCCTTGGTGAGGAACTTTCCTGTGAAGCCTTGTAGATGATTACGCCGGCGATGCCCGAGGGCTTCTTGCCCTGCCAATCTAGGTTGTCCTTAACGGAGTCCCAAAGGCTCCTGACGTCACCTAGCACGTAAGGCGGCAGGCCGAGGTCTGAGTGGAACTTTTCGAAGTACTCCTCCGGCCCGGTGATGTGGTGCGTCCCCAGCATCCTAGCAACAAGTCTGATGGTCCGCTTGAGCTCCTTTTCCTCAACTGCTTTGGTCATGTCGAAGGCCTCTGCCACATCTTCTATTCTGCGAGGTATCTTGGCCTCCCTTGCGGCGATGTAGACGCAGGCTGCAGAAACGCCACGGATGCTGCGTCCGGTGACGAGACCACGTTCGACTGAGTGCCTGTACAGGGAAGCTGCCTCTTGCTCTATCTGGGACGGCAGATCGCCGCGGTCGCGGATGAATTGCATTGCCTTCATGAGATTACGACTGCGACTGTCACGAGTCTTACTGCGCTGGTCGATACGCTGTCTACGCCTCCACTCGCGCAGTGCCTTGCCGGACATGCCGTGTCGCTTGGCACCACCTGCAGTGAGGTCAGAGCGACGAATCTCAGTAGAAAGTCCCTTATCGGACAAGGTGAGTGTTGTAGGTGCACCTACACGACTCCTGTCGTCGCCGTCAGAATGGTTGATCCACTCTGCCCCAGGGTCAATCATGTTCTCGGCTGCAACGTATCCACACTCTGAACAAGAGGTTTCGCCTCTGATGTCGTCGCTGTCCCATGAATTGGCCCCGCACACTCTGCAAGGGCCTGCCATAGATTCCGTGCCACGCTCCTTAGACGGGCGTCGTGCAGGTCGAATCGGCTTTGACCGGCTTCGCTTCTGGGAAGCACGCTCAGATTCGCCGGCCTGCCTAGCAGTGTCTCGTTCCATCTTCTCAACTCGCAGTTGTATAGTAGGGTCCTTATTATTTAAGTCTTTGTATTCGGTGCTCATTGTTCTCTCTCCACTTGCAAGTCTCTTCTCAGGGGGCCGCTTTCCCGTAACTTCTTGCACCCCTCGACCCCCCTTCGACACGTGTCTGAAGACGGGCTGACCAGGACAGCGCTGTACGAGGCCCATCTCGATGCAGGTGCGAAGATGGTCGAATTCCACGGTTTCGAACTACCAATCTGGTACTCTTCGATTCAGGATGAGCATCTAGCGACAAGGGCCGGTGCTGGCCTGTTTGACGTGTCCCACATGGGCTTCCTCCGGTTCTCCGGCGACGGTGTTCTTTCATGGCTGAGTAGCATTTCGACTCAGGAGTATTTGAACTTCGCAAGCGGTAGGTGTGGATACACCCACTTCCTTGATCACGATGGATATATCATCGACGACATGATATTCGCAGTGAAGTCTGAGAACGAAGTCCTTGGAGTCCCCAATGCTTCAATGGTCGAAGTAATGCTCGATTGGTTCTCATCGCTTCTTCCAGACGACGGCTCGATTACCATCGATGATATTTCGGATGAGACCAGTATACTCGCCCTCCAAGGTCCATCGTCAACCTCCGTTCTCAGAGAGGTGCTTGGCGAGGCCAATGCTATCGGCAGGTTCCGATGCCAAGAAATAGCCGTTAACGAACTTGGAATCTCCGGATGGATACAGGGTACCGGATACACCGGAGAGCCCGGGGTTGAGATCTTCCTAGGCAACACTGACGCACCACGTCTGTGGACTGCTTTACTCGAAGCAGGCGCCGATTTAGGACTGGTTCCGGTCGGATTAGGTGCTAGAGATACCCTGCGTCTTGAGAAGGGCTACTTGCTATCAGGTCAGGACTTTCTCTGGCCTGGCCTTGGCGTCGAGCCGGAGGCCAATCTGCCCGATGGCTTCCTAGCTAGGGACGCCGGGGAGACTGCGGTGCCGTACGGCCTCGACGTTGAGCACGACTTCGTCGGAAAGCATCGTGTGGTCGAATCACTCAAGTCTGGGGCTAAGTGGCATGGGCTGGAGTGCTTGGAGAGAGGCCCCTCGCCAAGGCCAGGTCACGCCGTGCTCTCAGCCGATGAGGAGGGTGCGAGCGTACTCGGCTATGTCACCAGTGGAGGTCCCTCGCCGAGTCTGGGGCGAACAGGGATTGCGATGGCGTACCTACAGCCATCTAGTCTGGGTCAGGAGGTCTGGATACAGTCGAGTCCGCGAAAGAGGGTCAAGGCGAGCATCAGAAGACCACCATTCGTGTGATTCACACGAAAAGTAGAGAAGTCCGCCGGGCAAATCCTCATTGCTGTTCGCCCTTTTCACGGACCATGATGGAGGGCGCCCGGGGAACTATAGAGGCCGTAGCAATCAAGAATCTGCAGGAAGTCCTCCGTAAGAAGGGCATAAGCGCAGAGGCCTTGTTCTCAAAGTACGACTTAGATGGTAACGGCAGTCTTTCCGAAAACGAGTTCGCGGGTGCTCTCGAGTCGATTACCGGCCAGCAGGCACCTGCGACTATACTGAGGGCAGTGTTCGGGGCCCTTGATACCAATTCAGACGGCTCGGTAGATCTCCCCGAGATTTTGGCTATGATGGAGGGGGGTTCGACTGAATCGGTTCCTGCCGGAAGGGGAGTTTCAATCTCCGACCATCCTAACGAATCATACAACGGGGGATACGACCTACAGGACATTCAAATCAATGGCAAGGCCCTGTACAAGAGCGCCGGGGGAAACCGCCTTTACTTTTACAACGCCAACAGTGGCGGCGCACCCTCATGGAGTCTTGATGACAGAGAGCAGGATGGCAGCAACGATTGGTACAGAGGTGGCTGGTCACGACCAAGGGGCGACGGATCATTACCCACGGGAACCAGAAGATGGGTCGGCGTGGGTAAAATCACCATCTCCATTGTTGGCGAATCGAGCGAGTCAACCACTGATGATACCGCTTCCAGAGCCGCTGAAAACTCCTCTGGCGACGAACAAATCAAAATCACTCTGCCACGGTCTTCGTTCAAGAGCGGCGAGGAAATCAGTTTCTCCTTCACTGCCTTCGAACTACCCAATGACGCCTGGATAGGAATCGTACCGGCAGAAATTCCGCACGGTGACGAGGCAGTCAACGACCAGCACGATACTAGTTTCAAGTATCTTGAAGGCAGGACTCACGGTGGTTTCACTTTGCCCAACCCAGGACTAGGAGAATGGACTCTAAGGTTACATGACACCGACAACAATGGGCGCGAGTTAGCCTATGTGCCGTTCGCTGTTGCAACCGATGAAACACCCTCTTCTCCTCCAGATTTCGATACGGGCAAATCTGAATTTGACATGGTAACAGACAATTTCACAGAGCTGATATCTAAGTTAGAACGGTCTGTCAGTGATCAGGGCCTGTCAGTCGAGCAGGCCAGAGGAATTGCCGATTCTGAGGTCGAGAAGGAGATCGAGAAACTGCCTTTCTCCCTACAGTCCTCCGCTCGAAGAATTTGGAGAATTCGTGCCAACTCTATGCAGGGACAAATCGTTTCGAGAATGCCAAGCCCCGAGGCCATCGCCGCTGGAGCAGCCGCAGTGGGTGTTGCCGGTGTAGTCGCTGCTGACATGCAGGAAAACGCAGAGGAAGCACCGGTGGAGGGAGCACCCCCTGAGCCGACAAGGTCGGAGGATATGCGCAGACGAGCCAACGATGTGGGATACGCCAGCCACGATGAGTGGCATGATGAGCACCATATCGACATCCCCGACCAAGTCGACATCCCCGACCAAGTCGACATCCCCGACCAAGTCGAGATTCCCGACCAAGTCGACGTTCGCGAACGAGGCGGATCGCAGACCTGGCATGACAGTCACCGCGTCACCTCATCTGATAGGGTATCTGTTCCGGATAGAGTCGAAGTTGGCACACGCAGGAGGCCCTCTCCTTCTCGTAGGAGGATGGAGGCCTCAGAAGTCGCCGCACGGGTCGCTGCACCTGTGGCCGATGCAAACGTTCCGGCTGTCTCCGTCGACCTCTCTGACCTCTCCACCGCATTCTCCGAAGCTAGGATGCTCTCGGACCAGAGGAGGCTCGCCGACTCCGTCGAGGGGCAATCTCAAAACATTTCAATGAAGGTCACAACAGCCCCCGAACGCACCTTCGGAATAGGTGTGGACGACGCCTATAGGGGTGGAAGCACTGTTATTGCCGAAATCCCCGGTGTCGGGGAGGTCGAGATTCGACTTCGAAACGATGCCGATTCGAGCTTGTTCCAAAGCGGCTCCGAGCACTCGCTGGACACATCATTCACCGGGTGGAACGGTATCCGCAAGCGACTGATACTGAGCGCTCAGTGACCCGCAGCCTCGAAGGCCTCAGCAATCATCTCCTCAAGGCTGATCTGTGGTCTGAAGCCAAACCTCTCCTCAAGCACCCATGCATCGACGATTCCGAAGACCTCTCCCTCATCGCTCTGTCCGAACTCTGGGTCGCACCCGGTCCTCTGCTTGTAGGACGCCGCTAAGTCCTCCATTGAGATTCCCTTGCCCGAGCCGACTGCAATGCTCTCTCTGGTCGGAGGCGGACTTGAAAGAACCGCATCGACCACTCGGACTAGGTCTTGGACGTGGATGAAATCCTTGAGATCGGATCCATCCCCCGGGATGTTGATCCAGCCAATCTGGCACTCCTCGGCCCATCTATGTAACAGGCCGTTGCCAGGCGGGCCTTCCAAGGGTACACCTTGGACATTCGATGCCCTGATGATACTCACAGGCCGTTCAGCCTCAGCCCGTTCCAACGCGTTCTCCTCCACCCACAACTGCCCCTCGGCCGCGATGTCACGAGGGGCTAGTGTGGACTCGAGTCCGTAGTACGAATCTCCAGGATTCCACTGCGGGTGTACACGCAGGGTCCCTAGGATTACCAGATGTAGCCCACCGTGCCTATCGACTGCATCTAGAATCGGCCTGGAGGCCTCCATCATCGAGATGTAAGCCTCCCTGTCAGTACGCCCCACCGAGATATCGATGGGGCGCGAATTGATGTGTATCAGGGCGCGGCAAGGAGTTAACATGGCATCGAGAGAGGTGGCATCAGAAAGCGACTCATCAGGAACCACTACAGCGGAGGAACCGAGCATTTCAGCGATGTAAGGCGCGACGAACGCGTCAGATGCCGAGATTGCGACCTTCATGTTATCAAGACTGACTCTCTTCGGACGATTAAGAGTGTGTCGGTGGTCCGACTAAGCCGCCGACGAACATTGAAGACTCTCGCTATTCTCCTCGATGCGCCGAGAGGCGGGAGAATGCCACAGTGGACCAATTGCCAAATCTCGGAAGAGAGCAAGAGATGCTCAGCGAAATGGGAATGAGTTCGCTCGACGAGTTGTTCTCAGATATTCCTGAGGACATCCGAAGAGACACTCCTCTGCCCCTTCGAGATCCACAGTCTGAGGAGGAGATATGGGCGGACGCCCAGAGACTACTCGGAGCCAATGTGAGCCTTGACGACAGGCCGAGTTTCCTCGCAGCCGGACTTGCTAGAAACTTCGTCCCCACGATGGTCGGAATGCTCGCGACTCGCGGAGAGTTTCTGACTTCCTACACTCCTTACCAGCCTGAGGTCAGTCAGGGGATGCTACAGGCGATGTGGGAATTCCAGACGATGGTGAGCGAGTTGGTTGGTCTGCCGGTGGCAAACGTCTCGATGTACGACGTATCAACAGCAGCGGCAGAGGCCATCACCTGTGCAGTGCGCGTCCACCGACGCAAATCGACACAGAAAAACATCGTCTACGTCTCCATGTTTGTGCCTCCTCAAAGGCTTGAGGTAATCAGGAACTACACCCAAGGGAGCGGAATCGAGATCAGGATGCTCGAGCACCTGCACGATGGCCACATAGACATGAGATCCGCCGCCGAGGCTGCAGGCTGCTGCGCTGTCTATGTGGAGCAACCGAGTGCCTTTGGTATCCTTGACCCCGGTCTCATGGATCTGAAGGCGGTGATTGGAGAGGAGACGGCCCTCATCGTCGGAGTTGATGTAGTCTCTCTCGGGATAGTCGAGCCACCCGGGAACTGGGGCGCAGACATCGTAGTGGGGGAGGGTCAGCCTTTCGGCATCGGGCCGACCGCGGGCGGGCCAATCTACGGCATATTCGCCTGCGGCCAGAATTACACCCGGCAGATGCCCGGCAGGATAGTGGGGCTGACGAGAGATGTCGACGGCAAGCGCGCATTTACACTCACGCTGTCGACACGCGAGCAGCATATCCGCAGACACCGCGCGACGTCAAACATCTGCTCCAACGAGACGCTCATCGCACTGATGGGGGCCATGCACATGGCATTACTCGGCCCCCAGGGGCTCGAGAGGCTGGCACTGAGGGTCGCTTCTGCGACAGAGGCCACGAAGAAAGCGGTCACAGCAATCGACGGCATCAAACTGGTCGACCCCAAAGCGAGCAACTTCCGCGAGTTCGCAGTCAAGCTTCCCGGTGAGGCGTCCGAAGCTCTTGCGCACTTGGACGGCGAGGGGGTGCTCGGTGGCTTCGACCTCGGCGTGTGGTGGGCGGACTACGAAATGTCCACCTGCCTGCTCATCGGTGCCGACGAGCGCACCAGCGAGTCCGACATCGACGCTCTGGTCACAGGCCTGTCCTCTTGGATAGAGGGGGCGGGAGCATGAGCGACCTGTTCGCGTTCAGAGGCGCAGACGGCGCTGGATGGTCCCAGCCGGAGCCCTCAATGGGCGCCGAGGCCTCTTGGGCCACGGTTCCCGAGGTCCTTCGCAGGAAGTCGCCTCCGGCGTGGCCTAAGGCCAGCGAGCCGGAATTGGTTCGCCATTACACTTGGTTGTCGACCCGGAACTTCGGCATCGACACCGGATTCTATCCTCTGGGTTCGTGCACCATGAAGCATAACCCCCGGCTCAACGAGAGAATCGTCCAACTACCAGGAATAGACCGTATCCACCCTCTGCAACCAGAACACCAGATACAGGGGCTTCTAGCGATATTCTTCGAGATGCAGGAGATGCTCGCAATCTGCTCGGGAATGGACGAGGTGACGCTGCAACCGGTTGCGGGAGCACAGGGAGAGTTCACCGCCATGCGCTGCATTCAGGAGTACCATCGCAGTATTGGTCAAGACCACCGCAACAAAGTCATCGTCCCAGACTCCGCACACGGCACCAACCCCGCTTCGGCAGCGATGTGCGGCTATGACATCATAGAAATTCCAAGCGCGACCGACGGCAGAATCGATCTCGCCGCACTCGAGGAAGCAGTGGGCGATGACACCGCGGCGATGATGATCACCAACCCCTCTACGCTTGGCGTCTTCGAGCCCGACATCTCTCGGGTCTCCGAGATGGTTCACACAGCCGGCGGTCAGATGTACTACGATGGTGCCAACTTCAATGCCATCCTAGGCAAGACCGACCCTGGTCGGATGGGTTTTGATGCAGTTCACTACAACCTGCACAAGACCTTCAGCCAGCCACATGGCGGTGGTGGCCCGGGCAGCGGCCCGATTGGGGTGAAGTCACACCTCGCAACCTTCCTGCCCAGTCCGATAGCCGATCGCAGGGAGCGAGTTGGAGATGACCCCAAGGGAGTGGGCGACGGCTACTGGTACGTCTGGAAGGAGGTGGGCGAATCCAGTATCGGCAAGGTTCAGCAGTGGCACGGCAACTCAGGTGCCGTGGTCCGCGCATGGGCGTTTTACCGTAGATATGGCAGAGAGTTAGAGCGGATGAGCGAACACGCTGTCTTGAACGCCAACTACCTACGTCACCGTATCTTGAATCCCGACTCGGATACCGCAGAGAGGATGCACGCGATGCCGCTAGATGGAGTCCCTGCGGAGGTGGTGAAGCACGAATTCACTCTGTCTATGAGCGCTCTGAAGGACGCAGTAGGTGTCACTGGCAGGGATGTGGCCAAGAGGTTGCTAGACTATGGGGTCATGGCTCCAACGCTATACTTCCCCATGATTGTCCCCGAATGTCTGATGATCGAACCCACTGAGACCGAATCGAAGGAGGTCATGGACCGTTTCGCCGCTGATTTTCACACGATACTGGGTGAGGACCCAGAGATAGTGACCACCGCACCTCACTCAACTGATGTCAAGAGAGTGGATGAGGTATGGGCGGCTCGCAATTTGATTCTCAGACATCCCGGTCCTGAGTGATAGCCGAAGCGGACAAGACCTGACGACCCTTGCGGACTCCATGGAAGCGGGGCTGGACCACCAGTGGCTGGTGGGCGAACCTAAGTGGGAAAGACTTCCCGACGACTCCTCGCAACAAGATACCAAGAGAGGCGAGTTGAGCCCGCCTGAGTCTTGGTTGAGCACAACTGCCCAAGAGGGTGGTAAGGGATGGGCTAGACAGCGCCTGCAACCCGTCGCCCCGTCGATACTGATGCCCCTCGCATGGTCGCCGCTGTTCCTGTTACTCTCCGCAATCCCCTTCATTCTCCCTCATCGTCTCCCTGTCGATGATCAGAGCGTAGCAGCACTGTTCTTCACTATGACATGGATACTGATTCTGGTACCGCTCTATCTGGTCCGTTCTGCCCAGCCGATGTCTGAGGACGCGCTCCTGTCCTTGCCTTTCGACTGGGCGACCTTCGCCGGTGCTTCGGTAATTTTCGCCCTTCACATACTGGTGAGCCCAATTCTCGGTTGGGTCTCTTACGCTCTGTTCTGGGTCGCATGGTTCCGCTCGTTCCGCCAAATCGAACAAATATTGCAGATTCCGGCAGCGAGGTGGCTTCTGCCAATCGACCAGTCAGCTTGGAAATCGTCATCTCAGTTGCCTTCTGAGTGGCAGGTGATTTCTGAGAGATGGACCACTGGTTCAATCGCCAGAGTGGGCTGTGAGTACGGACACTTGGTGATTGCAGGAGCCAGTCGCGGCAGTGACCGCTTCCTCGCTCTCGCCCTGCTCGATGGTGCTGGCTTCGTCCACGACCCTTTCTCCGAAGGACCAGTTGGAAAGGCTCTGGCCATCAGTCTACTGTCACAGCCGCCGGTTGCCGACCTCGGGCTGGAGTGGCCCAAGAGACTACTCGTTGGCGACGCGCAGAGCAACGACGCTTCTCCGACGGCAGGCATTTGAACCGACCACGTCCCGGCAGTACATGGACGTCTGCATACTGCTTGGATCCAAGACCGATTTGCCGGTCGCCAACAAATGCACTGCAGTACTTTCTGAGTTCAGCATCTCGCACGAAGTTAGGGTCGCTTCAGCTCATCGGGCTCCCAAGTACCTAGAGGACGTCGTCTCCTCTGCCATCGAAAACGGATGCCAGATTTTCATTGGGATGGCAGGGATGGCTGCGGCCCTTCCAGGGGTGGTCGCAGCGATGACTACTCTGCCGGTGATTGGTGTCCCGGTCGGAGGCAAGGTACCCCTAGATAGCCTGCTTTCGATAGTCCAAATGCCACCTGGGATGCCCGTGGCAACCGTAGGCGTTGACCGTGGTGATAATGCCGCCGTGCTAGCCATCCAGATGCTTGCTATGGGTGACGTCGATCTCGCCTCCAGATTCGCCGAGTGGAGAAAGTCACGCACTGCGAGAGTCATCGCGGACGACGAGTCGCTGAGGGAGTGAGCTCTTGATGCAGACTCAGATGCTAGTAGACGAAGCAGTTGAGACCCTGCAGTCTCAGATTGACGACACCACAATCATCGCTTGCTCCGGAGGCATAGACAGTACGGTGGCCGCAGTGCTAGCCCACCGTGCCGTGGGGAATCTCTTGCACTGCGTATACGTCGACACCGGACTGATGCGTAAGGACGAGTCAGACGAGGTCGCACATATGTTCTCTGACCTCGGCATCGAGCTCAAGGTAGTGGACGCCTCGGAGCGCTTCTTGAACCATCTCTCAGGAGTAACTGACCCAGAGGAGAAGCGCAAGGTCATTGGTGAGCAATTCATCCGAGTCTTCGAAGGAGAACAGGAAGGATGCGGAGCAAAATTCCTAGTTCAAGGCACCATAGCGCCCGACTGGATAGAGTCCGGTGGCGGCAATCGTGACGTCATCAAGTCGCACCATAATGTCGGCGGACTACCTGAGGATGTCGACCTAGTCATAGTCGAGCCACTGCGCGAGTTCTACAAGGACGAGGTTCGCGCTATCGCCCGCGATCTCGGTATCCCGTCGAGCGAGCGCCAGCCGTTTCCAGGCCCGGGCCTCGCAGTCCGGGTCCTCGGCGATATCACACCGGACAGAGTAGCGGCTTGCCGCGAGGCCTGCTACATTGTCGAGACCCGCCTGCAGGCTGCGGCGGCAGAGGGCAGATGTGAGCTGCCCTGGCAGTATTTCGCAGCCTTACTCCCAGTCAGGAGCGTAGGCGTGCACGGTGATGCGCGTGTGCACGGAGAAACAGTAGTGGTGAGAGCAGTGACGAGCCTAGACGGTATGAGTGCCAAGTTTTCGGAGATACCACACGATGTACTGGCTGAAATAAGTACAGAGATTACCAATTCCCTCAAGGGTCAGGTGAACCGAGTAGTCTACGATATCACTCACAAACCACCCGGAACAATTGAGTGGGAGTAATCCGATTCTTTCATGAAGGATGGGGCCAGCCGCGAGTCAGGCCGACATAGCTTAGTTGGTGGAGCGGTGGACTGTTAATCCACAGGTCGCAGGTTCGAGTCCTGCTGTCGGCGCCACATTAGTCCCTGCGTGCGAAAGCTGCAAGTGCCAGCATCGTTAGTGCAGATAGCAAGCCAAACCCAGGAGTGCCCTTGGTTTCCGGCTCTACAATCGGGTCATTGGCATCACACACCCCGTTACTATCGTAATCTGTTGGAGTGCTGTCGCTGTTGTACTGATCAGCGCCGCATTCGTTCTCCTCATCATCCGACCAGCCGTCATTATCGTCATCCAAGTCGGAGTTGTCCCCGATACTATCGCCATCGGTGTCGTCCCACTCGCTTGGGTCCATCGGCTTCGCATCATCGTTGTCTGCCACCCCGTCACCGTCATCATCCGAGTCGAGGTCGTCGCATTGGCCATCACCGTCGAAGTCGCCGGGTACAGAGTCCTCGTCTAGCGAATCGCTGCCACAGTCGGATTCAGTTGCGTCGGACCAACCATCACCGTCGTCATCGGAGTCCGCATTGTCACCGGTTCCGTCCCCGTCGCTGTCGACCCACTCAGAAGCATCATCAGGAAACTCGTCGCCCGAATCTTCCCAACCATCACCGTCGTCATCGGAGTCCGCATTGTCACCGATGCCGTCCCCGTCGCTGTCGACCCATTCCGCAGCATCGTTAGGGAACTCATCATCATCGTTGTTGTAACCGTCACCGTCTATGTCTGCGTCTGTTGCGTCGCACTGTGAATCTCCGTCTTGATCAGCAGGCACCGAATCGGGATCCATCTGGTCACTACCACAGTCTGACTCGATAGCATCGCTCCAGCCATCGTTGTCGGTGTCGTCGTCCATGACGTCACACACACCATCTGAATCCGAGTCCGACGGTATTGAATTGCCATCACTTGAGTCCGTGCCGCAATCCGACTCATCAGCATCGCTCCAGCCGTCGTTGTCGGTATCTTCATCCAATGAATCGCAGATTCCATCGCCGTCGAGATCCGCCGGAACGGACCCCGAATCTATCGAGTCCGTGCCGCAATCCGACTCATCGACATCGCTCCAGCCGTCATTATCGTCATCAACGTCAGCGTTGTTGCCCTTACCGTCGCCGTCCGTGTCTCTCCACTCAGTTCCATCATATGGGAACGCATCATACACGTCGTCAGTACCATCGTTGTCATCGTCAGGATCAAGTGCGTCGCAGATGGTGTCGTAGTCGTAATCAGAAGGCACGGATGAACCGTCCAGTGGATCGGTGCCACACCCTACTTCATTCTCATCTATCCAACCATCATCATCATCGTCCTCGTCAGCATTGTCTCCCACGCCGTCACCGTCGGTGTCGGTGGTCTCGTTAGGATTCAATGGAAAGTCGTCATCGACGTCGTCAACACCGTCGTTGTCGTCGTCGGGGTCCTGGTCGTTAGGAATCCCGTCACCGTCGAAATCGTCGCCTTCTAGTGCGTCGCAGATGCCGTTGGAATCAGCGTCAGCTGGGACATCGTTTCCGTCTAGCGGGTCGGTCCCACAGTCAACCTCGTCGGTGTCGAGCCAACCGTCGCCGTCGTCATCCGAGTCAGCGGTGAGCACCACCGTCGAGGTGAACTGTATGTTGTCTAGGTACAGGGCCTCCATAGCGGAGTTCGAGGCGAATTCGACTTCGAGATGACCGTGCCCGGCCGCTCCTATCATCACCGTCATCGTCGTCCACGTGCCAAGCCATGACGAGTTGTCGGTGTCGATGTCGTATCCCGTGGTGTTGATAATCTCGATATCGCTGTTCGCGCCGATGAATCTGATGACTAGGTAGTCCACGGGGTTCGAGGTCTCGTATCCGGTGTCCTGGAGGAAGAAGTCGAAAGTCATCACTTCTGCTGTTATGTCATCGAGAGCTAGAGTGGCGATTCCATCGACGTCCGACATCTGGTAGCCGTTGTTCCCGTCGGTGAAGTTGCTGACAGTCCCGGTGTAGTTGATCGTGCCGAAGTAGTCACCGTCTGTCAGTCCGACGCCGCCAGTCGAGGTGTAGTAGAGGGTGAAACCCATTTCTGATCCATTAGTCTGGTTGTGAGCGATATGCGGTTCGTTGGCGTTGTTCCAAAGGTACCTGCTGACCGAATCGTTTCCAGTGTCAGTGTACTTCACGCTCGCGATGGTGAAAGGGTCCTCAAAAGAGGTGTGGCCGACAACCGATTGAGAAGAGCAACCACTCACTACGGTGTCAGGCAAACCATCCCCATCAGTATCCGTGTCCGCACACGGGTTGTTCGGAAAATCATCGTCTGCGTCATCGGTCCCGTCGCCGTCCGAATCGGTTGCTAGAACGGTGTAGGGAACCGCTACTAGCAGCATTGCAGTCAGGATGGTTGTTAGGGTGGCGCGGCGGCTCATGGGGTGCCATGTCGGCCTCGATTCAAAATACTCTTCCCCAATGAGTCTGAAAGCAGCCGTTCCATGTGCTTCCGCTAAACTCTTTGACCTGTTCTCGATGCAGGATGCATGAGCGCTCGCGAGGCAGCATCGAGGATACTGGAGGCAGTCGACGAGTCGGGCAGGCACTACCGCGACAGCCTGCCGATGATAGCCAGTGAAAACATCCTCAGCCCGTTGGTACGCAAGGCTTGCGACTCGGATTTGCATGGCAGGTACGCCGAGGGTCTGCCAGGTAAGAGATACTACCAGGGATGCGACGACTTCGACACCATTGAGGAGATTGGCATTGCTGCAGCCAAACGCGTCTTTAACTGCAATTTCGCCAACATCCAGTCGACCTCAGGAACCGTCTCCAACATGGCCGGTCTGAAGGCCCTAGCCAAACCCGGCGACACAATCACCGCGGTGTCCACCGCCGACGGCGGACACATCTCGCACGCGCGGATGGGTGCTGTCGGAGTGCGTGGACTGAATCTGGTGACATACCCCTGGATTGAGAGCCGTATGGAGCCGGATATCGACGCAGCAGCAGCTCTGATTCGCGAGACTGAGCCGAACGTAGCTCTGTTCGGTCAGTCAGTCTTCCTTTTCCCAACTCCTCTGGAGGAGTTGGCTGACGCCGCCCACGAGGTCGGTGCCAAGGTGATGTATGACGCCGCCCACGTCCTCGGGTTGATTGCGGGAAATCAGTTCCAGGATCCTCTGCGGGAAGGTGCCGACGTGATGACCGGGAGCAGCCACAAGACCTTCCCTGGCCCACAGGGAGGTTTCCTTCTTTCAAACTCTGATGACCCCAAGTTTCAGCGTCGTCTGAACAGTGCGATATTTCCTGGTCCATCACGTAGCCGGCAAAGCGGTGGCACTAGCCGAGTTCGAAGAGTTCGGTGCTGACTACGCTAGAGACATCGTGGCTAACGCCAAAGCGCTGGGCGCCGCTTTAGCTGCCGAGGGTTTCGAGGTAATGGCCGAGGAGCGTGACTATACAGCCAGCCATCAGGTCCTGACCCGCCATGGAGAGGCGGATTCGGGAGCTGGCAGGGATGCAGCCGCTCTACTCGAAGAAGCTGGCATCATCACCAACATGAACATGCTTCCCGGAGACACCAAGGCGATGTCTCCAAGCGGCCTCAGGCTAGGTGTTCCCGAGTTAACTAGGGTCGGCATGAGGCCCGATGAAATGCAGGACGTGGCACGCTTCTTTGCGAGGGCACTAATCTTCAATGAGGATCCCTCTGCCATAGGCAGAGATGTTGCCGAGTTCAAGTCTGAGTTCCAGACGGTTCACTACTGCTTCGAACCCGGGCCTGCTTATCCTGGCCTCGTGTGAGCGTGCTCCCAATGGGAGCACGTCTTCCGGACACTTTTTCTTCTGAGGCTTTCCAATAGAGCCCGTGCAGCCGAAGCGCAACGCCGCCCTCCTGCTCTCGATGTTGCTGCTCAGTTCGGGATGTCTCGGGTTGTTCGGTGAAGAAGAGGAGCCGATAGAAGAGGCCGACTGCACCGCTGAACCATCTCATCCCGACTGCTATGTCCACGTGATTACCGAGGACGATTGCATGGCCCACCAGGTCTTCACCGGAGTTTCTTGCAGGCTGATGCAGAAGACAAGTTCGCTGACCTATGGGGAAAGTTCCATCTTGCTCGTCTCTGGAGTGGAGATGCAGTCCCTGACTCCGAGTTTCTTTGGAGACGGTCCGCAGAACTGGTTTGTCAATCCTCGACTTCCCGATGGACTGTCTCTCGATGGAGAGTCAGGGGTGATTGGCGGGACTCCAGAGGGAGAGGTTATCGAAACCCGCTACACCATCATCGGTACGAATGCAGTAGGCTCTACGGCCACCACCATCGACATCAGGGTGGTGGCTGCGGCTCCCTACTCCATCCAGTACCTCTCCGATGTCTTGCCGTGTACTCTGGGGGAAGAGTGCTCTTTGGGCTCGCCGCTGGTCATGGGCGGCACTGCAGACATGTGGTCGGCAAACCC